>NZ_JBIYDB010000014.1:0-111776 GCF_044908325.1 Arthrobacter sp. GAS37
CGGTCCAGCAGCGTGCGCCCGGCCGGGGCGGAGTACGTCAGGAACACCCCGATCTGGCAGTTCTCCACCCGCCCGGCGGTGCCCGAATACTGGCGTGCGACCCCGGCCGAGGCGCCGCCCTTCTTGAGGAACCCGGTCTCGTCGATGATCAGTATCCCGTCGGGATCGCCCAGGTGGCGGTTGACGTAGGTGAACAGGTCATCCCGCACAGCGTCCGGATCCCAGTCGGTGGTCGAGAGCAGCCGCTGCATGCCATCCGGGGTGCCGTGCCCGGCGCGCTCAGAGAGGGTCCAGGAGTTCTTGCGTTCCTCATCCGAAAGCAGCCCACGCACGTAGCCCAAAGCGTTCTCGCGGGGCTCGGAACGGGCGAATCGGTGCCCAATAAGATCGCCAATCTCCTCCAGACCCTCGGCCCACTCTTCTACTTCCGCCACACAAATATCATCACTCACCACCAACGATTAACAGGCTCCGGACCAAAAACCCGGTTAAAACGCCGACGCGGCTAAAATTAAACGCGACTGTAGTACTAGTGTTAATGGCGTGTGAACTTATTGAATAAATCAGATTTATTCAGAAACATTTGACCCGCGCTACTTTCCATGGCACGCGCGCGGTGTAAAAATGTAAGCGCTTGCGCACATATGTCCGACATGTGGCCGATGGGCTCCCAGGCCGCTGGAAACACGAGTTGCGGCCGCATTCAGCGCGCGTCAAGCTTTGAACGGTCCCGGCAAGTCGACGTGCCAGGACCGCAGGATGGGGGCTTCCTAAGAATCCCCCTCCACCCGAGACGATGGCGTTCCTGAGGACGCCATTGGCGACACGGGGACGCCGGAGTTCGGACAAGGGCTTGCGCCCATTCCCCGTAGTCCAACCTCCGCGAGAAGAGCAAGCATGAAATCTCACTCAAACTCCAACAGGCCACGCCGCCGTCTGCGGTCGGCAGCCGCTTTTGCGGCCGCTGCCAGCGTGGCTGCCACGGTCCTCATGGCATCACCGGCAGCCCAGGCAAACCTGCCTGCCGACAAGCCGGCCACCACGATGCCGGCCCCCACGCCGGGATTCCCGCTGCCGACGGTCCACACACAGGAAGCCTTTGATCCCGCAGCAAACTTCACGTCCAAATGGACGCGGGCGGATGCCAAGCAGATCATGGCCCAAAGCAACCCGAACGTGACCCCCGGCCAGAACTCCATGAGCCCTAACGTCACCATGCCTGAGATCCCCAAGGACTTCCCGGCCATGAACGACGACGTCTGGGTCTGGGACACGTGGTCCCTGACCGACCAGAACGCCAACCAGATCAGCTACAAGGGCTGGGACGTCATCTTCTCCCTCGTCGCTGACCGCCACGCGGGTTACGGCTTCGACCAGCGCCACTGGAACGCCCGCATCGGCTACTTCTTCCGCAAGACCAACGCCGACCCCGCGAAGGACAAGTGGAACTACGGCGGACACTTGTTCCTGGACAACACCTCCATCGGCAACACCGAATGGTCCGGCTCCACGCGCCTCATGCAGGGTGACCACGTCAACGTGTTCTACACCGCCACCACGTTCTACGACCGTGCAGAGCGCAACGCGGGCGGCGGCGGGATCGCTCCGGACGCAGTCATCGCCAAGGCCCTCGGCAACATCCACGCCGACAAGAACGGCGTCACCTTCGACGGCTTCCAGCACACCAAGCTGCTCGAGCCGGACGGCAAGCTGTACCAGAACAAGGCCCAGAACGCCGGCTTCGCCTTCCGCGACCCGTACACCTTCGAAGACCCGGCCCACCCGGGCCAGACCTTCATGGTCTTTGAAGGCAACACTGCCGGAAACCGCGGCGCTTACAAGTGCACGGATTCTGACCTTGGCTACCGCCCTGGTGATCCCCACGCCGAAAACACCAATACGGTCAACACCACCACTGGCTCTTGGTTCCAGACCGCGAGCGTCGGCCTGGCTGTCGCAGACAACAAGGACTTGACCCAGTGGCACTTCCTGCCGCCGATCCTGTCCGCCAACTGCGTCAACGACCAGACCGAGCGCCCACAGATCTTCATCCAGAATGAAAACGGCCAGAACAAGTACTACCTGTTCACCATCAGCCACCAGTTCACCTACGCCGATGGCATGCGTGGTCCCGACGGCGTCTACGGCTTCGTTGGGAACGGCGTCCGTTCGGACTTCCAGCCCGTGAACAACTCGGGCCTCGCGCTCGGCTCGCCGACCGACTTGAACCTCGCGGCGAACAACCCGAGCGGGAACCAGTCGGCACAGCAGAACGGTCGTCAGTTCCAGGCGTACTCGCACTACGTCCAGCCCGGCGGCTTGGTGCAGTCATTCATCGACAATGTCGACGGAGTCCGTGGAGGGTCCCTCTCCCCCACGGTAAAGATCAACTTCGCCGGTGGCGTCACGCAGGTTGACCGCAGCTTCGGCAAGAACGGCCTCGGCCCGTTCGGCTACCTCCCCACCAACGTCCGCGTCGGAGGGGAAGGCCTCTACAAGTAGGCCACCGTCAATTCCAGCCGGGCAGGCAGAGGATTTGCTGCCTGCCCGGCAAACATGGGGCGCCCGGTTCACCCCGGGCGCCCCGCGCCACAACCCAGGAAGTCCCATGCTCCACTTTCCCCAACGCCCGCTCCGGCCCGCCCGCAAGGCGGTACTCGCCGTCGTCGCCGTCGTCCTGGCAATGTTCGCGAGCTCCTGCACCCCGACGCCGGACGCCTCGCCGTCCGCGGCGAACCAGCCTTCCGCAAGCGGCACCGCCGGCGGAACGCCCGCCCCGGCTCCGTCCGAATCGGACCCGTGGCGGCCCGCCGCGCACCTGACAGCGTCGCAAAACTGGATCAACGATCCCAACGGCCTTGTCTACGAAAACGGCACCTATCACGCGTTCTACCAGCACAATCCGCACGGCAACTTCTGGGGAGACATGTCGTGGGGCCACTCCACCAGCACCGATCTGGTTCACTGGACCCAGCAGCCGGTAGCCATGGAAGGCTCTGCCAGCGAGGAGATCTTTTCCGGCGCCATCGTTCCTGACACCAAGAACGCCTCGGGCCTGGGCACCGCTGAAGATCCGCCGCTGGTAGCCCTCTACACCAGCTCATACGGCGACGGCGGGGCTCTGCCCAAGGGTAGCCGGGCCCAGTCCGTGGCCTACAGCCTGGACCATGGGACGTCCTGGACCAAGTACAAAGGCAACCCGGTGCTCAGCCTGAAGCCGGCGTCGAACAACTTCCGGGACCCCAAGATCACCTGGTACGAGCCCGGCAAATACTGGGTCATGACCACGGTGGTAGCCGATGCCCAAGTGGTGAAACTCTTCAAGTCCACGGACTTGCTGCACTGGAACTTCCTCAGCGACTTCTCGGGGGTAGGCGCCCAGGGCGGCCTCTGGGAAGTTCCCGAGCTGCTCCAGATAGACGTCGACGGCGGCAGCGGGCTGAAGAAGTGGGTCATGATCGTGAGCATCAACCCCGGAGGCATCGCGGGAGGCTCCGGCATGCAGTACTTCGTGGGCGATTTCGACGGCACCCGGTTCACGGCGGAAAACGCGGCGAAACCAGGTGACCCGCTGACAGAGTCACAGTGGCTGGATCATGGAGCGGACTTCTACGCGGCCAACACCATCAGCGCAGCTCCCGGCGGAAAGCCGGTATTGCTCGGCTGGATGGGGAATTGGGACTTTGCGCAGTCCGTACCGAGCACCCCGTGGCGCGGATCTATGGCCATCCCCCGCCAACTCACCCTCGCAGCTACGGGAAGCCGCTTCGAACTCCATTCCACCATCGCCCAGGCTGCCGCGGATGCGCTCACGAACACCAAGACCAGTGAGGTACATAGCGAAAACCTCACCGTCACTGACTCCACGGAGTCCCTCGGCGGCGACTTTGGGTCCCGAACCCAGCTGATCGAGGCCGAAATTGACGTTGCGGGCTCCGCGGACGCCGGCATTGTGCTGCGGGGTTCACCGGACGGGAAGGCAGGCCTCCGCATCTCATACAACCGCGCAACCCAGACTCTCAAAGTGGACCGCTCGGCGGCCGGAACCTCCAACTTCTCGCCGAAATTCAGCCCCTACCACCAAGCTTCCGTGCCCATGAAGGACGGCAAGGTCCGCCTTCGCATCCTCCTCGATTCCTCGTCCGTTGAGGTGTTCACGCAAGACGGATCGGTGGTCATTTCGGACATCTTCTTCCCGCAGTGGGGCAACACGGGTGCGGCCGCCTTCAGCGCGGGAGGCACCACGAGCTTCGTACTCACGAGCACGCGGATGCAACCCTGACGCCCGGGAACCCAACTGACTCGCATTAGTTGTCGTTAAGACGCCTCATAACGACAACTAATGCGAGTCAGTTGGGGTGGGGTGGCTGTACTGTGACCGTTGACATAGCGCTTGACCTCGGCATTCATTCCCTTTGACGATAGCTTTATCCCTATGACATCGAGCGATGCCGAATTTGAAAAGCTGATATCCGACGCCGGCGAATGGGCTGCCCAGGACCCGGACCCGATCACCGCGGCAGCCCTGTCCGAACTGACCGCACTCGCCTCCAGCGGCGTCGCTGCAGCCCGGCAACAGCTTGAAGACAGCTTCAGTGGAACGTTGCAGTTCGGTACCGCGGGACTGCGGGCAGCCCTCGGTCCCGGTCCCAACAGGATGAACCGCGTGGTGGTGCGGCGGGCAGCGGCAGGTTTGGCGGCCTTCCTCCAGGACGCCGTTGAGGCGGCTTCCCCCGGAACGCGGCCGCGCGCCGTCGTCGGCTATGACGCGAGGCACAACTCGGATGTCTTCGCACTAGAGTCTGCCGCCATCTTCACGGCCGCGGGAATCGACACCTTCCTGATGCCTTCGGCGCTTCCCACCCCGCTGCTGGCTTACACGGTCCGTTCCCTTGATTGCGACGGCGGCGTCATGGTCACAGCGAGCCACAACCCGCCGCAGGACAACGGTTACAAGGTGTACCTGGGAGGCCGGGCCGTGGAGGAAAGCGGCCGGGGATCCCAGATCGTGGCACCTTACGATTCGCAGATCGCCGCAAGCATTGAAGCCGTGGGCCCCTTGGCTTCCATTGAACTCGCTGAATCCGGCTGGACTGAGCTGCCCGATTCCATCACCGGCGAGTATGAGGCCGCGATGGCCGGCCTGGCCGACGTCGAAAATTTCCCGGCCCGTGAGCTGAAGATCGTCCTGACCCCCATGCATGGCGTGGGCGGTGAAACCGCGGTCTCGGTACTCAACGCGGCGGGCTTCACGGACGTCTCGCTCGTGGAAGAGCAAGCAGCACCGGATCCGGACTTTCCCACGGTCAGTTTTCCCAATCCGGAAGAACCCGGCGCGCTCGATCTGGCTTTGGCTGCCGCAGCTCGTTCCGGTGCCGACATTGTGCTGGCCAACGACCCCGACGCCGACCGCGCGGCCGTGGCGGCAAAGGACCCCGATACGGGTGCTTGGCGGATGTTGCGGGGCGACGAAGTAGGCGCCCTGCTCGGGGCACATGTCGTGGCCCGGCATGCCGCGGACGCCCGGCAAGGCGACGCGAGCCGGGGCGTTTTTGCTAACTCAATCGTCTCGTCCCGGTTGCTTTCCCGGATCGCGGCGGCGGCAGGCTTCGTCCATGAGGAAACGTTGACGGGATTCAAGTGGATTTCCCGGGTGCCGGGACTTGTGTACGGCTACGAGGAAGCCTTGGGCTACTGCGTGGCGCCCGAACTCGTCAGGGACAAGGATGGCATTTCCGCCTCCTTGCTCATCGCCGAACTAGCGGCGGCGGCCAAGGCCGAAGGAAAGACGATCTTCGACACCTTGGACGAGATCTACCTGGTGCACGGCCTGCATGCGAGTGACCAGCTCAGCATCCGGGTGGCTGACCTTGGTTTGCTGGACGCCATGATGAACCGGCTCCGGGCCGATCCGCCCGAGTCTTTTGGTGGTTCCGCCATCGAGACCTTTGTGGATTTGGCCGAGGGAAGCGAACAACTGCCGCCGACCGACGGCCTCCTCTATCTGACCAGGGACCTTAGCCGCGTCATCATCCGGCCAAGTGGCACCGAGCCAAAGCTCAAGTGCTACCTGGAGGTCATCAAGTCGGTCGGTTCCGCGGCGGAACTCGCAGAGACCCGGCTCGCCGCGCGGACGACTTTGGACCACATACTCGCCGACGTCCGTGAAGCGCTGGGACTCTGAGCTAGAGTTCGACTTCGATGAAGCCGTCAACCACGCGGGTCTTGAATGCCGGAAGCCGGAGCCCGGGGTTTGAATAGCATTCACCGGTCTGCAGGTCGTAGACCTCCTTGTGCAACGGCGAGGCGATGGTGGGGCGTGATCCCCGGGAACCGGTGATGCCGCGGGCCATGACGTTGGCCAAGGTTGCGGGGTCCTGCTGGGCGACGGCGTAGACATTTTCGGCGTCGACACGGAAGAGCGCCACCTGCACGCCGTCGATCAACGCTGCCTCGCCCCAAGCCGGTTCCAGCTCGTCCAACGGGCATACGCGGTGCCAGCCGGACGCCGTCGGCGCGCTCGTCAGTTGTTCTTCCCGTTCCAGAATGACGGTCATGTCAACCCCTCTCGCTATGCCTGCGCCCGGACAAATGCTGTCCGTTCCTTTCAGACGTCGGCCGCCAGGCGACCATACCTTCAAGGTAGGCGGGGAGTGTTTCACCGGAACGCAGCCAATGTGTCCGGTGCGTAAAAGAGACCTCACACGTCCCGACATCCAATCGTGACCCAGAAGTTAAGACCACGAAACAAAAGGGAAACTGAAGAGAAACTGCGCGTCCGTAGTCTGAAGTGACAAGTTGCGGAGCACGTTCTGCGGCGTATGCGAAAGGCCACCAGTGACCGGACCCACTTCCACCCCAGAAAACCAGCGCCGTATTGTTGTCGCCGGCGGAGGCCCAGCGGCCCACCGTTTTGCCGATGCCATGCATACCCGCGGTCTCGAGGGCTGGCACGTCACGGTCCTGAGCGAGGAAGAGCACGTTCCGTATGACAGGGTCACGCTGAGCAAGGCCCTGACCGATGTGGACTATGACCTCACCCTGGGCGACATGTCCATGTGGGAGCACGAATCCATCTCCCTGCGCACGGGCGAGCGCGTGGTCAGGATCAACCCCGAAGCCAAGTCCGTGGAGACCGCGGCCGGCAACACGTACGACTACGACCACCTGGTGGTCGCCACCGGCTCGGACGCGGCAGAGCTCCCCTTCCCCGGCGGCGAGCTCGCCCATGTCTACCGCACCCTCGACGACGTCTGGGCCATCAACAAGGCCATTACCGAACTCACGGAGAAGCTTGGCAGGACCGTCAAGACCGTGACCATCGGCGGCGGCCTCCTCGGTTTGGAAGCAGCGGCCGGCACCATGGAGTTGGGCTCGCAGGCCACCGTCATCAACGGTTCGCGCTGGCTCATGAACGCCCAGCTGGATGAGGGCGCCGGCCAGGCATTGGGCCGACTGGTCACTGCCAAGGGACTGGAAGTTCTTACGGGAACCTACCCCGCCGAAGTATTGTCCAACGACGACGGCCAGGTCACCGGCGTCCTCATGAAGGACGGCCGCATCATCCCCGCCGATATGGTCATCGCGTCCATCGGCATCCGTCCCCGCGATGAACTGTTCCGCGCCGCCCAAGACCCCACTGATGGCGAAGAAGCGCTATTCGAAATCGGCAAGAAAGGCGGCGTGGTCATCAACGACCACTGCGCCACCCCGGTCCCCGGCATTTGGGCCATCGGTGAGGTGGCGAACTTCGAGGGCATGTGCCTGGGACTCGTGGCACCGGCAAACACGATGGCCGAGATCGTGGCCGACCGCCTGCACGGCGGGCAGGCAACCTTCCCCGGCTTCGACACCGCCACCAAGCTCAAGCTCTCCGGCGTGGACGTGGCCAGCTTCGGCGACGCGTTCGCCACAACCGAGCACTCCTTGGAGATCGTCTACGCCGACCCGGCCCGGGGTGTCTACCAGAAGATCGTCACCACCGACGACGCCAAGACCCTGCTCGGCGGCATCTTCGTCGGCGACGCCACCCCCTACATGAGCCTGCGCCCCCTGCTCGGCCGCGAACTCCCCGCCGAACCCGGCGCCTATTTGACCGCCGCCGGCGGCGGGGACGCCCCGGACACCGAACTGCCCGACGACGCGATCCTGTGCTCCTGCAACAACGTCCCCGCCGGGAACATCCGCGACGCCATCAACGGCTGCGGCTCCTGCGAGGGCAACGCCCCCGTCCGGGAACTCGGCGAACTGAAGACCTGCTCCCGGGCCGGCACCCAGTGCGGCTCCTGCGTGCCGATGCTCAAGAAACTCCTCGAAGGGGAACTGACGAAGTCCGGCATCGAGGTCTCCAAGGCGTTGTGCGAGCACTTCAGCCTCTCCCGCCAGGAACTCTTCGACGCCATCCGCGTCCTGGAACTGGACTCCTTCGAGGACATCCTGGCCAAATACGGCACCGGCGCCGGCTGCGACATCTGCAAACCCACCATCGCCTCCATCCTGGCCAGCCAGAACAGCGAATACGTCCTCGGCGCCGGCCGCGGCACCCTGCAGGACACCAACGACCGCGCCTTGGCCAACATGCAAAAGGACGGCACCTACTCCGTAGTCCCGCGCATCGCCGGCGGCGAAATCACGCCGAAGGGCCTGGGCGTGATCGCCCGCGTTGCCGAGAAGTACGGTCTCTACACGAAGATCACCGGCGGGCAGCGGATCGACATGTTCGGGGCCCGCCTCGAACAACTCCCCGAGATCTGGAAAGAACTCGTCGAGGCCGGCTTCGAGTCCGGCCAGGCGTACGGCAAGAGCCTGCGCACCGTGAAATCGTGCGTGGGCTCGACCTGGTGCCGCTTCGGCGTCCAGGACTCCGTCGCCATGGCCATCAACCTGGAAATGCGCTACCGCGGCCTGCGCAGCCCGCACAAACTCAAAATGGGCGTCTCCGGCTGCGCCCGCGAATGCGCCGAAGCCCGCGGCAAGGACGTCGGCGTCATCGCCACCGACAAAGGCTGGAACCTCTACGTCGGCGGCAACGGCGGATTCCTGCCCGCCCACGCGCAACTCCTCGCCCAGGACCTGGACGACGACACCCTGATCAAATACATCGACCGCTACCTCATGTACTACATCCGCACCGCGGACCGGCTCCAGCGCACCGCCCGCTGGCAGGAAGAACTCGACGGCGGCCTCAAACACATCGAGGACGTCATCATCCACGACTCCCTCGGCATCGCCAACGACCTCGAAACCGCCATGGCGCGCCACATCGACACCTACCAGGACGAATGGGCCGAGACCCTCAAAGACCCGGAACGGCTCCGCCGCTTCCGCTCCTTCGTCAACGCCCCCGACCAGAAAGACGAAGCCATCACCTTCGTCCCCGAACGCGGCCAGATCCGCCCCGCCACCAACGAGGAAAAGGGCGGCGTCCTCATCGCCAGCACGATTCCCGTTCGCGGCCAGGTCTAAGGAGCAAGAAGCCATGCAGCTCACCATCGACCTCACAGGCCGCGACGTTCTGGTCACAGGCTCGGCCCACGCCGCACGGCAGGCCGTCCGGCGCTACGAAGCCGCCGGCGCCGTCGTCCATCGGCTCAGCGCCCCCGACGGAGCCGACGCCGACGGCCCGCTGCCCGAACGCCCCTTCCTGGTCGCGGCCGTCGACGATGGGCAGCCCGGCTGGGAACTCCTGCTCGAACGCTGCCGGAAAGCGGGGATCCCCGTCGCCAGCGAACCGCCCGCAGGCGAGTCAGGCCAGGTCACCCTGGTTGGCGGCGGTCCCGGCGCCCTCGATCTACTGACCATGGGCGCGGTCAACGCGCTGCGGGACGCCGACGTCGTCTTTTACGACCGGCTCGCCCCCTACGCTGAACTGGCGCAATTGACGTCCGCGGAAATGGTGGACGTCGGCAAGCGCCCCGGGCACCACAAAGTAGCCCAATGCGACATCGAAAAACTCATGGTCGACGCCGCCCTGGCCGGGAAGAACGTGGTGCGGCTCAAAGGCGGTGACCCCTATGTGTTCGGCCGCGGCGGCGAAGAAGTCAGCGCGTGCGTGCAGGCGGGCGTCCCCGTACGCGTCATCTCGGGCGTCACGAGCGCCATCTCGGTCCCGGCCGCCGCGGGCATTCCCGTCACGCACCGCGAGGTCAGCCACATGTTCACGGTTGTCTCGGGCCACGCACCGCTGACCGAAAAGGAGCACACGCACCTGGCCGGCCTCGGCGGGACAATCGTGGTCCTCATGGGCATCGGCACCCTCCCCCAGCTCGCCGCCGGGCTCCGCCGGGCCGGGATGGACCCCGCAATGCCCATGGCCGTTGTCGAACGCGGCTACCGCCCCGGACAACGCACTACCATCGCCGAACTCGGCACCATTGAAACCGCGGCCGCAGGCTGCACCAACCCGGCCGTCCTGGTCATTGGCGAAGTGGTCCGGGTGGCCGAAGCCAACCGCAATCACACCGAAGCCACCGCAGAGCTCAACCTACTCGCAGCTTCCCTCCTTGAAGCCTGAAAGAACACACATGACTACGTTGAATGCCCTTGATTCCATCGATGCAGGCTCGCCGTTGGCCACCCCCGTACCAACCGACGATGCGCCGCTGGACGGTTTCCGCATCGGGGTGACTTCACACAGGCGTTCACGGGACTTGATCGAGGCGCTCGAACGGCGCGGCGCTTCCGTGCTGCACGCCCCGGCTTTGAAGATCGCGCCGGTCCAGGAAGACATCACGCTCATCCAGGACACGAAAACGATCATCGCGGCCAAGCCCGATATCTGCATCGCCACCACTGCCTACGGCATGCGGCGCTGGTGCGAGGCCGCGGACTCTTTCGGCATCGGCGAGCAACTTCTCGACGTCCTGGCTGCCTGCCGCATGTTCGTGCGGGGACCAAAAGCCCGAGGTGCGGTCCGTGCGGCGGGCCTTGCCGACGTCGGGATCAGCAGTGACGAAACCACCGCCACGCTGGTGGACATGCTCCTTCAGGAAGGCGTCCGAGGGAAGACCGTCGCAGTGCAATTGCACGGCTACACCGATGTGCGCCAGTTGGAACGCCTCCGGATGTCCGGCGCGACGGTCCTCACCGTCACCCCCTACCGCTGGGTAAAGCCCGACGGCGAAGACAAGCTGCCGCGCCTGATCGAAGCCGCCTGCAGTGGAGACTTGGATGTGCTCACCTTTACGAGCGCGCCCGCGGTAGACGCCATGTGGAGCACTGCCCACGAAATGGGCATGTACCGCCAGCTGATCGAGGCCCTCAAGACCCAGGTGACCGTGGCCGCCGTCGGGCCCGTCACCGCACAGCCGCTAATCGACGCTGGGCTCGCCCCCCTCATCCCGGACCGCTACCGCATGGGTGCGCTCATCCGGCTCGTCACCGAACATCTGGCCCTGAACCATGTGCGCCGGCTCGACACTCCCGCAGGGAACATCGAGCTGCGCGGCCGCTGTTTGAAGATCAATGGTTCCGTGGTGGAGCTGGCCCCGGCTCCGCTGCTCCTGCTGCGAGCGCTTTTGGGAGCCGGGGGCGCAGTGCTGTCCCGAGAGGCGCTTTCCGATCTTCTGGAACTGCGTGGCTCGGTCCATGCCCTGGACATGACGGTGAGCCGTTTGCGGTCCTCGCTCCCGGACGGAAGGCTCGTGGAAACCGTGGTCAAACGCGGTTACCGGCTCCGCGTCTAGGTCCCTCGAGTGGCACGTGCCAAACCCGCCCCCGGCCGTCGGGCCGCGATGTCGCACCGCGGGTCCGACAGGATGTGGATCAGGCTCGACGGCGCCGGATAGCGATCGCGATCACGGCTCCGGTGAACACGAGCAGCGTGCCGAGCAGCCATAGCCCGGCCATGCTGAATCCTGTCGTGGCGAGCCCGCCGTCCCTAGTCAAAGTCGTCGTGACCACGGGGTCGGTACCGCCGTCTCGGACGGTCACAGTCAGTGATCGCGCCACTTCCACGTTGCCTGCGCGGTCTGTCGAGCGGTACGAGACCGAATGGCTTCCGGCCTTGTCGAACTTCACCCCGTCCGCGGGCGCCGCACTCCACTCCTCCTCGCCGATTCGATACTCGGTGAATGCAACGCCGGAGAGGGCGTCCTCCGCATCGAACACAAGCTTGACCGTCGTAGCCTTCGCATCGGCGACGGGCAATTGAACGGTGGTCACGGGAGCGGTCATGTCGATTGCCACACGCGCGCGTGCGATCTCCGAGATGTTGCCGGTCTTGTCGATCGCGCGCGCCTCGAGAATGTGAACGCCATCCGCCGCGAAGAGGATCTCCGCGGTGTACGGCTGCCACTCGCCGCCGTCGAGACGAGTCTCGATGCTCGGCGTCCGGGAGTCGTTGTCATCCGCGGTGGCCGAAACGGTGACCCCGGCGGTATGCCAGCCGGATGCCGGAGTCACCGGCGCCGTGTTCAACCGCACCGTTGGCGCAACCTCGTCGACGACCGACGAGCATGGAGCCTTCGGGCGGTCGGCGCTAGCCTCTCCCCAGGTTGTGGATGCGTCGGCGGTGAGCGTCACCTCGAGCGTTCCGCCCTTCTTCAACCGATCCCAGTTGGTGTAGCTCGCGCTTTGTGGAGTGCCGTTGAACGAGACTCCGTCGATGTATTGCAGTTTCGATCCATCGGCGCCGTCTGCCTTGATGGTCAGAGTCGTGTCACCGAAGTCGAGGTCCAGCCGCGGAAAGCGTGGAGCGTGCAACAGCAGATCACCAGAACCGGGAACCGAAGGATACATGCCGAGCGCAGAGAATGCGTACCAGGCCGACATGGTTCCGAGATCGTCGTTTCCGGTGACACCGTTCGGCTTGTTGGTGAAAAGCGTTTGGGCCGCCCGGTTCACCGCTGACGCCTTCGCGGGTTCCCCGTAGAAGTTATACATCCACGCAGCGTGCAGGTTCGGTTCGTTGTTCGGGTTGTACTCGATCCGGTTGTAGTCAAGCGCTCCGGTGACCCAGGATCCCCTCGCGGCACCGGCCGGATCGGTGAAGACGCGTCCAATGTCGAAGAATTTGTCGAGGCGGCTGATGGCCTGACCGACTCCGCCGATGGCCTCCGCGAGTCCGTCCGCGTCCTGCCAGGCAAGCCACTGGTATTGCCACGCCGTTCCTTCCTGGAATCCCCCGGTGTTGCCGCCCCAGCTGCCGTCGGCATTTCTCTCGCGCGGGAAGCCTGTGTATCCAGTCTCGGTCGCGGCCCGGTTCCACACGTTCTTCCAGTTGCTCGCACGAGAGGCAAGACGCACAGCCGTGGCGTTGTCGCCTAATCCCTCCGCGACGAGCGAGACGGCGCAATCGCCGACCGCGTACTCCATGGTCGCCGAACCGCCGTGGTGTTCGTCGGTGTCCATGCCCTTCTTCGGGGCCCAGCGGTTGGCGGGCACGTACCCCTTCGCGATGTAGTCGGCGATAGCGGAGCGCCCGGCGAACTGGCTCCCGGCGGGAGGCGCAGTGTCGATGTTCTCCAGCAGCGCCGCGAGCAGAAGCTTCTCATCGAGTTCGACCGCCGTGCCGGACAGGGTGTCCTCAGCGCCGAGCGTCACCCCGCCCTGCACCGCCCCGAACCGCCAGAGGTCGGCGAGGAAAGGGGAAGCCGGATCGCCCGTCATGACATTGGCCTCGTAGTTCGCGTACGCCCAGCGCGGCAGCCAGCCACCCTGCTGCTGAATCGTCAGAACGCTTCTGGCCATATCCTGCGCGCGTTCCGGCTGCAGCATGGCGAGCAGTTGGTTCTGTGAGCGGTAGGTGTCCCACAGCGAGAACCACTGGTAGTAGGTCCAGCCGTCCGCCACGTGGTTCTTGTCGTCGAAGCCGCGGTAACGGCCATCGAAGTCTGTCGAGGTGATGGGCTGGAGGAAAGCGTGGTAGAGCGCTGTGTAGAAGGTGACGTTGTCGTTGGCGGTGCCTCCGTAGGTGGTGGCTTTCCGAAGTTCGGTGTTCCACTCCGCGACCGTCGCATCCTTGACGGCGTCGAAAGGGATGATGGCCCCATTGTCATCGAGTCCCTCCTCCACGAGGTTGGCGATCGCACCGGCCATGCCCGTGAAGGAGAGCCCGGTCGAGAGCTGAACCGTGCGGTTCTCGCTGGTGTCGAAACTCACCCAGGCGCCCTTCTGCCCGGCACCGGATGGCTGAGCGGTCGACCCTGGCATGCCGCCGGTCTCATTCCAGGTTCCCGAGGACGCGAAGGGCCGGTCGAACCTCGTAGCGAACCAGGTGGTGTACTCGAAGTCCTTCCCCGAGCAGAATCCCTGCACGCGGATCTCGCTCACGACGGTGCGGTCACCGACGATCGTGATCGAGGAGTTCTTCACCTTGAGAGTTTGATTGGCCTGACCGGTGTTGAGGAACACATTGGCGTTGCCGGTCGCGGGGAAGGTGTATCGCTGCACCCCGACGCGGGTGGATGCGGTGGCTTCGACGTCGATTCCACCGGAGGAGGTGAGCCTGGTCCGGTAGTAGCCGGCGGTACCGATCTCGCCGTCATGGGTGAGGGTCGCGGCATATCGGGTGTGATCGAAGGTGCGCCCGTTGGAGGTGTCGAACGACTTGCCGGGGCCGACCTCGCCGGTCGTGGGGAGCACGGAAAGCAGACCGCCTTGTTCCCAGCATCCGGCGCCCGAGAGGTAGGAATGACCGAAACCCCGAACCGTCGTGTCATCGTATTGCCAGCCCGCGAAATGTTTGCCAGTCGGACTCACCTGGGCCATGCCGAACGGCGCCGACGCACCGGGGAAGGTGTTCCCTTCGTCCTTGGTGCCGATGAAGGTGTTGACGGATGCCGCGGGGTTGGCTATGGGTCCAGCCGCGGAGGCCGGCTGCGCCACAAGGGCCGGGCCGATCAGTCCCGCGACGAGGGCGATCGCAAGGGATGCCGCAGCGTGCGACTTCATGCGTCTGGCCCGTCTCGCCAGGATACGGATCTTCATTTGCTGTGTCCTCCTTGACATAGCCAGAAAGCGCATGGAAACGTTTCCAAGAGACGGTATCCCAGTATCCACGTAGCGTCAATCATGTTCGCGCCGGCCGTCTGACGGCCCGCCGTCGAATCCGCTCCGCACCCGCAGACAGGCGTTGTTGGCGCGATCATTAAGCGCTGACGGCAGTCGTGGCCGCCGAACAGGTTCTTCACAGCCTGCTCGGCGGCCACGGCGTCGCCTCTTTGCGGTCACGACGCTGAGGGGTGAAGTAGGAGGCGATGGCGCGAATCGCAGCGACAGACCCGTCTCACCCGACGGCTCCGACTACAAGACCAGGAACGTCATCGAACGTCGCTACTGCCAGATCAAGCTGCCGCGCCAGTCCCTCACCGCTGGGCTACGAACCGACCGGTCCCGGGTTCTTGTGGACCAAGTAGATGGCACCGGTGGTGACGTCTTCCTCGAGTGCTTCCAGGGTGCGGCCACGGGTTTCGGGGACCTGCTTGACGACGAAGACCAGGGCCAGCGCCCCGACGACGGCGAAGAGGAAAAATGTGCCGGTGATCCCGACCCCCGCGACCAGCGATGGGAAGAACAGCGAAAGGAAACCGTTCACGACCCAGAGGAAGAAGATCGAGACGCCGGTACCGAAGCCGCGCATGTGCAGCGGGAAGACTTCCGACAGGTAGACCCACACCGCGACGTTCAGGAACGTCTGCATGGACCCGACGAAGGCAACCACCAGGAAGAGGATCACGTACGGGCGGATCGGGTTGCCCACGGGCAACATCATTGAGGCGAACCCGATGAGCAGGTGGCAGCTGGTGGTCAGCGTGAGGCCAAGGATGAAGGTCTTGCGACGGTCGATCCGGTCCATCAGCGACAAGGCGATGACGCCGCCGACCACGGCAATCACGCCGGGCGCGATGTTCGCGATGAGCGCGCCGCTCTCGTTGAAGCCCGACTCGACAAGCACCGTCTGGCCGTAGTACATGATCGAGTTGATGCCGGTCAGCTGTTGGGCGACGCCCAGGCCGATGCCAACGAGCAGAATGCGGAACAGGTTCTTGTTGCTGAAGACCGCACGCCAGCCGATCTGCTGGCTCTCCTGCTCCTCCTTGGCGACATTCTCGACCTCACCGAGCTCCGCAAGCGCGCGGTCCTCGGAGCGGACGGACCTCAGCACCGCGAGGGCCTCATCGTGCCGGCCCTTCTCCACGAGCCAGCGCGGCGACTCGGGCACGCGGAGCATACCGAAGAACAGCGCGATCGCCGGCAACGCGCAGACCGCAAGCATGATGCGCCACACGCCGGGGACGTCACCCCACACGATGCCGATGATGGCGTTGACCACGAAGGCCGCCAGCTGGCCGACGACGATCATGAGCTCGTTGCGGCCCGCGAGGGAGCCGCGGATCTCATACGGGGCCATCTCCGCCAGGAACACCGGAACCACCGCCGAGGCGCCACCCACTGCGAGACCGAGCAGGACGCGGCCGACGACGAGCACCCCGAAGCTCGGTGTGAACACGCACACCAAGGTGCCAACGAAGAACAGCACCGCCAGCAGGATGATCGTCTTGCGACGCCCCCACCCGTCGGAGATCCGTCCGCCCGAGAGCGCGCCGAGCGCCGCGGCGAAGACGAGCGAGCTGGCAACGATGCCCTCGGTGAACGGCGTCAAGCCGAGTTCGGCCGTCATTGGCCTCAATGCGCCATTTATGACACCCGTGTCATAACCGAACAGCAGGCCACCGAAGGTGGCGATCAGGGCGACCAGGCCAAGGCGCTTGCGGTGCGGCCCGTTGGTCAAAGGTGGAAGCGCGACCGCGCTGCCGGCTCTACCGTGACTTTGAGTAGCAGACATCAGGACTCCTTTGTCATGTGGTGCGGGTCATACACCCGCTCTGAACACCAGACTAACGCGCGAAAGACCCAAATGTAAGGTCAAACTAACAAATGACTTAATTGAGGCTTCTTCGCCGTGGGAAGATGAGGCATGGGTCCTGACTGGCAACTCCGTCCCGCAACACAGAGCGATGTGGCTCGCGAAGTCGGCGTTTCCCGCACGCTCGTGTCCTTCGCCTTCCGAGATGCTCCCGGTGTCAGCGACGAGACCAAACAGGCCATCTTCGACGCGGCGAAACGTCTCGGCTACCGGCCCAACGCGGCCGCCGCCGATCTGGCACGCAAGCATCGCTCCGCCGTCGGGCTCTATTTGATGGACATCCACAACGAGGTCTATGCAGATATCCTCAGCGGCGTAAGGATGGCACTCCCCCAGGCCCGCAACCGCCTCATCCTCAGCGTCTCCCAGTCGATCGACGGCGTGGATCCGGGAGCCGTGGACTCGCTGATCGAGGCACGGGTGGGGATCATCATCGCCGCAACGCTGCTGGACCCGGACGAACGAGTGCGGGAACTGGCCCAAATAGTCCCCATCGTCAGCGTCGCGCGGCCGGTACCCGGCGTCGACAGCGTATATTCGGACGACGACGCCGGCGCCCGCGCCGCCACCGAACACCTCCTCAGCCTCGGACACACCCGGATCGCCCACCTGGCTGGACCGGATTATGACGGCCACACGGTCCGCCGAAGAAGCTACGAGAAGACGATGCTCGGCGCCGGCCTGGTTCCTTGGACCGTACCGGCCGATGACTTCACGCAAGATGCCGGGCAGCGTGCCGCAGCTCAACTGCTCGACGGCCAGGACCGCCCGACGGCCATCTTCACCCACAATGACCAGTTCGCCTTGGCGGCACGCGAAGCCGCCTACGCCAGGGGCCTGGCCATTCCCGGGGATCTGTCGTTGGTGGGCTATGACAATTCACGGACAGGCCGGCTCCACGGCATCGACCTGACGTCGGTCGACCTCCACGCGATGGAACTGGGAAGCGTTGCCGGAGCAGTGGCCATGGACCGGCTCAAGAATCCCGAGGCTCCCATCGCGGACGAACGCCTCACTCCCTCGCTGGTAATCCGCAACTCAACGGCGCCCGCCGCGCGGTAACTCCACATCATGGACAGATTCCCGACCCGGTGGGAACATGGCCGTACATTCGCTCTTGGTCCGGAGGAACGGCCATGAAAAACTTCGCACAGCTGCATGCGGCGATGCACAGGTCCCTCCACGGCTTGCTCCCCTCCCCGGTCCCACGCCGCCAGATCAAACTCGGCGGCCAGTATGCAATAGTGGACGGCATCAATCACGTGATGCCGCTCACTTCGAACAACTCCCCCATGCTGATGGCAGCCTTTCCCATCAACAAACGCGCCGCCGCCGGGCTGCTCCCAGGCAAGGAAATGCGACCCTTCAGCCTCGGCGGCAAAGGCCTGCTGATGGTCATGGTGGTCAACCACACGTCGACGGACATCGGCAAATACATCGAATATTCCCTGGCCATTGCCATCACCCACGGCAGCCGGCCCGCCCCGCCGTTCCTGCCGCTCATCTTCCAGAAGTCGTCCAAGCTTGGCCAGTTCGTGGTGGACCTGCCCGTCAGCACCGAAATCTCGGTCAAGGGCGGCAAGGGAATCCAGGGCATGCCCAAGCACCAGGCCAACCTCGACTTCGTCGTCACGGACGCCACCGTCTCGGCCCAGTACGACCAGGACGGAATGCTGGGCAGCTTCATCGAAATCGAACAGCCCGCTCCGGTCGGGCTCCCGGTGAGGCTCGCGGTCTCCAACTACTGCGCCTTCCGTGGAATGCTTTGGAAGTCGGACACCTATGTCGAGGGCACTGCGAACGTCGCCTACGGCAGGCAGGCCAAGGCGCGGCTCATCCTGGGCGGCGCTCCCGGCGTCGCGCCCTTGAAAACCCTCCACGTGGCACCCAAGCCAGTGTTCACCGCGTGGCTTCCCGAAGCTCGTAGCCTCCTGGACGACCACATCGAGGCGTGGTTCCTCACGGCTTCCACGGAAGCAGGTGCGGCCACCCTCCGCGGCGGAGGCACGATGGACAGCGTAGTCGGGCTTGGCCAGAGCCAAGAGTGGTTGGCGCCTCCGGACCGCTCCCGCACGGCGCACTAGCCGCGCCGGGTTTAGCGCCGGCGGCCGCATGTGACCCAGCTCATTACCGGCTGGTAACCATCAGGGAACGGGCCACCGCCAAATGGCAACAACAGGGAAACACCACCGAAAAACCCCGCGCCTACGCTGGGGACAGGCACATCCACCACAGCTCAGTTCAGCGAAGGGACCCATCATGTCCATCACCCCGTCCGCAGGCTCCATCCACCTCGTCATCGCAGGAGCCGGGCCCGCAGCCCAGGCCCTGGTCCGTCAGCTGACAGGCAGCAGCACTACTTCGCGACAGCCCGGAACGGCGGCGTTCATCGGCACCATCACGGTGCTGAGCAACCGCGACGAGTGCCCCGATGCGCTCCTGGAGCTAGCCGCCCTCCCCCAGGTCTCCGTGCGTTTCGGCCAGGCCGCGAGCTTCATCGATGTCCAGGCCCGCACGGTCACCACCACCGAGGGCCTCGAGTTCCCCTACGATCAGCTGGTGATTGCCACCGGCTCCTCCCCCATGTACCCGCCGGTCCAAGGCTCAGCACGCAGCCTCAGCTACTCAACGATCGACGACGCCGAGCAGATCGGCACCGCGGTCAAGGACATCACCCGGGTGCTGGGCCGTCGTCCCCTGGGGATTTTGGTTGGCACCGGTCCGGCAGCCGGCCAGGCGGAGGCTGTCCTGCGCGCCCGCGGAGTCCGTCCCGTCCGTACCACGTTGCGTCCAGCTGCCGTCATGCCTTCCGTCGCCGGTTCGGTCCTGCCGGCTACCGGGATCGTCTTCGAGGACGGGAGCAGCATGAACGGCGATCTTGTGGTGCTCGCCGAGGAACGACTCCCCCGCAACGGGCTCGCTGAAAGTGCAGGCCTGCAAACAGCTCCCGACGGCGGCATCAGGGTGGGGCACGACTTCGCCACTTCGGTGCCCGGCATCTGGGCGATCGGCGACGCCGCCTCCCGCGACGGCATGCGCCTCGGGCTCGTCTTTTCCTCGAATGCCGCAGCGGCACACTGCGCCGCCCGGCTTGAGGAAGACGCAAGGCTCCGCATTTCCAGTCCCACACAGTCCCCGCGTTCCGAACGCTCCGCCGCGGCCTGAGGCGGGCAAGGGGCCTGAGGCGGGCCAGGGACCTGCGGCGGGCTGGGGAGGGAGTTTCCGGGGCCCCATACCCGGCCCGCCGGCCCCTCTGAGGGAGCCGCCCCGGCAGCAGGACAGTGTGGCAAGATGGTCATTTGACGAGCCGCGACCCTTGCGGCACACCGGGCCCGCCACGGAAGGACCTCCATGAGCAACGAAGCCTCCAGCGCACTGGACAACAGTGCAAGCATCGCTTCATACATCGACCACACTCTTCTCAAGCCGGAGGCCAGCGAAGCCGAAGTGCGCCAAGTCTGTGCCGAGGCTGCCGAGTACAAGTTCAAGTCGGTATGCGTCAATCCGATTTGGGTCAAGATCGTGACGAAGGCCCTCAAGGGTTCCGGAGTCCTCACCTGCTCGGTTGTCGGCTTTCCGCTGGGCGCCACTCCCAGCGACGTCAAGGCTTTCGAAGCACGCGGTGCTGTGTTGGATGGTGCGGATGAAATCGACATGGTGATCAACATCTCCGCGGCCCGTGCCGGAGACAAAGGCGCATTGGTGGACGACATCACGACCGTAGCGGAGGCGGTCCACGCCGGTGGCGCCATCCTCAAGGTCATCATTGAGACTGCGCTGCTGAATGACGAGCAGAAGGTCCTGGCTTGCGAGGCATCGGTGGAGGCCGGGGCGGACTTCGTAAAGACCTCAACCGGTTTCAACGGTGGCGGCGCCACGGTGGAAGACGTGGCCCTCATGCGCAAGACAGTGGGCCCGGATCTCGGCGTCAAGGCCTCCGGTGGAGTACGTTCCCTGGCCGATGCACAGGCTATGATTGCTGCTGGTGCAACACGTATCGGTGCGAGCTCCGGAATTGCCATCGTCAAAGGTGAACAAGGTTCATCCGCGTACTGAGTTTCCCGGCAGCCGCCATAGTTTTTGAGCCCCCCGGGGCCGAGGAGGAAAGCATGTCCCAGAACGCCAGCCAGCCCATCGAAAAAGAGAACCCCTTGGGCCAGAGCATTCTGCTCTTTGTGATCAGCATGGTCCTGTTCCTCGGCGCCATCTACTCCCTGGCTTTCCTGACGCTGGAGAACACGTGGCCGATGGCCATCTGCCTGGTCCTCTTTGGCCTTGCCTTCTGGATCCCGCAGACCATTCTCGGCCGCTCCAACTCGGCTGGCGATAGCTAAGAAACCAACTGCAAAAGCTGTGGCCCCGGACTTTTCAGTCCGGGGCCACAGTGGTTTAAATGTGGTCCACCACTTCTGACCTCTTTTGAACCCCAAACGACGGCGACACGCCCCAAAACGGGGTGTGTCGCCGTCGTTGTCCCACCAAAGAAGGTCAGAAGTGGTGATCGAAACCAAGTAGCACCACTCGTATTGGACTGCGAAAAACGGGTAACACCACTCTTTGTTCGTTAAACACAGCCATGCCAGCATTTGGTCATCGAATGAATGGGCAGTCCAAGCAGGATTGGTAATTGCGAATTCCTTGCCACTGTCGCCTGTTCCGAGGAATACCAATTCAAAAGGAGTCTCATCATGAGTAAATTGAGCAAAAAGGGAAAAGTCTACGCGGTTGCAGCATCAATTGCCCTCGTAGCGGCTAGCGGCGGAGTAGCCTACGCCTACTGGTCCACCACAGGTAGTGGCTCTGGCTCAGCGGCCAACTCGGCTGGCGGAGGCACCGTCACCCTTCACGCAACCTTCAACGCTGGCCTGGCACCGGGCAACTCCACCGCGGTGGCTTACACCGCCGACAACTCCAGCAACACGAGCACGGTGGTGGGAGCTCTCTCAGCAACGGTAAGCACCAGCGATCCCGCCAATTGCCTCGCCTCTTGGTTCACAGTCACTGCCACGACGTCCAACTCGACGGCCGCGCCGAACTCAGTGGGCACGTCAGTGGGTAGCGGCACTTTGACCTTCGCCAATAGCGCCGTCAATCAAGACGCTTGCAAGAGCGCCACGGTTACCGTAACCGTCTCCAGCCTCTAGCTGTCCAGCTGGTGGGCCCGTCACAGGCCCACCAGCTTGCCCCTGCCCGGTCGCTGTAGAACAGATCCACGTAGAGCAAATCCAAAGGAGGCAAACGTGCCGAGCATTCCGGAGTTTTTCCGCTCATCGTTTCGCACCGTCCGTGGCGGAGCGAGAGTGCTTCTGGCAGGCCTTCTTTTGGTGGCCCTCACGGCGGGGGTACTGCTCTCGGTGAACCAGCCCATCGAAGCGGCCAAGCAGAGCGGAAGCCAAGGGAACTCCGGAAATTCCGTACCCTCGGATATTTCCCAGGCTTCGGGAAACAACGGGAACACGGGCAGCGGGAGCAAAGGCACCGGCTCGCAAAAAGGCAACGAAGGCGCTGGCCCAAACGGTAACCAAGGCAACAGCGGCAACGAGGGTACGGGTAAAAACGGCAAGCAAGGTACCGGCGACAACGGCAACCAAGGGAACCATAGCACCGGCAACAACCAAAACGGCCAAAAGGGCATCTCTCTGCAGCCGGCACCCACCAGCAGGTCCGTCACGCAGGGCGGGACGGCAAGCTACAACGTAGTGGTCAAGGCCACGGGCGGCTTCACCGGATCGGTGTCGCTCTCGGTTTCCGGGCTGCCCGCAAACACCTCGGCGTCGTTTTCGCCTACGACTGTGACCATCGGACCCGGAGCCTCGCCCGTGGACCTCAACGTATCCGCCACTTCGTCGACGGCACCCGGAACGTTCTCGCTAAGCCTCAAGGGAAGCAGCGGGACCGTGCAGTCGGCCGTCGTCGTTGTTTCCTTGACAGTGACCGCAGTCCAACACCAGCCGTTCTCCATCTCAGGCGGTCCGACCGGCCTCTTGGGACCGGGCTACACGGTTCCCATTGATCTTCAGCTAGCAAACCCGAACAACGTCAGCCTCAGCGTGACCAACCTGATCGTTTTCATCACGGGAATCACCCGGACAGCAGAGGCTGTGGCGAACAACCGGCCTTGCAATCCCTCGGACTACGCTGTGACCCAGTTCAGCGGCAGCTATCCGTTCATAGCTCCGCCAGGCAGGTCGTCGCTCTCGGGAAGAGGCGTACCGGCGGCTCAATGGCCGCAGATAAAGATGCTGAACACCTCGCTCAACCAGGACGGTTGCAAAGGCGCCACGCTGCAGCTTTCCTACTCCGGATCGGGACAGGGAAACTGACATGAAAGCGAATAGGTGGATGAAGGCCGGTTCCCTGGTCGTAGCCAAAGCAGCCGGCACGGCCGCCGCGCTGAGTCTGGTACTGGGAGTCGGAACGGCCTACGCTTACTGGTCCACCACAGGGATCGGCAGCGGTTCGGCGGCCAACTCCGCCATGCAGACAGTGACCGTGGACGCCTTCATCGCCGGTGACACTCCTGCAACCACCTTGGTCCCCGGAGGCAGCGCCGAGGTGATCGTGCGGGCAACCAATCCAAATGCCTTCGCCGTGCAGGTGTACAGCTTCACCTCCAACGGAGCCGCCACGGCAGATGCGTCGCATCCTTCGTGCACCACCACAGGCGTCACCTTCAACGCCCCGGCTGCTCCTTTGGCCCCCACAGTTTCCATACCGGCGAATACTTCAATCCTGATCACGCTGCCCGGCGCCGCGTCAATGTCCGGGGCCTCGCAATCCAGCTGCCAGGGCGCCGTGTTCCACCTTCCAGTGACGATGGCGGTGCGCAAATGACTAGGCCCAAGCACTCTGCAGGCCGCGGGCGCAGGCATGCACTCCGGCGTCGGGTGACGTGGACGCTCCTGGCAGTGCTCTTCATCTCCTGGGGCGGGCCAGCAGCCAATGCCTTCTGGCAGTCCCTCAGCAGCAGCAATTTCGCGGCAGCGAAAGCCGACACCCTACCGCAAGGCAGCACCCCGGCAAGATCACTGAGCGGCACGAATGTCACCGTCAGCTGGGCAGCCGTCACCACTTCGGTCGGACACGCAGTATCGGGCTACGTCGTTGCCCGCTACTCCTCACCATCCGGTGGCACGAAGGTCGCCGCTGGTGGCGGCTGCGCTGGTACGGTAGCCAGCCTTAGCTGCGTTGAGCAAAGCGTGCCAAGCGGCACCTGGTACTACGCAGTCACGCCGGTCATCTCACTGTGGACGGGTGTTGAAAGTGCGCGCAGCACCGGAGTCATCGTTGACACCACTCCGCCCACCATCAGCGTCACCTCAATTTCCCCGACGCCGAACGGAGCGGGCTTCAACAACACCAGCCCAGTGACCGTAAACCTCAGCGCAGTGGACAACACAGGTGGGTCCGGCGTCGCGTCGATCAAGTACACGGTCGACGGTGGCAGCACAGTGACGGTCAACGCGGCCACGGCCGCCGTGAATGTGAGCGGCAACGGCACCCACACAGTGTCCTACTTCGCCACAGACGTCGCAGGGAACGCCAGCACTCCGCAGGCTCAAACAGTCAAGATCGATACCGTTGCTCCCGGTGCCCCCACGATCTCGGCACCGCCATACGTCAACATCGCCAACAAGAGCAATGTTTCCGTCACCGGCACCGCAGAGGCTGGGGCCTCCGTAACCCTCACTGTCACCGACGCAGGATCGGTACATTCGACCAACCAGACCGTCACGGCCAACGGGTCCGGCGCCTGGAGTGTCACCGGCCTGGACCTCTCGACGTTCAATGACGGAACCATCACTTACAGCGCATTTGCCCAGGACGCGGCGGGCAATACGGGCCCGGCGGCCAACGCCACCTCGCCCAAGGACACAGTGGCACCCACGGTTTCGTCTATCACGATGGCCAACGGCGGCGGAGGCGGGAATGCAGGACGCGCAACCACTGGCGACACGCTGACGATCGTCTACTCAAGTGACATGAACGCGAGTACCCTCTGCAGCAGCTGGAACAACAACACCTCGGGCACGCAAACAATATCGGGGGCCACTGTCAGCATCAGCGCCGCCAACGACACACTGACGCTGGCAGCCAGCGGAAGCTGCTCGGGAACCGCCTTCGGAAGTGTGCTCCTCAACGGGGACTACAACACCCACGCCAGCCAGGCGCGGACGTACACAGCCACGATGAGCTGGACGAAGTCCAGCGGGACTCTCGTCATCACGCTCAGTGACAACGGCAGTGGCGGTATCCGAGGGGACAATGTTCCGGCCAGCAAGCCGGTCTACACCCCGCCGGCAGGGGCGGCAGACATTGCGGGCAACCCGATGACTGGGACCTTCACGGCCGGCGCCGCTTCGAGATTCTAAAACACCACCGTCATCCACCCAACCCCAACATGAGGGCCATGAGTGCCGGCCACTGGTTTCGGACCAGTGTCCAGGCCGCCAGGCCAAGGCCAACCATGGCGTAACCGCTCACGGGAATCAGGACCAGCCACTCCCGCCGCGAACCGGCTTTGCCAAGCAAGGGGATGGAGAATGCGCCGTTGGCCCGCCAGATTCCGCTGACCAGGGGCAGCTTGCGCCAGAACTTAGGCGGCTTGATGACGATGGGCCACAGCAGCGGCACTCCCCCGGTGGTGATCATGTCGCCCACAATGTGGATCCCGACGCCGGTGAGCATGGACAAGGGCAGCCAGCTCCACTGATGCGGGGCGAACCACGTGACCAGCCCGGCCATGGCAAGAGCGAACACCCAGTTGGCGATCCACCCGGTATTCGGGAACAACTTGAGTGCTTTGGCCGCCAGATTGATCATGAACATGCACAACAGCCCGGCGCCCACCGACAAGCGGCCCACGGGAGTATCCAGTTGGAACTGGGCGGCCATGGCGGCGAGCACCACGAAAGCCGAGGCGCCCAGCAGTGAATGGGTTCCCTGCCGGTGCCCTCCGCTGGCCTTCTCGATCCCGACGGCGATCACGTTGGACAGCGGCGGCAGCGATTGGGCGATGGTGCTTGAGCGGTGGTCCCAATCGCACACCAAGGCAGTTCCCGCCGTCGTCATCGCTCCGATGAGGATTCCGGTGGCGTCCAGCGGGTACCAGCCCAAGGCGTACGGGCCGGTTGATGCGATAGCTATCCACGCCGCGGCCCCGGACGCGGCGTGGTGTCCTCCCATCATCGCTTAGCCTGCGGTCTGCGAAGCGGGCGCGCCCGCGAAGATAGCTTCGATCACGGTGTTGGCCCACTCCAGGATCTCGGCGTCCTGCAGGTCGCGGCCGCCGATCCTCGCCGTCTTGGGCTTGGGGAGCAGCACGGCGTCGAGGGCCGGTTTGACCTGCGAGCCGGGGTACATGCGGTTGAGCCGCATGACCTTCGATTCGGGCAGCTGGGCGGGCGAGAAACGGATGAAGTTGCCTTGGAGCGCGACGTCGGACAGTCCGGCTTCGCGGGCACCCACCCTGAAGCGTGCGACGGCGATCAGGTTCTTCGCGGGCAGCGGCGGCTCGCCGTAACGGTCCACGAGTTCAGCCAGCACTTCGTCGATGGCCTCGTTGGTGATGGCCCCGGCCAGCTTCCTGTAGGCCTCGAGGCGCAGGCGTTCGCCGGGCACGTAGTCGTGCGGCAAGTGGGCGTTGACGGGCAGCTCGATCTTCATGTCGGCGGCCTTCTCTTCGGCCTCGCCACGGTATTCGGCCACGGCTTCGCCCACCAGCCGGATGTACAGATCGAAGCCGACCCCTTGGATGTGCCCGGACTGTTCCCCGCCGAGCAGGTTGCCGGCGCCGCGGATTTCGAGGTCTTTCATGGCCAACTGCATGCCCGCCCCGAGCTCATTGTGGGCCGCGACGGCTTTGAGCCGTTCGAGCGCCACTTCGCCCAGGGGCTTCTCGGAGGGGTACAGGAAGTAGGCGTAGGCGCGTTCGCGGCCTCGGCCCACGCGGCCACGCAGCTGGTGGAGCTGGGAGAGGCCGTACTTGTCCGCACCGTCCACAATCAGGGTGTTGGCATTGGAAATATCCAGGCCGGTCTCAATGATGGTGGTGCAGACCAGGACGTCAAAGCGCTTCTCCCAGAAGTCCACGATGATCTTTTCCAGGCGGCTCTCGGACATCTGTCCATGCGCCACTTCAACGCGGGCCTCGGGGACAAGCTCCCGGATCTGGGCGGCGATGCGCTCAATCGAGGACACACGGTTGTGGACGAAGAACACCTGCCCTTCGCGCATGAGTTCACGCCGGATCGCCGCGGAGGTCTGCTTGTTGGTGAACGGCCCTACATACGTCAGCACCGGGTGCCGCTCCTCCGGCGGTGTGGCCAGGGTGGACGTTTCGCGGATACCGGTGAGGGACATCTCCAAGGTACGCGGGATGGGAGTGGCGCTCATGGCGAGGACGTCCACGTTGGTGCGCATCTTCTTGAGCGCTTCCTTGTGCTCTACGCCGAAGCGCTGCTCCTCATCGACGATCACCAAGCCGAGATCCTTGAACTCGAAGTCCTTGGACAAGAGGCGGTGCGTGCCAATGACCACATCCACGGAGCCGTTCTTGACTCCCTCTATGGTTTCCTTGGCTTCCTTCGCACCTTGGAACCGGGACAGCGGCTTGACGCGCAACGGGAACCCGGAGAAGCGCTCGGTGAACGTCTCATAGTGCTGCTGGGCGAGCAGCGTGGTGGGAACCAGCACGGCGACCTGTTTGCCGTCCTGGACCGCCTTGAACGCAGCCCGGACCGCGATCTCGGTCTTCCCGTAGCCGACGTCGCCGGAGACCAGGCGGTCCATGGGGATCTCGCGTTCCATGTCGGCCTTGACCTCGTTGATGGTGGTGAGCTGGTCCGGCGTCTCCACATACGGGAAGGCTTCCTCAAGTTCCCGCTGCCACGGCGTGTCCGGAGCGAAGGCATGCCCGCGGGAGGCCATCCGGGCGGAGTACAGCCTGATGAGCTCGCCCGCGATTTCCTTGACGGCCTTGCGGGCCTTGGACTTGGTGCTCGCCCAGTCCGCCCCGCCCATCTTGCTCAACGACGGCGTGTCGCCTCCGACGTACCGGGTCACCTGGTCCAGCTGGTCGGTCGGCACGAAAAGCCGGTCGCCGGGAGCGCCGCGCTTGGACGCCGCGTACTCGAGCACGAGGTACTCGCGAAGACCTGCGTCTCCCCCGGAGGGACCGGAAGAGGAGCCCGCCACCTTGCGCTGGATCAGCTCCACGAACTTCCCGATCCCGTGCTGTTCGTGGACCACGAAGTCGCCGGCCTGCAGCTGGAGGGGGTCGACGGCGTTGCGCCGCTTGGAGGGCATGCGCCGCATGTCCTTCGTGGACCCGGCCGATGTGCGGCCCAGGAGGTCGGCTTCCGTGAGCAGCCCCAGCTTGAGGCCGTCCAGGACAAAACCGCGTCCGACGGCGGCAGTGGTCACCTCGATGATCCCGGCCTGCGGTTCGTGGGCCAGGGATTCGACTCGGGAGCACGGGATATCTGCATCATGGAATAACTCGGCGAGACGCTGGGCAGGCCCGGGGCCATCTGTCGCCACCACGATGCGCCATTGGTCCCGCACGTGGGAACCGATGAATTCGAGCATCTCCGCGACGTCGCCCTGGTACCCGCGCGGTTCACGGGCGTGCAGGTTCAGGACGTCGATGTCGAGGACCAGTTCTTCGTCCGTGGCCAATGAGGTGATGGACCACCAGGAGACACCGTGGGCCAGCGCCGCGCTCCGGGTGTCCGTCAAGGATTGGAAGCTGGCCGCATGCAATGCCGAAGCGGCTTGGGAGCCCAATACTGAGTCGAGATCGAGGGGCGCCGACCCGCCGTCTGACGCCGTGGACCAGGCCGCCTCGAGGAACTCTTCGTTCGTGGCCGCGAGGTCATGTGCGCGGGTGCGGACTTTCTCCGGTTCGATGACCACACCGATGGAACCGGCCGGCAGCTGGTCCACGAAAGGCACCATGGCGTCCACGAGGACCGGAGCCAGGGACTCCATACCCTCGACGGCGATGCCGCCCGCGATCTTTTCCAACATGTCCGCGGCGGCCGGCATGTCGGCCTTGAGCTTGGCGGCCCGGGACATGACCGACGGCGTGATGAGGATTTCCCGGCAAGGCGGGGCGTGCAATTCGCTGGGGTGGTGCACGGCCGGGCCGGAGAGTGAACGCTGGTCTGCCACCGCAAACCAGCGCATCTGGTCCACCTCGTCGCCAAAGAATTCCACCCTGATCGGGTGGTCCTCGGTGGGTGGGAACACGTCCAAAATACCGCCCCTGACGGCGAATTCACCACGGTGGGTAACCATGTCCACGCGCGAATAGGCAGCGTCGGCAAGGCGGCGTACCACGTCGCTGAAGGGCATTTCCTGCCCCACCTTCAACGTCACCGGGACCAGTTCTCCCAGGCCCGCCACGACCGGCTGGACCACGGCGCGAACCGGTGCCACGACCACCCGCAGGGGACCCGCCGTCGAGCTCTCCGGGTGGGCCAGGCGGCGAAGGACCGCGAGCCTGCGGCCCACCGTGTCCGAGCGCGGGGAGAGCCGTTCGTGCGGCAGGGTTTCCCAGCTGGGGAAGGCCGCCACCGCGTCCGCGGGAAGATAGGCAGCCAAGGCCTCGGTGAGGTCCTCGGCTTCGCGACCCGTTGCCGTCACGGCCAACACCACAGCGCTGTCTTCAAGATTTTGGGAGGCGAGGCCGTCTGCCATCTCCGCCAGCAGAGCCGCCCTCAAACCGGTGGGCGCGCTGATCTGGTAGTCGCTGCTCCGTTCGCTGAAGGCCCGCGAAGCCTCGGGCCTGACCCGCGCGAACGTCCGGTCCTCACCCAGGGCACGGCGCAATCCATCAAGGGACGGGACCGTGCCGGCAGGGCTGATTCCGGAGTTGACCGCAGACGGTTGGCCTTTGGGGCTCATTGTTGGCACTCCTCGGGAGAGGGAAGTCGGATAGGGGAAGGCAGCACGAAAACCCGAAATTCTCTCGAATCCCGGGGCGTTCCTAGCCTACCCCGACCACACCGTAGGATGTTTGGGAGCCGCAAGAGCTTTCAACCGAGATATTCACGGAGGACCCCCATGGCCCTGAACGCATCCACCACCCTGCCCTACGGCGTCGACCGCGTAGCCGCAACCTTCATCGACGAAGACTTCCTGCGCCACACGAGCGAGTATGTCGGCGGCACTTTGGAATCATTCCAGATCGACGGCGACACCTCCGGCGCATTCACGACCATCACGGTCCGCACCCTGCCCACCACGCGCCTCCCGGAGATCGCCCGCAAGTTCGTCGGCGAGAAGCTCACCGTCACCCAGACCGAGAAGTGGGACGCCCCGACGGCCGATGGCTCGCGGACCAGCAACATCTCCCTGAAGATCTCCGGCGCCCCGCTTGACGTCACCGCGGTGCAGAGCCTGGTGGCCGACGGCGGCAACACCCGCGTCGAGCTCGAAGGTGCCGTCACATCGTCGGTTCCGTTCCTCGGCGGCAAGATCGCCGAAGCAGCCGAACCGATGGTTGGCAAGGCCTTGAACATCCAGTCCCAGCAGGCCCAGGCCTGGCTCGAAAGCCACTAGCGTGAAGCTGGCAGCCGGGCTGTCGATTGTACTGATCGTCGCGGGAGCATGGTCCCTGATCGTTTGGCCGCAGTTCCTGCGCCGCGTCATGGCAGACTCCCGCGCCCGCGACGCCAAGGGGAAAGCCACGAAGTTCCTCACGGTCCACGTCGTGTTGGTCACCATCTCCATGGTCCTCGGACTCGCGACGGCGGTCATCGGGATCACGGCGCTACTCACGTAACGCCCCTTCCGGGCCCAACTGACTCGCAGTTAATGTCGTTTTGACGCCTCATAACGACAACAAATGCGAGTCAGTTGGGGGTCTCGGCGGGGCGGGCGGTCCTTCGGCTAAAATGGAACACAGGTGCGCCGGGAAGTCTGGTCGGCAACAGTTTTGTCGACCCCATACTCCCCAAGGAGCCACATGGCGAACCGCCCGCACCCCGCTGCCCCTTCGAAGGTTTTCAGCCGCTCCAGCTTCCCCGAGTACCAACGGATCCTGGCTATTCTCCGCACTGAAACCGTTGGTGGCGCACTTTTGCTCGCCGCCGCGGTGGCCGCGCTCGTCTGGGCAAACTCACCCCTTGCCAATGGCTACTTCGCACTGCGCGAAGTTAAGATCGGCTACGCTCCCTGGCATCTGGAATTGAGCTTGGGCCACTGGGCCTCGGACGGGCTTCTGGCCGTTTTCTTCTTCATCGCGGGGCTCGAGCTCAAGCGGGAATTCGTGGCCGGGGAACTGCGGAAGCCCGCAAAAGCGATCGTCCCGGTGGCCGCAGCGGTGGGCGGCGTGGTCCTTCCCGCGCTCATCTACGTGGTCATCAACCTCGGCCCGGGCGCGGAAACACTCAAGGGTTGGGCCATCCCTACCGCCACTGACATCGCCTTCGCTTTGGCGGTCCTGGCGGTCATCAACACGCATTTGCCTGCGGCGTTGCGGACCTTCCTGCTGACGCTTGCAGTGGTGGACGACTTGATTGCCATCGGCATCATCGCGTTCTTCTACTCGAGCGGCATTGAGCCCTTCATGCTGCTGGCCGCCGCCGTGCCGCTGGCCCTCTTTACGCTTCTGGTCCAGAAACGGGTCCGCAGCTGGTACCTCCTACTCCCCCTGGCCGCCGCCACATGGGCTTTTGTCCATGCCTCGGGAATCCACGCCACCGTCGCCGGGGTCCTGCTCGGATTCGCCGTGCCGGTCGTGGCCTCAGGCATAAAAGGTGAGCCAGCGGCCGGGCTCGCCGAAAGCTTCGAACACCGCTTGCGTCCCTTCTCCGCAGCCTTTGCGGTGCCTGTTTTCGCGTTCTTCTCCGCCGGCGTGGCTTTGGGCGGCGCCGAGGGACTGGGAGCCGCCCTGCTCGATCCCGTGGCGGTTGGCATCGTCCTGGCCCTCGTGGTGGGCAAGACGGCGGGAGTCTTCGGCACCACATTCCTTATCACAAAGACCACCCGCGCGCGGCTGGATGACGGCCTGGCATGGATCGACGTCGCCGGGCTGGCCATGCTGGCGGGCGTCGGTTTCACCGTCTCCCTCCTGATCGCCGAGCTGGGCTTCGGCACCGGTTCCCCGCACGATGACCGCGCGAAAGTGGCCATCCTCGCCGGTTCCCTCACCGCAGCGGTGCTTGCCGCCGTCGTGCTCAAAGCCCGTAACCGGCACTACCGCCGCGTGGCGCGGGAGGAACAAAGAGACGACGACGGCGATGGCGTGCCTGACGTTTTTACCCGCGCCTGAAGTGCCGGGGCCGCATACGAGTAGCCCGCATTTTAATTGGAGTAATGCCGCTTTCAATTGGGGTGGTTGGCACGCTGTTTGGCCGGTATCGGCAGGAATAACTTGCTGCTATGGACGCGAATAGTATGGAACGAGTGTGGCATGGGGCCCACAGGAAAGCCCAAGAGAAGAAGAATTGGTCATTGATCTATGTTTGGGCAATTCTCGGTATCATGTCGATTTCGGTGCTCATCGCAGCGGTACCCAAATGATGCGATGACTAGGCCAACGGTACAAAAAAGCTCGGACCGGTTTTTGCGGGTCCGAGCTTTTTTGTACCGTACGGTTTTCCAATCTATAAATAGTCAGCCGTGAATGCCGCAGCATAGCTGCGTTGGAGCATTCGGCCCTTACTGCATCAGTCCTGCGACGGCGGCAAGAATTGTCGCGGCGACGAGGGCGAGCAACAATCCCACAACGACGAATTCCGCCCGGCGGACCCGATGCTGGCTCCGGCGCCATTCGCGCCTGCTCTCCAAGGTAATCATGCTTCGAGGCTAAGTCCGGACCACTGCCCGAAATAGAGTGGACGGTACTCGACCTCGACCCACCCGCTTTAGAGAGCCTGGGACACCCCTTGGCTCGCCTCGGCCTGACGCAGCGCGTCCTCCGCAGCAACCCACGCGAGCATGGCGCACTTTACCCGGGCAGGATATTTGGCAACCCCGGCCAAGGCGGCAGCGTCTTGGAGCAGTTCTTCATCCGCTTCCAGCTTGCCGCGCGAACGCATCAATTCCCGGAAGTGATCGATCATGTGGCGAAGGGACGCCGGGGACATGCCCGGTGCCATTTCACTGAGTATGGACGCCGACGCCATCGAAATGGCACAGCCGTCGCCGTCCCAATGGATTTCCGTGACGGCCTGCCCGTCTCCGGCGGTGCCGAGACTCAGCCGGAGGGTGATTTCGTCCCCGCAAATGGGATTGAGCTGGTGGCTCTGACCTGTGGAGCTCTGTTCTGTGGAGCTCTGTTCCGTGCGGCTCTGTCCCGTGGTGGGGGCACCCGCTGCGGCGGCCGGAAGCTTGGCAAGGTCTCCGCCGCTGCGGGCCTTGGAATGCTCCAGGATCAGTTGCTGGTACAGGGAGTCCAAGCCGCTCATGATGTGGCTCCAGGAGCCGTTACGCCAAAGTAGGGCCTGATCTGGGCAACCGCCTCAACCAGCAGCTCGACTTCCTCGAATGTGGTGTACAGGTACGTACTGGCCCGCGTGGAGGCGCTCAGCCCCAGCCTGCGGTGCAAGGGCTGGGCACAATGGTGACCCACCCGGACAGCGATGCCCAGGTCGTCGAGGTACTGCCCGACGTCGTGCGCGTGCACTCCGGCGACGTCGAACGCGGCAAGCCCGGTCCGTTCTTCCCCCGGCCCGGGGCCCAGCACACGCACGCCCTCGATGGCGCTGAGGCCGGTGACAAGCCTTTGGCCGAGCTCCGCCTCACGAAGAGCGATCCGGTGCATTCCTGTTTCGCTGAGGTAGTTTGCTGCGGCAGCGAGGGCCACAGCCTGCGAAATAGGCTGGGTTCCGGCCTCGAAACGCTGGGGGGCAGGCAGGTATTGGGCTTCTTCCATGGTCACCGTCGTGATCATGGAACCGCCGGTCAGGAACGGTGGCATGGAATTGAGCAGTTCGCTGCGGCCATAGACCGCGCCGATTCCCGTGGGCCCAAGCATCTTGTGGCCGGAGAATACGGCGAAATCGACGTCCAGCGCCTTGAAGTCCAAGGGTAGGTGCGGTGCGGACTGGCAGGCGTCCAGGACCACCAGGGCGCCCACTTCCCGTGCCATTGCGACCAACACGTCCACGGGGTTGATATTGCCGAGCACGTTGGAAGTGTGGGTGAAGGCCAGGATTTTGGTGCGCGCGCTCATGAGGCGTGCTGCTTCCTCGAGACGCAGCGCACCGGCGTCGTCGAGGGGAATGTACTCGAGGCTCGCTCCGGTCCGCCTGCACAGTTCCTGCCACGGGATCAGGTTGGCGTGGTGTTCCATTTCGGTGACAAGCACTTCGTCGCCCGGTTTGAGGGCAAAGCGCCCGGCTTCTCCACCCGCCCGGCCTACGCTGGCGTTCGAAAACGAATAGGCCAGGAGGTTCAGCCCCGCGGTGGCGTTGGCAGTCCAGATCAGCTCATCGTCCTGCACGCCCACAAAACGTGCCACGGTGGCACGCGCCTCTTCGAAGGCATCCGTGGCCTCTACAGCAAGGTGGTGCGCGCCGCGATGGACGGCGGAGTTCCGCTGTTCATAGAATTCCTGCTCAGCCTCGAGCACGCTCCGGGGGTTCTGCGAGGTAGCTCCCGAATCCAGGTAGACCAGCGGTTTGCCATTGATTTCCTGCTCAAGAACGGGGAAGTCGTTGCGGATGCGACGGACTTCATCGTCATCGAGTGCGGAAACCTGGGCATCTCCCCGTGCGGGGGTGGAAACCATTGTCAAAACCGGTGCTCCTTGTTAGGACTACGTGGCAATCGCCAGCGGCTAACCGCCTGGAGTGGCGGCGTCACCTAGTAATTGTCCCACCAATCGGCTTCACTGCCTTCATCCGGGGAGCGTTGGCCCTACTCCTCCGGCTTCGCCAACTCGTCCCACAGTTCGGAAAGCTTCTGCCTGCGCGACACTCCGAGCTTGCCGTAAACCCGCTGCAGGTGGGCGTTGACCGTGTTCACGGCGATACCCAGCCGGGCAGCCACCTCCGCGCTGCTCAGCCCGGATGCCACCAAGGCAGTCACTTCGCGTTCACGCTGGGAAAGCTTGACGACGCCGGGAAGGACCGAGGACCCTGCCTCCGGACTGGTCGGGTGGGGCTCGTCAAAAACGAACGCCTCCTCCTGGTCTGACGCTTGCTGAGGTTCACCTTTGCTTAGCTGTCCTGTTCCCATTTCCTGTCCTGCTTCCTGTCCCGACGGCACGCCGGACTCGACACTCCACACCAGCTCGGACACTCCGGCCCCCAGCTGCCGGTCCCCTCGGCTGCCAGTACGGGCCGCGAGGCCGAGATTCAACATTTCGAGCGCCCGGTGTCCCTTCTTGGCGGCAGAACCGGCAAGTTGCAGCAGTTTCCGGTGCGAGTGTTCAGCGCCAATCAGCACTGACCGGGCGGCGGACGAATAGCTTTCGGCGAGCTGCGAGGCAAGATAATTCCCTCCGCTGGCCCGCGAATCGTAGGCCGTCAAGGCGCGACGCACCTGGTTGACATCGCCCAGCAACCACGCAGCCGCGGCAAGTCCGCCGAGGGCCGGTGGCAGGAGTCCCTCAGGATCGGCTTCATCCAGCCGGGCCTTGGCCTGGCGGAATTGTTCACACGCCAGCTCCAGGCTCCCTTGCCTGGCAAGTACGAGTGCCCTGTAAAGATGCGCAGACCCGCCGAAATAGCTCATCCGGTTGCTGAAGCTTGAACTGCCGGCGCAGAACATTTCGGGGCCACCCCATTGCCCTCGCCAGATCAGATTGGACCCGTGGATGGTCAACACAGTGGAGTGGAAGTCCACGGGGCACCGTGGCAGCCGCCCCACGGCTTCGAGGGCCAGGGTCGACAGGGCGACGGCGTCCGCGAACCGTCCGCTGACGGCCAGCCCTTGGGAGACGAGCGCCATCAACAGCACGCTGGCTTGGGTGGGCGGTGGTGGATGGCGCTCCGTACGCAATCCAGGATCGACCAATTGGCTATGGCAAAGCCTTTGGAAGAGCTCACTGTTGGCAGAAGGCCAGCTACCGTTCTGGGCTTCCAGATACAGCTGGAGAACATCCAGTTCGTCCCGGACGGCAGACTCGTCAAGATGGGCTGGGTCTCCCGGCTGAATGCCGACGGCGGCAGTCTCCAGCCGCCGTCGGGCATCCTGGAGAACCGCCTGCAGCACATTGGCTCCGGGCGATGTCGGCAAAAGCGCATGCAGCAGAAGCCATACCGCGTGGGCGAAGTCCACAGTCAGGACGTCGGGGGTGTTTGCCACCAAACCCTTCAGGACCGTCACAGCCCCGGGGAAATCCCTTGTCTGGTAGAGCGCCCTTGCCAATTCCACACCGGCAACCAGTCCGAGTTCCGGCGCCCGCACCGCTTCCGCAGCCCGCCGGGCCCTCCGATTGTCGTGAACGTCGTTGGCGGCAATGGCCACGGCCAAAAGATCGGCTTCGGGCACCGGCAACCCGCTTGCCTGTTCAAGGTCCACGCGACGGAACAGCGTCCAGAGCGAGTCATCAGCAACGGGTGAGGACGTCGCGTAGATGCTCCGTCGAAGTTCGAGGATCCGTTCAGGTCCGAGCTGCTGCCGGGCCAGCCTCGCTTCGATGGCGTGGCTGAGCGTTGCCGTCTCCTGGCCGTCTTTCAGGACTCGGATCGTTCCGTCGGCCCGCAGCGCTTCGATCGGCCGCTTTTGGCCAAGTTGTTCAAGGACGGCGAGCGGTATCGGCTCCCCCACTGCCAGAAGGTCCACGACCTGCCGTTGCGGCACGGAGTAGCCCTCAAGCCGGTGGCGGGTCAGCTCGAGCGCTTGCGAACCGTCCAAGCGGATCGGTCCGGACAACATCCAGGAATCAGCCTGCTCCACGATCTCGCCACGCGCCGCGGCTTCGTCCAGCAGCAACCTCGCGGTCTGCAGGTTTCCTCCCGTGAGGGCATGGACGTCCCGGACCAGGCTGCGGGCAGCGCGTCCGCCGAGGCGATCATCGAGGAATTCGCGGAGCTGCTCCTGAGTGAGATCGTCCAGTGTCACAACGGACAGCTGCCGCGAAACCACGGATTCCATGAGTTCCATTCTCAAGGGACGGTCGGAGCGGTGGGTTGCAATCAGGCGGATGTCCGGCTCAACAAGCAGCTGGCTCAGGAGCCAAAGAGACATGTCATCCAGGAAATCTATGTTGTCCAGCACCAGCAAGGCCGCGGATCCGGATGTCGCTGCGGCACGCACTGCCGTGCGGCAAGCCGCCACGATGGAACCGGGCCACACCTTGGCCCTGGCCGGCAGGTCCGGAACAAGTGCCATGGCGATTCCAAACGGAATGTCCGCGAATGACTCCGAGACGTTGTGGGCGATCACGCTGAAGGAACCGCTCAGCACTGAAGCCGCTGCGTCCAGGAGGGTGGTCATTCCGGAGCCCCCCGGCCCCGAGATGACTATCCCGGCCGGTTCCGGCACTGACAAGGCAATAGCAATCTCCTGGAGCTCCGCTGCCCGGATAATCGGGGGCGAGGTGTGGGTCCCTTCGGTATCGTCCATGGTCCTGTCTCATCTTCGGGCCGCCGGACACACGTTCCTGACGGCTGTGGCACGGACCGGTGTCATTTCCAAACGTTACCTTCGGGTTTCAGTCCTGGATTGAGTGGTAACTACTTGGTTTTTGGGGGCTACTTGCACGAAACATCCCCGCTCCACGGAGCCTCCCTGCGAGGTGCCACGGCGTCGCTTCCAGCCCGGTTTTCCCGCCGGATTTGCACCCTCTGTTACCACTCTGTGATCTGACTGTGTAAGCTGGTGCCGCAAGAGTAAGTTCCGGCTGGCTACTTCTGGGGAGTTGAAGCACAGCCGATTTTCGTAACAACTCTGTCGTGACACACCATTTGGCCGTGTACGACGCTGCGGCGTGTTCGGCTGCAGCTCGCCTTATCCATTGCCCAGGTCTCGTATGTCTATGTCCCCAACAGATATGTCACCCAAAATATGAAACACCTGTTCACAGCACTCGTCGCCGTGGCGCTCCTTGCCTTCGGCGGGTTCGCCACCATCTCCGCTGTCCAGTCATCACACAAATCCTCCTATCAGGCCGGCGACCGCAGTTCATATTCGCGGCCGAGCTCATCGCCTTCCGCTTCAACCGCGCCAACGCGGACCGCCACGCCGGCGCCGACGTCGACGCCCAGCAATGTTCCGGCTGCGGCGCCGTCGAGCACGCCGGCTCCAGCCGCGCCCGCTCCAGCAGCAACAGCCGCCGGAGCGCCCGCACCAACGGCAGCGCCCCTGCCTGTCACGGGAACATACCCCCTGCACACCAACATCGTGAGCACCACCTTCTGGGTGGGCGAGATCTTCAACGCCAGCCTCTCGGACGGCTCCCAGGTCTGCTCCACCTACAACGGCCAGTGGGCTTTGCAGCACACTGGCGTCAACATGGGAGCCACTCCGTCCAGCGCGAGCGGTTGCCCGGGCAGCACTTACGGCGGTTGTGACGGAGTCAGTTCCGGCACCGGCACGAGCTTCCAGTGCGCCACGGAACAGCGCGTAGCCAGCAATGGGTACTTCCCGCTGCACCAGCCCAAGCCTTTGCAGAACCCGTTCTACTTGGATCTGCCTTACGACGACGTCAATGACAGCGTCGCTTTCGCCGAGCGTTGCAAGGTGATTCCGTGGGCCGCTGCGGACAACGCCAAAACAGGCGTCAACCACTGCGCGGACTCGAGCTACAGCTACATGAAGAACGCATGGGTCCAGATCACCGGCCCCAATGGCGGCGTTTGCTACGGACAAGTTGAAGATGCCGGCCCCTCCAGCGGTTCGCTCTACCACGATTCCGCCTACGTCTTCGGCGCGAACAACGCCCGTCCGGCCAACAAGTCCTTCTCCGGCGACCCGAGCCAGGGTGCAGGCATGGACGTGTCCCCTGCCCTGAACGGCTGCCTGGGCTTCGCTGAGCTGAACGGCGACAATGACCACGTATCGTGGCGTTTCGTTGACCGCGCCAGCGTGCCGGCCGGTCCGTGGCTCAACGTTGTCACCACTTCGGGAGTCACCAACTAATATCCCCGGACCCACGGGTCAGCAGGACCCTACGCACTCCGGGAGTGTCGGACGCCCATGCCACACAGCCGCAATGGCTGCCTGGCGTGGGCGTCCGCGTGTCCGCTCACTCGGCCAGCGACTGCGCCCTAGCCGGTCCGCACGACGGAAGGCCCCGGCGTCGCGATTTCCTGAGGTTGGCGTTGGATCCTCCGGACCGGGCTGACCCAAACTCCCGACGAATTCGCCGAGTACGCCCTGGGCAAGACCTGGAGGCAGATGACCGCGTCCAGGATCCGCATCAGCGGAAAGAAGGGAGCCATCAACAGAAGGCGCGGGCTGCGCATCGAAACAGCGGCAAGGACTGTCAAGAAGAGGTCCGGCAGGAAGACTCCAATGAGAACGTCCTGAGGCCGCAGGACGCCCGACAGAAAGATGAAAACCTCCGATCGATTCCCAAGAATCCACACCTCGACCGCAGCGAGGGACGATAGCAGGAATGCGGGCACCAGAAGCACGAAGAAAAGGCAGCTGGCTACGAGTTCAACAATGTACAACCCCAGGACAAACCAGAATCTGCTGAACTGCAGGCCGTGCCGCCTGACGGTCTGCCAGAAACCAAGAATCCACCGCCGCACTTGCTTGATATAGTCCTTCAGGTTGTCCGGATCCTGGGTGTACGCAACAGCGGCGGAGGGATGGAATGCGATCCGTCCCAGTTTCTTTGCATGGATTTCAAACGTCATGTTGAAGTCTTCGATCACCAGTCCGGGCGCCAAGACCTCTATTTTTTCGAGGGCGCTGGTTCTGTACATGCTGGCAAATCCAGGCACGATGGAGACGACATTGGCGCCCTGCGCTGCCTGGCCGTACTTGAGCAGCAGTTGGACCACAATGTACAAGCGCTCCCGGTAGGCCACCAGGAAGCGGCCGATCGCCGTCGGAGGTGCCGGGCTCATGATCGACTTGGCGCGTCCTGCGACGGCGACCACGGCGGGATCGTCAAACAGCGGCAGCCCCGTTTCGAGGTAATCCGGCGTCGGGCGAGTGTCTGCGTCGAGGAGCATGACCACTTTGAACCGCTTGCACAGATCGAAATGGGCGATGCCAGCCGCGAGCGCGCCTGCCTTGCCACGGTTCGGTTCAAGGTCAAGGACCTTCACCCCGGCAGCCCGCGCAATAGCAGCGGTGTCATCCGTGGACATGTCCGAAACGACGTGGATGTTGCGTCGAGGGACCAAAGCGGACGCGGCGAGGATCGTCTCCCTGATGACCAGGGCCTCGTTGTGGGCGGCCACGAGGACCGCGACATTCGCCGGGTCGATCCGCACTCCCTTCGAACGATGGCGGGCCCGTTGACTCCGAGGGATCGGTACCTTGCCGCCGTGCAGCAGGGCGATCCACCCGCGGATCCGGGTGGACAACCCGTGGACCCGCCACGACTCCTCACCCGCCAGGCGGACCAGCCCGGCAATGGACCAAAAGATCGTGCTTACCCCCAGAACCAAGAAGATCGAAAGAACTATCACGGCGACGGAGCTCCCACTGTGTCGTACATTTCGTAATCATCGGTAGCAAGCTGGCCATCGCTGAAGAGGTTCATTCCAAAGCTGATGGCCTCGGCTCCTGCCGGAACGGGCGGCGTATCCCAGATCGCCTGCTCGTAACTGGTGTTGGCCGCGAACCACGGACTGGCCGTCCAGTAGGTCCACGTACCCAGCTTGTTGCGGTAATACACTTCGAACTGCGTCTTGGCGGTGGACTGGTACCACGCCCTGAGCGAATAGCTGTGGCCGGTACTCACGCTCGGAGCGCATGCTCCCAGATCGAGGACGGGAAGCAGTTTGGCATCACCGGACGAGTATTCGGTCACGTCCAGGCGACGAGCCACCGCACCAGTGTGTCCCGGGGTCAAGGTGCTCAGGACTGCGGTATTCGTGCCGTAGGACGCCACCTGCCAGCATTGCGGTAAGCCATACTTTCCAGCGGTTTCCAGCCCCGGATTCCGAAGGGCGTTCTTTCCTGGCGCTGCCGGCGCGGCCACGGGACCGTTCACCACGGGTTTTGCCACGCCGCCGATCACGTCATGTACCGTGCGCACGGCCATGGTCCCTTGTTGGGTTCTGGCCGCCAGCCAGGTGGCGAACTGTTCGAACAACGCGGGGCTGATGGAGCGGGGACTTCCGCTGTTGTCGATGTCGTAGAAGGTCAGCTGCAACCAGCCCCCGGCCTTTTCGGCCTGGGCTACCGTCGCCTCAAGATCGGCCAACGTCCACTTGCCGCCGACCTCTGATGTTGCCCGCGTCCGGAACAGGTCGGCGGGGCGGACAGTTTCCGCTGCCGCGCAGCCCGCGCAGTCAATGGGGGTGGTTATCGCGCCGAGGCCTCGCGCGCTGTTGTAGCCGCATCCAGCGACCAGCTCTTCCGACTTCGGCGTTGAAGCCGCAAACGGATAGGCAAAGGAGGTGATCTTAAAACCCCAGTCCGTGAGGTTCACCCGATCGTTGCAGATCTGCCTCGACGCTTCGTCCGGCTCTACCGAAGTCACATCGGCAAGGGTTACCGTATGGCCACCGATTTCATTCTGGTCCGCGGCCAGGCTGTGGAGATTGTCCGTTGTCATGTATTCAGGTGCGCCAACAAAGCCCGAATCGATGAAAAAGGTGCCCCGGAGGCCGTGGTCCTTCAAGATCCGGGCCGCCTCCATCTGGCTTGACCGGCCCGCATCAAACGTCAAGCTGACGGATGAGAGCGGGGCGGCAGAAGGTGTGGGTTTGGCGTTCCCTGACCCGAAGGGAGCCTGGCTCCCGTTGATCAGCGAGGTGGCGCCCGTCAGCAGGAGCAGCACCGAAACCCACGAGGCAGCCCATAGACCTGCCCGCTTCCTCGAAGTGCGGATCGGGCCGGATGCGATGCCCTTCCCCCGGGGACTCATCGCCAACCCGCGCTGCCATGGTTCCTGAAGGGGCCGGTGGCGACTGGGGGAAGCCTCGGTCTCAAAGGCTTATTCACCACCGGCCCCCGCTCAGGGGCCCTCTCTATGAGGGCGTGCTGCCGTTCGGCAGCACCGTCAATTGGCGCAGGGTCTATGGGAGGGACCGTGCTGAATCCCCCAAGAGCAGGCTCGAACTCCAGGTAAACGCCTTCTCGGATAAATCCGCCGCGTCCTGTTGCCGCTCGGACCAGAGCGTCCGTTTCCATTGTGAGACCTGTCTTTCCCCCGTTGCCCTCCACCAACTGACACCATCAGCGTATGAATTGGGGCGACGACGGACACGAGTAGGCTCTACCCGTCTTTACACTCAACCTTGAGGTCCGGACATCGCCACTACTCGTGCGCTGCACGCGAAAACACCGGGATCAAACCCCGGGGCGCGGTCCGGGGGCGAATCCGATCTGTTCGTGGTCAAATGGTGCAATCAGGGCAGTCGGAGTTTAAGGATGGCGGAAGAGAGTGTCCAGGAAACAGGGAAGCGGCACTTCCGTTGCGCCTGAGGAAGGCAGTGCGGGCGACATCCGCCGCTCGCCCTCCCCCGCCAATGGACCTCGCCGCCGGCTGTCAGCCCTCGCCCAGGCTTGCATCGCCGCAGCCCTGGTGGTGGTGGGCATCGGAGGCTTGCTCGTGTGGCGGTTGACTTCGGACGCAAACGGTTCTCTCGAACCACCGTGGTTTTCAGGCTATGTCGACGTCACCGTGGTCCCTCAGTACCCTTTCGAAACACCGATGGGCGAGGGCACCAAGAACGTCACGCTGGCGTTCGTAGTGGCAATGGCGGGACAGCCCTGCACACCCAGTTGGGGCAGCACCTACAGCCTTGATGCCGCGAAAAATTCGCTCAAGCTCGAGGAACGCATCGCCAAGCTGCGGTCGAACGGCGGCGCGATCGCTGTGTCTTTCGGCGGCTCAGTGAACAGTGAGCTCGCCAACTCCTGCCAGAATGCAGCCGATCTGGAAAGGGCCTACCGGGCCGTCCTTGAGCGCTACAACCCCGCAACCATCGACTTTGATATCGAAGGCGACAACCTGGCGGACGGCGCAGCCTGGCAGCGCCGCGCCGCAGCTATCGCTTCCCTCCAGAAGGAGCGGAGCAAGGAAGGGCATGCCCTCTCAATCTGGCTGACCCTTCCGGTGACCCCGCAAGGACTGACCGACGCCGGAACCTCCGCTGTTGACCAGATGCTCGCCGCCGGTGTCCAGTTGGCGGGGGTCAACATCATGACCATGAACTACGGTTCAAGCCGTAGTCAATCGCAAAGCATGCTCGATGCCGGAACCTCAGCGGCCCAGTCCACCCACGACCAGCTCAGCATCATCTATCAGCGTGCAGGAATGACCCTCAACAGCGAGCAGATCTGGAGGAAGCTGGGGTTGACCCCCATGATCGGCCGGAACGACCTCCCGGGCGAGATATTTGACCTTGATGCGGCTCGGGGGTTGAACTCCTTCGCCATCAGCAAGGGGGTTCAACGAGTGTCCATGTGGTCCTTGAACCGCGACATGTCGTGCCCGCAGGACACTCCGGAGGATCCGGCCAGCCATGTGTGCAGCGGGATCGATCAAGGAACCCAGCGCTTCTCCGATTTGTTGAGTGCAGGATTCCACGCCAAACTGCCTTGACCCCGCCGATTAACAGAGGATCATGCCTGGCTTGGACGTTCCGCCCTGTTCTGGTTCTTGGCTTCGGCCGGGCGGGCGAGGTGCCTCCCGTTGCCGTGCCGAAACAGCTTCTTAAGCCACTGCATGGATACCTCCAGTTTTCGAGGGACTGCCCGTACCGGATTGCTTGGACGGCCCCGGCGGCCGGCGCTACTTCACTTGGCTGACCGTGACGACTTTCAGCCACGGTCCCGCGGGAACCTGGTCCCGTGGCACGAACTGCCAGTCGACTTTGTCCGACTCGCCATCAAGCTCGGAGAAACCAAGGCACCCGTTGAGGGCGGGCGAGACGTCCATTCCGGCTCCGTTGAACTTCTTGTTGGCTGGACGGGCATCGTTGGAGCCGAAAACGTAGTCCTTGTCGTGATATTGGCCCGGACCGGCATCTTCAATCTGTCCGTAGCATTCGCGGTTGCCCATCCGAATCCTGACCCATTGGTTCTTCATGTAACTGAAGGAACGGTTCTGGGCATTGCCTGCGAAACCCGGATCGTTGGCCCACGGGATGACACTCGCCCGTTCCGCAAAGGCGGTGGGATCGTTGATGTCATCGTAAGGAAGATCGAGGTAGAACGGGTTCTCCTTTGGAGTCATGCTGGTCGGCGCGAAGCCTTTGGCCTGCGTTCTCGCCTCGGTCTTGCAGCCGTTCGTCACGACGCCGTCACAGCCTCCGTAGCTCTGCATCCATTGGGAGTCGTAGGTGGACATCACTTGGCTGCCATCTGCGGCGTTGGGGTCAAAGATCTCGCCAACCCAAAAGGTCGTGGACACGATCCCGGTGTGCCAGGGATATCGGCCTGCTGTCGTGGCTGATTGGGTCGGACTCGGACTCGGACTCGGGCTCGGTCCACCGCACGCTGCCGTCAGCAGGGTCAAGACCGCAAGTGCAGCCACCCCGCCCCGGCTATGATGCCTCGGTCCGGATGCTGAGCGATTCACATCGTGCTCCTGGAAAAGGGTTCGTCGGATCTTTCCTTGGACAAGGGCAGGCGACCGGTTAGCGCATACTCCACTCTCCCAGCCGCCTGTCCTTACGCTGTAGGTTATCCCGTCCCTTCGTTCACGACGCGAGGGTGATCTTCCAACCTGCGGGATCCAGGACTTTTGCCGGCTTGTAGTCGGCCGCGACGTTGAGGATGATTTCATCCAGGGTGGTCTTCGGCTCGAAGCCAACAAGCCCAAAGGACTTGCTGTTGTCCGGAACCCGCCGGCGCATGTCCTCGTAGCCTTCCGAGTACGCCTGCTCATAAGGCACCAAGGTGACGGCGCTGCCGCTCCCAAGGAGTTCAACAATCCTTTCGGCCAACGTCAGGATGGAAATCTCGTAGCTGCCGCCGAGGTTGTACGCATTTCCGTAGGCAAGCGGTTCCTCGGAAATGCGGACGATGGCGGGAACGATGTCGCCGACGTAGGAGAAGCACCTGGTCTGGTGGCCGTCTCCGTATACGGTCAGGGGCTCACCGACGAGCGCCTGCCGCACGAGTCGCGGAACAACCATTCCATAGCGGCCCGTCTGCCGCGGACCGACCGTGTTGAAGAGCCGCACGATGGCAACCGGCAACCCGAATTGGCGCCAGTATGCATGGGCAAATGCCTCGTCAATACCCTTGGCCGCAGCGTAGGTCCACCGGGATTTCAGCGCGGATCCCAGGATGCGGTCCGCTTCCTCCGAGAGGCTGTCCGAGGTGTTCTTGCCGTAGATCTCGCTTGTGGATGCCAGCAACAGCGAGGCCCCTGATTCCAGGACCGAGTCCAGGACCACTTCGGTGCCATGGATATTCGTGCGGAGGCTCTCCAACGGGTGGTCGACAATCAGATTCACGCCAACCGCGGCGGCCAGATGGAAGACCCTGTCGGCACCCTCCACCACCTTGTCCACTGCGTCACGGTCGAGAATGGTGCCCTCGACGAAGTGGAAGTTCCTGTGGCCGATAACGCCTTTGAGATTCTCCAAGCGTCCGGTCGACAAGTTGTCCAGCACGGCGACTTCGTCCCCGGCCGCCAACAAGTACTCAACAAGGTGGCTTCCTATGAACCCGGCACCGCCGGTTATTGCTGTCTTCATTACTCCTGCTTCCGTCGAAAACCTGGTGGATCTAGAGGCGCGTTACGTTGTCGGCCTTGGGCAAGCGGTACGTCGTGTCGAGGACTGCTGGTGCTTCGGCCAGCCAGTCAAGTTCCATCTGGCTGTGCCTCGTGTGCAGGATCACCAGATCCGCACCCCAGTCAGCAGGCGATTGCTCGGATTGGAGTGTCCCGCCGTGACCGTCGGGAGCCGTCTGGCACCAAGGATCGGAGAATGCCACTTCCGCCCCGTCGGCGATCAAGGCGGCAATGATTTCCAACGCCGGGGATTCCCGGAGATCTTCGACGTCGGGCTTGTACGCGACCCCGAGCACCATGACCCGGGCACCGGCAACACCGTGGTTGCGGTCCGACAGGATACGCCGGGCCTTCTCCACCACCTGGTGCGGCCTGCCTGCAATCCCGGCCATCGCTTGCTCGATCACCGGGGCCGTCAAGCGGGCCTTGCGCAATTGCCACAGCAAGTAGTGGGGGTCGCACGGTATGCAGTGTCCGCCGACTCCGGGACCGGGGGTGAAGGCCATGAAGCCATACGGCTTCGTGGAGGCCGCATTGATGACGTCCATGACTTCCATGTTGAGTTCGTGGCAGATATCAGCGAATTCGTTAGCCAAGGCGATATTGACGGCCCTGAAAGTGTTCTCCACCAGCTTGGTCATTTCGGCGACATCCGCCGATGGCACCACGTGTACCAGCTTGGTGCTGGCGCTCAGCAGCCGTTCGGCAACTTCGCCGCAGGCCGGGGTCACTCCGCCAACTACCCGGGGGACGTCTTCGTGTGAGAACGAATCCACGCCGGGGTTGATGCGCTCGGGCGAGAAGGCCACGAACACGTCATGGCCTGGAATGAGTCCCCTGGCAGCCAAGGGCAAAGCCAGAAGGTCGCGCGTGGATCCGACGTAGGTCGTAGAGGTCAGCATCAGCAACTGGCCAGTGGTGGCGAAATCCACCACCGAGGCACAGGCCGCCCGGAGAATCGAGAGGTCCGGGACCAAGTACTCGTCTACGGGGGTGGGAACGCACACAACCACTGCCGCCGCGCGGGCAAGCAACGACAAATCGCTGCTCAGCATGAAGGTCGGGTCCAGCAGCGCGTTGCTGAGCCGCTCCCTGTCGGAGTCCAGAAGATCTGCCCGTTGCTCCCGGATCACGGCCAGGCGGGCGTCGGACACGTCAAGGCCGAGAACACGCCGACCCGAGGCGTTGATGGCCAGGGCCGTGGGCAGGCCGACATAGCCCATGCCTACGATCGCCACGTCGAAAGTAAAAGCCTGGTCCTGTGTGGTTGTCCGTGTTCCCGCGCCCTCCGGCCAAGCTGGTGCCTGCGTGTGCAAGGACTGCGAGCTCCCGCTGGGCTCTGCCTTAAGGGTTTTTACCTTCGTGTTCGGTGCCATGGTCAGTCGACCTCCCGGTGCCTGTTGTCTCCAGTGTGAAAGAAAGCCGGCGACGAAACGGGACGTGCCCTGGTCTCAGAGGGCACATGACCGCCCGCCGCCGGCTCGATTGTGGGGGTACCCGCCGAATGCGGGAGACCGGTTGCATTGGAGTTGACTTCTCGCTGGATCACCGGGTGGTTTTCCTGTAGCAAAGAATTCTTCCTGCGTTTCATCTTGAGACCCACTTATCCCCAAATGAGTGGCGGTTGCCATCAGGAAAAGCGTATTAACGAACCCCTAGGGCGGGCGCGAGTGGGCTCTACCCGTCTTTGGATGCGCGGTCCGTTCCGGGGCCATTGACTACCCGTCCGAGCGCTTTTAACCACTCGATTCAGTACTCGCTTTTAGGCCTCGCGCCCTTTGCGTGCCTCTTATTTGAGCGCACGACGGCGGAAGGCGGCTTCCGGGAAGCGGTCACCCCATCGCAGGGGGCCTATGAGTCGCGCGGGCGGCTAGCCCACGCCCTGCGTGCCGTGGGCACCGTTCATCAAGTCTTCCCGGTGGCTGATGCCAAGCTTGGCAAACATTCGGTACAAGTGACCTTCAACGGTGCGCAATGACAGGCCCAAGCTAAGCGCAATGTCCTTATTGCTCGATCCCGATTGCACGAGCGTTGCGATTTCCTGTTCGCGCCGGGTCAGCTTCTGGAGATCCGGGGAGCCCCCTTCAACGGCCGGGCCGGCCTTGTCGAGAGCAGCTGTGCGGCGCTTGAGGAGTCGTTGTCCCTCGAGCTGGCGCGCCTTGTCCCCCCTGCTTTCCAGGATCCGTAGGGCGTGGCTGGCGCAGTCCGCTGCGGCAAGCTCCAGTCCGTCCCTGGCTGCCGAATCACTCAGCTCAATGAGGCGATCCGCGTCCTTGTGCGCAAGGGCAAGCCCGACGCTCAAGGCGAACTCCGCAGTGCGGCCTTCGCTGCCCTCGGCCACCGCTATCAGCCGACGCGCCACACCGGGGTCTCCCAGTCTCAGGACCAACATCAGGATGTCGATCTCAGCGCCGATCGCTCCGTCCGCGGCCGCGGAATCCGCAAGGGACATGAGTCTCGAGATCGCCGTTTGCGTTCCGGTATGCTCGGCCCGCGCCACGGCCGCATGACCTTGTGCCAGCAGCGACGGATGCACACCTTCCCGGATCAATGCGTCGTATTCGCTTGAGTAGGTCATCGCAGTTTCCCGGCGTTTCAGGATCGACGCCGCGTACGCGGCGGCAGCAACGGCGTCGGGCAGGTCGCTTCCCATGTCGGAGACCCGCAGCATGCTGACCGCCTGGCGGAGCCGTGGCAGCGCCACCCCCAGGTCTCCCCGGCGCAGGTCCACCATTCCGGCGGCCAAGTGGAGCATCCCGCCTGAATAGATCAGGGAGTTCGGTGCTTGGGAAACATGGTTCTTGAGGAACGTTTCAAGAACGCCGAACTCGCCTGCCTGTTGCAAGGCCAGGATGTAGCGGCGCATCACCATTCCTGCGTACTGGAGGCTCCAGTCGCCGCTCGTGGCGACCATATCCTGTATCTCCATCAGAATCTGGATGGCGGAAACCGGCCGTCCCGCGACCGCCATGGCCTCTGCGAGGAGGGTGCCCGCCACCAGACGGGACTCGTCGTCGTCCGCTTCTTTCCAGATTTGACGGAGTTCTCGCTCAGTCTCGATGTAGTGGCCTTCGGTTTGGAGGCCTTCCAGCGAAAGGAGCCTGCTCCCCAGCTTCCCGCGTTCCAGCTCATCAGGGTCGATACCCTGACGGGATTCGGCGAGCCTGGCCAGGGCCGCCTCCCATTCGTACGCTGCCTGTTTGATGGCGTTCGGCCCGACGCCTTGCCGCCCGGCAAGCTGGGCCGCAAGCATAGATGCCTGCCGGACCGTCCGCGGATCATTTGTCCGATCCACGACCCCGGCAAGCGAGGACACCGATCCCCTGATGTCGCCCCGGTACCATTTGGCCCGCGCCACTTCCACCTGGGCTGCCAGTCTCAGGGACGGATCCTTGATCGCTCCGGCTACGCGTTCCACGTAGCTGGGGATGAACAACCGGTTGGCCAGCTGGGCCGCTTCCAGGATCTCGGAGTCCGGAACCTCGGTGCCCGACTCCAATCCCCAGGAGACGTAGCGCAGCAGTCCGTCCATGGTCTGCGGCTTGGACTCCATGAGGTTCACGATGCGCCGCCGGATGGTCATGCTGTGGGCGGTCGGGACCAGCTGGCGGATCACTTCGCCAACCAGCGGCTGGGCCAGCCGGACATGCCGGGCGGGGTCGGACGCGATCTCGATGAAATGCAGCTCCTGCAGTTCGTCCACGGCGCTGGAGTCGCTCGCCTGTTGCACTACGTTCAGCGGGACAGGCTCCGCCAGTGCGACGGTCTCCAGGGTTTCGCGCTGCGCGGCGCCCAGCATCAGGATCTGGTTCCGGACAAGGTCCATCAAACGTACGCTGGTGCCCCGAAGCTCGCCCGAAAGCATCCAGGCGTCGTTGCGGCAGACCAACTGGCCCAAGGACTTGGCGTGCTCGATGAGTTCCAGCAGGAACATCGGGTTTCCGCCGGAGTACTTGCAGAGGACGGCGCTGGTGCCCTGGACGACGGGAGCATCCAAGGCCTGGGCGCAAAGTTGGTTGACTTCCTGCTCGTTGAGCGGCTGCAAGTCGAATCGGTCCACGAGCCCCTCGGACCACATCGAGAAAACCTCTGCTGGCGGCGCGGGATACGGACGGCACAAGAACACGACTTTGGCGGCTTCCGCCGCCGCCAACTGGGCCAGGACAGCCACGCTGCTGTCATCGATGTGATGTGCGTCCTCGACGATCAGGACGGCTGGTGCCGGATGCGGCTGGCCTGCCGGGTTCAGCGCCGCTACTACGGCCCTCAGGACCGACAACGGTTCATTGATCTGGCTTGGGGTCAAGGCTGTCAGCAGTGGCGCCAAGGCGGCAAACGGTACCGAGGCCAGGGTGGGACCGGCAAAGACCCTGAAGGGGCGGACACGTTGCCCCAGTTCATGGACCACTTCGTTAATCAGTGCCGTCTTGCCGATGCCTGCGTCGCCGAAAAGCAGGACCCCGGGGCCATTCACATCGAGAAGGCAGTCGACGACGGCTGCCATCACGTTGAATCGTCCGACGAGCGCATCGGCCGCAACCACCTCAGTCATTTCGCACCACCTTCGACGTTGCCAAGAGCAAAGCTCAGCTCGGAGCGTTCCACGATTTTCAGCTTGCCGAAGATCTGGTAGAGGTGCCCCTCCACCGTGCGTACTGAAACATGGAGCTTCGCGGCGATACCTTTGTTGCTCTCCCGGTTCGCCGCCAGCCTGGCGATCTCCATCTCGCGGGCCGTCAGCTTCAATCCCTCTTGGTTGCCGCTTTGCGGGGTGCGCAAGCGCTGCCGGCACGTCTCCGCGAGCTGCCGCGCCTTCCTGAGTGCCGTCTTGTCCAACTGAACCTGGTCCATGTGCAAGACGGTCTCGGCAATATCGAAGGCGAACCTGTCGTTCTGCATGTCTTCGGCCAACCGTGCTGCCTCAAGAAGAAGCTCCGCGCTTCCGGACATCGTCGCCCGTGCGTACGCAACGCACAGTTCGGCGAATCGTCCCTGGCCGCGGACGGCCGAGTCCAACAGCCGTGGAGCGGCTGCCACAGCGCCAAGCCGAACGGCTGAACTGAGGCAAAAGATCTCGTGACCGGGGGCACCCTCGTCCCGGTCGGCGTCGGCCAAGCGGAGGAGCTCCTCGACGGCGGCCTCCGGGCCGTTGACTCGATCCCGGGCCAACGCGGCGAGGTACCTCTTCGTCCGCTCCTTCCGCCACGTCGGCCGGCGCAGCTGGGTGGAAGCTTCCTTCAGGTAGCGCAGGGCCTGCTCATGCTCACCTTGCAAGGCGGAGGCGTAGGCCGCTGCCGTGCAGGCGACATCCAGCATGCCTTCGTTGTCCTGGACCCGCAACTGGCTTATCACCGGAATGAGCGATTCCAAACCGTCCTGGCCGCGTCCCTGGAGGCACCGGAAGATCGCTTTGGGAAGATCGATCGCTGTAGGCAGTGCCTCGGCCGCGGAGACCAAGAGGTCATCGCCGGGTTGGACCATCTCCCCCTCCTTGTCCCACCGTCCGGCAAGTACGAAGGCGAACCGCAACCGCGATGTGGCGCGTCGGGCTGCGGCGACCGAAACAGCGGGATCATGGCAGTCAGCCGTCAGCTGTTCCGCCATGTCCGCCGCCTCGGATTGCCGTCCCGTCAGTGCCCATGCCTCGCACAGCCAGCTTCCGGCCAGGAGGCGGAACTCGGTGCCGTGCGATTCAAAGTCTTGAAGGACCTCTTCCAGTCTTGCTGCCATCTCAGCGTAGGAACCCGAATAGCTGGCTGCCTGCGATTCGGCCAGGACAAGTTCCTCCCGCAGCGTGGCGATGTCCTGCCCTTCGCCTGCGATGATCGTTTCGTCTTCGAGCCGCCGACGGACGTGTGCCAGCGTTTCGCAAGCTTGGGCCGTGGTTTCGGGAAGAGCCAGAAGGACCGCGGCCTCGGCCAGCTTGAGCCGGACCCATTCGGCAAGGTTGGCTTCATCCCCGGGTTCATCCAAGTGAAGACTCAGCAGGTCCCGGGCCCCGGCGACGTCACCCAGTGTCATCATCGCACGGGCTTCCTCGGCTACTGCCCCGGGCACCGTGGAGTGGCCCGGGATGGACCGGACCAAGCGCAGGGCCAGCCGCGCATCAAGTTGCCGGTTCGCCATCGCGGCAGCTTCAAGCGCTTCTTCCCTTCCCAGCTTGGCTCCGCAGTCCAATGCCCAGGCGGCCATGGATAGCAACATCGAGCGTTGGCCAAGGGCCGGATCCCTCGACTTAAGGAGCAGGCCCCGGAGTTCGTTGCTGCGGCCAGGGGGAACGTTCGCCCGGACCACGTCACCCACAAGCTGGCTTTGGAGCCGAGCCATCCTGGGCAGCGAATCGTCGACGACGAGGACGCTCCTTTTTTCAAGGGAGTCCACATCGTCCGCCGATGCGAGCGCCAACAGGGATTCCAGGGGCACGGCCCTGGCCAGTGAAAGGATCTCCAGGACTTTGCGCTCACCGTCACCCATTCGCCCAAGCCGCGTGGTGATGAGATCGGTGATTGCCCTGCCGTGCTGTTCGCTCCGGGATGTCAGGACCCAGACGCCGTCGCTTTTCAGGAGCGAACCCGATTCGGCGAGCTCCGCCGCGAGCATCTTGAGGTAGTGGGGGTTGCCCCCGCTGGCTGTCCACAGGGCATGGGCGCCGGACGGAGAGACCTGTGCTCCCAGCCCGGCCTCGAGCCAGGCGTGCGATTCCTGGAAAGTCAGTGGTTTGAGGTCTATCCGGTGCAAGAACCCATCGCCGCAAAGCCTCGTGATTTCGCCGCAGAGCCGCTGCGGGTCGGTACAGGTGAGGACAAGCTGCGCGGTGCCGTTCCTCGCGAGTTGGGCCACTGTCATCGCCGCCAACTCATCAAGCTCGGCCGCGTTTTCAATGACCAGGTACACCGGCTTTCCCTCGGAGCGCTCACGGAGCAAATTGGTGAGCGCCGACAACACCAGGACGGGATGGGCCAGGTATCCCGGATCAAGATCGCTCAAAAGGATATTGAGGGCGCCGTACGGTGATCTCGCCAACGCTGCGCTGCCGCGGATGACGACGACGAACGAGCGTCCGCGTAGTTCGTTCACGGCGCGAGTAGTCAAGTAGCTCTTGCCGCTCCCCGACGGCCCCGTAACAAGGACGCCACCTTTGGAAGCTGCCAGCGCAAGGGCGATGTCCTCGACAGCGGCTCTAGGTCCAATCGGCGGCCAGGCCATCGAAATTACCGATTTGCCTTCGGTTCCATCAGGCGAGGACGGAGCTGAAGATGCGTCGAATGCCTGGTACCGGGACCCGGTCCCGGACCGAACGGCATGGACCGTAGATGCACTGCCTGCTGTCAACATGAGCGAGACCCCCAGTGATCGAGTGGTGACACCCCCCAATTAACCAGCTGGCCGTCAGGCCCACACCAGTAGTGAGTACTCGACTTTCATACTGCCGGATACTCGTATGCGGGTGTGAGTACCTTTGCCCCTGGTGGCGGGTACTCGTCGCCGGCAGTGGCCCTCGTTCGAATCGAGAGTGCACTACTACTGCCCTGCGGCCATCCCACGCTTCAGCTTGTACTCGATGTTCCCTGTGCGACGGCGGCGGCCCCGGCAAGTTCGTCCCTGCCGGTGATCCCCAATTTCGAATAACACCGGTACAGATGCCCTTCGACGGTGCGGACCGAGATAAGCAGCGTGTCCGCAATCTGCCGGTCGGTGAGGCCCTGGACCGCCAGATTGACAATGTCCCATTCCCTCCTGGTCAGCTTCGGAACGACGGACTCGCTCTGTGTTTCCTCGCTGCCCTGGCCCAGTTCTTCGTTGCAGCGCGCCAGCCCCGCGCGCGCAACGGCACTGAGCTCTTTGGTGCGGCTGCGATCCGGTGCTGCCAGCGCCAGACCATAAGCCTTCGCGGCTAAATGGTAAACGGTGGCCGCCTGCAGCTTCTCTCCTGCGGATAGATACCGGGCAGCACCCCCGAACTTAAGTGCCCGCCCGTATTCGGCGAGCGCTTGCGCCCATTCGCCCTCCGTTTCAGCCGCGGTTTCACAAAACCGGTCCAGCCTGCTGATGTCTCCCAGACCAAGTGCAAGCTCCAGGGCATGAAGTTCAAGGTACGTGGCGTTTTCCTTCGCCGCGTTGTCAGCGTTGCGGTGCAACGCCTCCAGGCCGGAGCCGTCAGCGTTGAGGAGTTCCAGTGCGGCGTCGAAAAAACTGCCTGCCTGTGACGCGAGAAGGTGGGTGCTGTGTTGTCCCCAGGCCTTGTAGTCCGCCCGGAACCGTTCGGCTTCAGGCAGCCCGGCGCCGGCTGCGGCATAGAAAGCCATGGCAGCACACAGTCCGAAGAGATTCTGCGGATCGCTGTCCCGCAAGGCTTCGAGTCCCGCAGTCAGCAACGGCAAGGCGTCGCCGGATTTTCCCTGCCTGATGGCGATGTACCCGGCCACCACGTAGGCCGCCCCGCCGAAGGATGCCATCGAGACACCCGACGATTCGTAGTACCTGTCGAGGAGCTTTTGTGCGTCGGCCCAGTCACCTACAGCCAATGCGCAAATGACGAGGCGGGCGGAGATGAACTCGGGGACGAAGAAGACATCGTTCTCCTGCGGCTGCACCAGGGCGGCAGCCTCGAGAACCAACAGCCTTGCCTGACGCCCGCGGCCCAGGGCGCATAGCATTTCTGACTTCAGGGCCAGCGCCAGGGCCCTCAAGAGTGGGGCCAAAGCGCCTTCCACTGTTCCCGACTGAAGAAGCACGCGCTCCAGTTCAGGGCCCATCCTCCCGTAGTCGCCGTCCACGGAGCCGGCAAGCAGCCCGATCACGGTGACGGCGAGCGGCACCGAGGCTTTCGCGTCCGGCGTCCTCTGGCCCTCGAGGCCGGGTTGCTGTTCGCCCCATTCGCGGAGGACCTCGGCCTCTGCCCGGATCAAGGAAGCGGACTGCCCGACGGCGGCACGCGTGACTGCGCGCAGAAGGCTGGCTGATACTACGTGGGAGGGTCCGGCGTCGCCATCCACCGTTTCCTGGACCAAGACTGCCGCGGCCTCGTCCCGGCGGCCGAGATTGAAGTATGATCGGGCCATAACCGCCTGAGCAACCGATTGCCATTGTGTGTCCCGCACCGCAGCCGCCATGCGCAATGCCGTCTCGCTCTGCAGTAGCCTGGCCGAAAGGACCGCGGCCCGGATCAAGAGACGATCTGGTACGTCCGCCCCGCAGTCAAGTGACCACGTCACCATCCGCAACAAGGAATCCGGGTTGTCCTCCAATACATCCATCCGGGAGATCAGCTGCCGATGCAGTTGGAGGCTCTGCGCGGCCGGGACGATGCTTCTGAGCACCTCTCCGTAGACCGGATTGACGAGCCGGAGGGTTGGCAACCCATTGCCTGCTGGCTTGATCAAATGCTGGTCCACCAGCTCCTGGACGGACGCTTCTCCGGCCACAACGTTAATCAACGTCTCGTCCACCGGTTCTGCTAATGCAATCAAGCTCAAGGCTTCCCTGCCCGCGGCCGAAATGCGCATCAGCTGAAGTTTGACAACGGCCTCCAGCTTCACCGTGTGGACCGGTGTTGCGGCCGTCTTGAGCCAAACGCCGTGTCTTTGGACGAGGGTACCCGAGCTCTCGGCTTCGCGGACAAGGGTCTTCAGAAGAAGGGTGTTGCCCCCTGCCTCGGTCCAGAACCCATGGCTCGTGCTGTTCAGGACGATTCCCCCCAGTAATGCCTCGCACAGTTCGTGGCCTTGCTCTGCAGTCAACGGCTCCAGGTCAAACCACTCGGCAGTTCCCTCGTGCCACAATCGCAGGAGCGGCCCGGGAACTCCCGGCCGTGGAACGCACGCGGCCACGATTTTTGCCCATCCGGCCTGGACAAGCTCCGTCAGCATCGCGCACGTGGCATCGTCCAGGTAGTGCGCGTCATCGACGAGCAGCAAAGCTGGTCCGGTACCTACGCGGATGCCCTCGAGGTGATCCCAGAGTGAGCGAAGCACAGCGACCCGGGAAGATATGTCGGCGAGTGAAAGATGGGAAAGAAAAGGCGCTAGTACCCCATACGGGACAGCGGTCAGTGACGGACTTCCGTGAATCGGGACTACCGCAAGTTCGCCGCCAAAGACGCTGCCCAGCTGGGCCAGGAGAGATGACGCGCCGAGTCCGGAATCGCCCACAATGAAGACGGCCGAGCAATCATCGGCACGGATGGCGGCTGTGATTCCAGGAAGCAAATGCCCATAGTCGAGCCACGGTTCAGGCGGCCTTGTACCGCTTTCTCCGCCATGACGATGTACCATCGCAGCGTTGTCATGACTGCGCGGTTCCTTCAAGCTCGCTCCTCGATGAGATTCCCATTTTCGTGAAGATTTGGTAGAGGTGGCCTTCGACTGTGCGCACGGAAACTTGCAACTGGTTGGCTACCTCTTTGTTACTCAACCCTTGACTGGCCATCTTTGCAACCTGACGCTCCCTTTCCGTCAGTTCGGGTCCGAAAGTGTGTGGTGTCAGGGGCAGTACCGGCACGGTACCCACCAAGCGATCCAGCCGTTGCTGGGCCAGCCTCGCGGACGCTGAATCGCCGGCTTCCCGGGCGATGTCCAAGGCCAGGACGGCACAGCGCGACTCCACCGCATCCAACTTCAGTTCCTGGGCAACCGAAGCGGCAAGAAGCAGCGTCTTCGGGTCCTTCTTGCGGGTTCCCTCCGCCACCATCCGGTTCACTGCGGCCATCTTGCCCTGGCGACGGGATGAGACCTGCTCCAGGAGCAACAGTTCCTCCTCGGTGCCGTGGACGGTCGCGCCGAAGAGGCTGATGGATGCCGTGGTGATCCGTCCCTTCGCCAAATCCCGGTTGGCCGACTCGATGAGACTCTGCTTCGCCCCGGGATCCTTCAGCCAGCGCCTTGCCATCTTGACGCAGAATTCGGCCATCCAGGCGGGGAACCACGCAGTTTCCCCTTGTCCCTTTTCAGCCAATTCGAGAAAAGTCCGGGATTCCCTCACGTCGCCGGCCTGGGCGTAGGCAAAAGCGAGCGCGGAGTAGGCCAACGCTGGTCCGTAGTAGTTGCGCCTGATTTCCAACTGCGCCTGGGCCCCCAGCAGGGTGTCGATCGCGACTGAAGCCCGTCCGGCATAGGTGTAGGAAACGCCCAGGGCAAGTTCGGCGGCGCCGCCAAGGTAGTGGATGTTCTTTGGTTGCTGATCGAGGGTCGCCGTCAGCATCCGGGCCAGTTCTTCCCACTGCCCGCTGCAAAGGAGTGCGGCAAACAAGCCCTCGGACAACCAGTTGTGCAATCTCGGCCGCGCCTTTGCGCGCTGTATCTTGTGCTTCAGCTCGCGCGCCAGCTCGATGGCCTCCATTTCCCTGCCAAGTACTGCCCAGGCCATGGTCAGCAGGCTCCCGCAACTCAACCTTTGTTGAAGATCATTGCCATCCCGGTACTCCTGCTCCAAGGCCTCTGCAACTTCGGAGTACTCGCCCTGATGGACCTGGAGCTCGAAACCCGCGACCCTAAGCATCCCGGATGCCCGTTCAATTTCCGTGGCATCCGCTCCGACCTCTTGCGACCGGCGTGAAAGATCCTCAAGGGCCTCGGCGATCAGGCCGGGTATCTGGAGGTGCCCACCCGGAATCCACAACAGCGCACTGCAGAGCTCCTGGACATAGTCCGCATAGTCATAGGCCGGGAGGCGCCGAAGCTGCTCGGGCGTCACATCCTTCAAAGCGGCCACCGCAGCCTCGTGCTCAGCCAGAATGACGTGGGAAACGCAGCGTTGCTGGGCGGCAGCCACCCATTCCTTGTCCTCGCGCCCGATCTGCCGGGCGCATTCCAAGGCGAACCAAGGATCGAATTGCCTGTTCGCTGCCGTCGCAGCCGCCAGGGCCACTCCGGGTTCAAGAGTTTCGCGGACGTTCAGCGTCGAAGAGGCAAAGCCCAGGAGTGCCTCGGCATCCAGGTCCCAGGTAATGCTGCCGATCACCCCGGCGGCGAGCCGCCGCAGTTCATTCCGCCGTGGCAGGTCCATCCAGCCCCGAATGACCTCACCCATGTACTCGTCGCGCAGCGCCACCCGGCGGGCGCCTGACGGTTCGATGCGGAGGTAGCCGGACCACTCCATCTCCGCAACCACTTCAGGTTCCAGGACGTCCAACAACACGGCGAGTGGGGCCGTTCGAATGAGGGCAAGAAGCTCCAGCGCTTCCTGGACCGCAGGGCTCTCCCGGGCCAGGCGCGAGCGGACCAGGTCGGTCAGGACTTCCGCGGAAGAAAGGTGGATTTCGCCCTTCATTGCCCAAACCTGCCCGGCCAGATGCAGGTTGCCTGAGCGGAGCTGTTCAGTGACGATGGCTTGGAGTACCAGGGGGTTTCCACCGCTGGACGCGTGCAAAGCGCTTGCAGCCGTAGCGGTCACTCGTTTCCCAAGGACCCCGCCGAGCAGTTTGGCAACTTCCGCGCGGGAAAAAACCTGAAGTTGAACCTCGTCCAGGAGGCCGTCTTTCAATAGCCTGACCAGGTCTTCCGGCATGTCTGTGGCTTGGCGGACAGTGACGAGGACTTTTGCTGTCCCACTGATTAACAAGTGCACCAAAAGGGCCGTGCTCATGCTGTCCAAAGCGGGAAGTTCCGAAAGGACCAACAGCACTTCGCGTCCCGCGGCGTCCGAACTTATCAAGTGCGAGATGCCGTGGATGATCGCGCCAGGGGAATCCGCGGCATCGACTGGCAGCCGCGCGAGCAGATGGGCCAGCGCCCCAAACGGAGTAGTGGCGTCCGTGGAGCCGTGGAGGTGCAGTACGTGGGTCCTTGGAGTGAGCCGGGCCTCCACCGAACGGGCAAAAGTCGCTTTGCCGACGCCGGGCCCGCCAACCACCACTACTCCGTACAACGACGGGTCGTCGAGCGCTTCAATGACCGTGTTCTGAAGATCCTGCCTGACCAGCGACGACCATTTTCGACGTTCTGCAGCGCCCAGTGCTTGCCGTTCCGTTGCGGGTCGCTCTGTTTCAGATTCCGGTGTTGCTCGCAATTTAGATCACGCTACCTTCGCAGCTCTGGCGGACGTGACGTTCAGCGGGTCGTTTGCATTTGTATTTCCTCTTCACCCCCAGCAGTGATTTGCAAAGTATCATAGCGATCGGCGCGAATCAATTAGTCAGCGGACGAACGATCAGGGTACTTGTTAACCACTGAATGAGTGTGCCCGAATCAACTGGCGGGCCCACGCCGCCGGGGTTCCTGGCCGAGCGAAGCGAGGTGAGGGAGGCGGTGGGGCTCAGGCCTTGACCGGGTGGAACTTCTGCTGGGCAGCCAGCAAACCTTCAGTCACCAATACCTCGACAGCATCCGCCGCTTCATCCAGGAGGAATGGAAGCTCTTTCTTCTCGGAGGCTCCAAAATCCCTGAGGACATAATCCGCGGTGTCCATCCTCCCGGGTGGCCTGCCGACCCCGACGCGAACCCGCAGGTAGTCCTTTGTAGCCAAAGCCTTGGAAATATCCCGCAGGCCGTTGTGCCCGCCCTCCCCGCCGCCGATCTTCAATTTAACGGTATTGAAGGGAATATCAATCTCGTCGTGGACGGCAATCACGTGATCCGGAGCGATGTCAAAGAACCTGGCCAGGCCGGAAACGGGTCCCCCGGAAACATTCATATAGCTCATCGGTTTCGCCAGTACTACGCGAGGCCCCCCGATTCCGAGCCTGCCCTCGACCACCTGGGCCCGGGCCTTGTGGGCTTTGAAGCTTCCGCCCATGCGCGCGGCAAGTTCATCCAGGACCATTTGGCCGACGTTGTGGCGGTTGTGGCTGTATTCAGCGCCGGGATTGCCAAGGCCTACGATCAGCCAGGTGTCTGTCATGGAGTCATCCTAGGGAATCAAGAGGGTGGAATGAAAAAGAAGTGGCCGGGCCCCCTCGGGGACCCGGCCACTCGCAAAGGCGTATGCCTCGACTAGTCAGGAAGACTACTCAGCGGCAGGAGCTGCCTCTTCCTCGGCTTCCGTAGTGGCCTCCGAGATGTGGATAACGAGCGTCTCCGGATCGGTAAGCAGTTCCGAGCCCGTCGGCAGGACGATGTCCGAAGCGTGGACGTGCTCGCCCGCCTTGCGGCCTTCGATGCTGATTTCGACGAAGGTCGGCAGGTGCGTAGCCTCGGCTTCGAGGGAAACCGTGGTGGCTTCCTGGTTGGCGACTGCGCCAATGGCAGCTTCACCGATAACGTGGACGGCCACGTCAACGGTAACCTTTTCGCCCTTGCGGACGGTCAGGAGGTCGATGTGCTCGATGATCTGCTTGATCGGGTCGCGCTGGATGTCCTTCACCAGGGCCAGGTGCTCTTCGCCGTTGACGTCAAGGGCCAACAGTGCGTTGGAGACGCGGACGGCCAGGGTGGTGGCACGGCCCGGCAGGTTGATGTGGAGGGGCTCCGCACCGTGACCGTAGATGACGGCCGGGATCTGGCCGGCTGCACGGGCGCGGCGGGCGAAACCCTTGCCGAATTCGGTGCGCAGTTCTGCTGCGAGCTTCTGCTCAGACATGTGTACTCCTTGATTACTGTGGCGCCGGCAAATTGCCGGCAAGTCGATCAGCAAGGGCGGAGGTCTGTGGTGACCTTCCACGCCCGGCGGATTGCCAGCCGCTGAGCAGCAGCTTCAGTCCGCCTTCGTTGAAGGAGATTCAGACCCAGTCGATAACGGAGACCCGCAATCCGGTTTTAACCCGGATGTGCTCTCCCTCGCCAAGGTATCCCCAAGAGTTTAGCAGCCGCGTCCCGCCAAAGGGAAAACGACCCTGGTCCGGGGACTAGGCGTTGCCGTCGAAGAGGCTGGTGACGGAACCGTCGTCGAACACTTCGCGGATCGCGCGCGCAATCAAGGGTGCGATCGAGAGCACCGTGAGCTGCGGGAAGCGCTTGTCGGCCGGAATCGGCAGGGTGTTGGTGACGACCACCTCGCGGGCACCGGAATCGGCCAGGCGCTGTGCCGCCGGCTCGGAGAACACGGCGTGGGTGCACGCGATGATGACGTCCTTGGCACCGGCGTTCTTGAGGACCTGGACAGCGCCGGAGATGGTTCCACCGGTGTCGATCATGTCGTCGATCAGGACGCAGGTGCGGCCTTCGATCTGCCCGACGACGGTCTTGGAGACAGCCTGGTTCGGCACCGTGAGGTCGCGGCTCTTGTGGACGAACGCCAACGGCGCGCCGCCTAGGCGCTCGGCCCACTGTTCCGCAACGCGGACACGGCCGGTGTCCGGCGAGACAACGGTGATGTTGTCCGCTTCGACCCTGGTGCGGATGTAGTCGGCAAGCAGCGGAATGGCCATGAGGTGATCCACGGGGCCGTCGAAGAACCCCTGGATCTGGGACGTGTGCAGGTCTACAGACATGATGCGGTCCGCGCCGGCAGTCTTGTAGAGGTCTGCCACCAAACGGGCGGAGATCGGCTCGCGGCCGCGGCCCTTCTTGTCCTGCCGGGCGTACGGGTAGAACGGCGAAACAACCGTGATCCGCTTCGCGGAGGCGCGCTTCAGGGAATCGATCATGATCAACTGCTCCATGAGCCAGTTGTTCAGCGGGGCCGGGTGCGCCTGGATGACGAAGGCGTCGGTCCCACGGACGCTCTCCGCTGAGCGCACATAGATCTCCCCGTTCGCGAAGTCGTAAGCGTCGATAGGCAGGAGTTCGGTTTCCAACTCCTTGGCGATTTCCTGCGCCAGCTCGGGGTGCGCCCGTCCGGCGGCGAGAACTAGTTTCTTCTCGCCGTGTGCGGTAATTTCGCTCATGCCTGTGTGCCCTCTTCTGTGGTTGCTGGAGTTCTTGAGGAATCGGGGGTGGCAGTGGAGCCATGCGCGGCTTGCGCAGCCTGTGCCAGCTGGGCCGAGTTGCTGCCCTGCCGGTTGGCGATGACCCAGCCCTCGGCGTTTCGCTGGGGAGCAACACTCAGGGTGAGGGCTCCGGCGGGAACGTCTTTGCGGATGATGGCACCGGCGCCGCTGTACGCGCCGTCGCCAATCGTTACGGGGGCCACGAAGACGGTGTTGGAACCGGTCCGTACGCCGGAGCCGATCACCGTGCGGTGCTTCTTCTCGCCGTCGTAGTTGGCCGTGATGTTGCCGCAGCCGATGTTGGTGTCCTCGCCGATCTCGGCGTCGCCGGCATAGCCGAGGTGGGACAGCTTCGAACCGCGGCCGATCGTCACGTTCTTGGTTTCGTAGAAGGCGCCGATCTTGCCCGTCTCCCCAAGGACAGTGCCGGGGCGCAGGTAGGTGAACGGACCCACGCTGGCTCCGGCACCGATAGTGGATCCCGAGCCGTGGGTGCGGGTCACCTTCGCGCCTTCGCCCACCGAAACGTCGGTGAGGGTCGTGTCGGGGCCGACGACGGCGTCGCGCGCCACGGTGGTGGTGCCGTGGAGCTGTGTGTTGGGCAGGAGGCGGACGTCTTCATCCAGGGTTACCGTCGAATCGATCCACGTGGTGGCCGGGTCAACGACCGTGACGCCGGCACGCATCCAGGCTTCAACGATGCGGCGGTTGTGCTCGGCTCCCAGCGCGGCCAGTTGGACGCGGTCGTTGGCGCCTTCCACTTGCCAGCGGTCCTTGGTGACGACGGCGGAAACCCGGCCTCCGGCGTCGCGCGCCAAACCGAGCACGTCGGTGAGGTACTTTTCGCATTGGATATTCTCGGTGGTCACTTTGCGCAACTGCTCGCGAAGCACTTTTGCGTCAAAAGCGTAGATGCCGGAGTTGACCTCTCGGATGGAGCGCTCAGCATCGCTGGCGTCCTTGTGTTCGCGGATGCCCAGCACGGTGCCGTCCTCGGCACGAAGGATGCGGCCATAACCATTGGCGTCGTCGAGGACCGCGGTCAGGACCGTCACTGCGTTGCCCTCGGATTCATGCGTGGCAACAAGCTCGGAGAGAAGGGAACCGGTCAGCAAAGGCACATCGCCATATGTGACCACCACCGTGCCGCTGAGTTCGGCCTTCGCGTCCAAGGCGTCAAGCGCTACTTCCACCGCGCGTCCGGTTCCCGGAACATCGTCCTGGTCCACGATGACGGCGTCGGGATCGATCAGTCCAATGTGCGCGGCGACGAGGTCCCGTTCGTGGCGGACCACCAAGGCCAGCTGCTGGGGATCGATGGAACGCGCCGCGAGGATGGCGTGCGCCACCATGGAGCGTCCGCCGATTTCGTGAAGGATTTTGGGAGTCCGCGACTTCATCCGCGTACCGGCTCCGGCAGCTAGGACAATTACAGCGGCGGGGCCAGTAGTATCGGGGCTCACGAAGTCGCTCTCCTTGCTCGGTTACGTCCGGGCGAACCCGGCTGCGGCATCTGCTCTATCCTACTCTTGCCGGTTCACAGCCTTCCGCGCAGCCAGTGGACAGCTTCGGGAGAGACGGTGCCTTCAGAGGCGGTGCCGGCAGACCACCGACAAGTTCCGCCCATAGGATTCGAACCTATACTCCACGGCTCCAAAGGCCGGGGTGCTGCCATTACACCAGAGCGGACCGTGCGCACGTGGCCCTTGCGGACGCAGGGTCCGCCGGGTTCCCGATTGACCGGGTCGCACACACAAGAATCTAGTTTGCCATGACCATTGCGGTGTTCGCGACTTGGTGCATTCCTGAGTCCTTTTCAGCGGTACTGACGGGCCCTCCCGACGCCGCTTCACGCTTGACATGAGGCATGATGGATGCGTGAGCAACAGCACAGGACTTCCCCGGCAATCGACGGGTTCCAGGGTGATCAACCATGCACCCGCAGCCCAGGTTGCCCGTGCCCGGATGACAGGCTCCCAGCGCCGCTCCCAGCTCATCGAAATAGGCCGGGGCCTCTTCGCCGCCCGCGGCCTTGACGCCACAACCATTGACGAAATCGCAGCCGCCGCAGGCGTGTCCAAGCCCGTGATTTACGAGCACTTCGGGTCGAAGGAAGGCCTCTACACGCAGGTTGTGGAGTTCGAATTCCGGATCCTGCTCGACGCCATCAACGAGTCCCTCGCCGCCGAAGCCAAACCACGCGTCCTCGTTGAACAGGCGGCCCTTGCCTTGCTTGGCTACATCGAAGAGCGGAGTGACGGCTTCCGGATCCTCATGCGCGACGCCCCGCCCTCCCAACCCGAAGGCGCCTTCTCCACCCTGCTCTCCCACGTGGCGGATCGCGTGGAAAACCTGCTCGCCGACGAATTCTCCCGGCGCGGATTCAGCGCAGCCGACGGAGCCATGTACGCCCAAATGCTGGTAGGCATGGTGGCCATGACCGGCCAATGGTGGTTGGACCACCGCGAGCCCGACAAGCGCGCAGTAGCCGCCCACCTGGTCAACCTCGCATGGAACGGCCTGACGGGCCTGCAAAAAGAACCGGAACTGCGGAGCGAGGTCTAGGGCGTCTGGCGCTCCCGTGCTCGACTCCGCGGCCCGACTTCCGTTCGCACATGTCCGTGCTCGTCTAGGCGCGTTTCCGTGGTCATCTCTGCGTCGCTACGGCCGTTCGCACGTGTCCGCGGTCACCTCCGCGGCGCAACGGCCCTTCGCCGTCGCCCTTGGTCGCGTCCGCCGTCACCTTCGCGCGTTTCCTTGGTAGCCCACGCGGCGCAACGGCCCTTCGCCGTCGCTTAGACACAGCGCATAAGGGGCCTTCCGGTCGCAGAGCGACCTCCAAACCCCGATGCGCCGCGATGCGCTCCTACCCGAAGGCCCGCAGCACCGCTCTTGCCAACGTTCCGTTTGGGATCACCCCGATGTGCGCTTCGTTGCTCCGTCCGACGCCCATGTGTCCCGCCGACGCGCAAAATTCCTGTCGACGCCCGTATCCGCGCGTCGTATTCCTCTTTCCGTGTCATAGGCACATTTGGGCGTCGAAACCCGCCCATTCCCCAAGCAACCGCCGTCCGACCCCCGCCCCGACTTCCGACGCTGATGTGCCCTGCCGACACGCAAAATTCCTGTCGACGCCCGTATCCGCGCGTCGGATTCCTCTTTCCGTGTCATAGGCACATTCGGGCGTCGAAACCCGCCCCCGATCCACCAAGCAACCGCCGTCCGACCCCCGCCCCGATTTCCGACGCTGATGTGCCCTGCCGACACGCAAAATTCCTGTCGACGCCCGTATCCGCGCGTCGTATTCCTCTTTCCGTGTCATAGGCACATTTGGGCGTCGAGAAGCGCCCGCGATCCACCAAGCAACCGCTTCCGACCCGCGCCCCGACTTCCGACGCCGACGAGCCCGCCGAAACGCAAAATCCCTGTCGACACCGGAATCCGCGCATCGAATTCCTCGAAATGCGGTGGGGGGCACATTTAGGTGTCGATTCGGACCCCGTCCCCATCTCACGTCTGGCGGACGACGCCGGCAGTCCGCCGCCCCTTAACCGCCGGACGGCGGTTCTTCGGAAAGGAGCGCATCGCGACGCAACGGGCTAGGAGCTCGCTCAGCGAGCGAGTAGCCCCTTTGCGTTGTGTCTAAGCGACGCCGAAGGACCGTTGTCCGGCCCCGGCACCCAAAGTGACCGCGGGAATCCGCGACGTCCCAGCCCGCCTACTCCCCCAGGATCTCCGCCGCCTCAAGCCATTCGAGCTCCAGGCCTTCTTTTTCTTCGAGGAGCTCCTGGAGCTTGGTGTTCAGTTCGCCGAGGCCGTCGAAGTCGCCGGATTGGGACTTGGCCGCCATTTGGACGTGGAGCTTCTCTTCTTGTTGCGCGATCTTGCCCAGCTGCCTGTCGATCCTGTTCAGGTCTTTACGGGCTTCACGCTTCTCTGCTTCGCTCGGCCCGGAAGCGGCGGCACTCGAGCCGCTTGCCGCCGTCGGCCTGGCGCTCCCGCTCGACGCTCCGCCGGTCACCGCACCGCTCGCCAACGCGGCTTCGCGCAATTCCAGGTACTGGTCCACGCCGCCCGGAAGCCCGCGCAGCTTGCCGTCGCCCAGGAGCGCCATTTGGGAATCCGTGACGCGTTCCAGCAGGTAGCGGTCGTGACTGACCACGACGAGCGTGCCGGGCCAGCCGTCCAGGACGTCTTCGACGGCGGCCAGGGTGTCGGTATCGAGGTCGTTGGTGGGTTCGTCGAGCATCAGGACGTTCGGTTCGCCCACCAGCAGGCGCAGGAGTTGCAGGCGGCGCCGCTCACCGCCGGAAAGGTCTGAAACCGGAGTCCACTGCTTTTCCTTCGTGAACCCGAGCTGCTCCACGAGCTGCCCGGCCGAGAACTCCTTGCCACCTACACTGAAGGAGCGCTTTTCGCGTTCGATAACCTCGATCACGCGAAGGTCGGATACGTCGTCGATCTCCTTGACATCCTGGCTGAGCACCGCGGTGACGACGGTCTTGCCACGCTTGACCTTTCCGGAACTCGGCGTGATCTCGCCGTTGAGGAGCCTCAGCAGCGTGGACTTCCCGGCGCCGTTGACGCCCACAAGCCCAAGCCGCTGCCCCGGCGCCAAGCGCAAGGTCACGTCGTCGAAGAGCTTCCGGCCGGCGTCGTCACCCTTGAAGTCGAGGGAGACGCCTTCAAGATCCAGCACGTCCTTGCCGAGCCGGGCGGTTGCCATCTTGCTGAGGGCCACCGAGTCGCGCGGATCAGGAACGTCGGCGATCAGCTCGTTGGCGGCTTCGATGCGGAACTTGGGCTTCGACGTGCGCGCCGGAGCGCCCCTGCGCAGCCACGCCAGTTCCTTCTTGACCAGTTGTTGCCGTTTGCTTTCGACGACGGATGCGGAGCGATCACGCTCGGCGCGGGCCAACACGTAGGCCGCGTAACCGCCGTCGAACGGGTCCACCATGGCGTCGTGCACTTCCCATGTCCGGTTGCAGACTTCGTCCAGGAACCAACGGTCGTGGGTCACCACAAGGAACGCGCCCTGGTTGGCCCGCCAGCGGGTCTTCAAGTGCCGGGAGAGCCAGGCGACCCCTTCCACATCGAGGTGGTTGGTGGGCTCGTCGAGCATGATCACGTCGTGGTCCTCGATGAGGAGCTTGGCCAAGGCGACCCTGCGCTTTTGTCCGCCGGAGAGGGCATGCACGTTGGCGTGCCAATCGACGTCGGCCACGAGGCCGCCCATGATCTCCCGGATTTTGGGGTTCGCGGCCCATTCGTGGTCAGCTTGGTCACCGACGATCGCGGCCCCCACCGTGAGGTCGCCGTCAAGCACGTCGGACTGGTCGAGGTAGCCGACATTGACGTCGCCGCGTTTGGTCACGCGGCCGGAGTCGGGAGTCGAGCGCAATGCCAGCAAGCGCATCAGCGTGGATTTACCGTCACCGTTGCGTCCGACCATGCCGATCCTGTCGCCGTCCTCCAAACCAAGGGTTACGCCGTCGAGGATAGTGCGGGTTGCGAACGAAACGGTGAGGTTTTCACCGCCGAGCAGGTGGGCCACTGGGTACTACTTTCTGGTGTGAATAGTCCGGAAAATCGCTACAGGCGACTTGTCAAAGGAGGGTATCGGAGATGATCCGGGCACCGGGAACCGGGCCGTGCACAGCAAGGGCATTATGTCCCAGGTGCCGGAGGTCCTCGGCGAGTCCCTCGGCCGCCCGGGGGTTGTGTGCGAGCAGAGCCACGGTGGGGCCGGAGCCGGAAACAATCCCGGCAAGGGCGCCGTTCGACTCCCCTATCCCAATGGTGTCCCGCAATTGCGGAGCCAGCTTGATCGAGGCGCGCTGGAGGTCGTTGATAAGGACTTTGCTCAGGGCGTCGGGATTCCCGTCGCGCAGGGCCTGCAGGATCTTGGCGTCGACCTCGAGCGGTTCAGGGATGTCGAGTCCCTCGGTGTTCCGAAGCCTGTCCAAGGTGTGGAAAACCTCGGGTGTGGAGAGTCCGTAGTCGGCGCAGACCAAGACCCAGTCCATCTGCGCTTTCGCGAGGGCGGGTGAGAGTTCGTCGCCGACGCCAAGCCCGACGGCGGTGCCTCCGAGGAGCGAGAACGGCACGTCCGCGCCCAACTCAGCTGCAAGGTGGGCCAGTTCTTCGCGTGACAAACCACTGTTCCAGAGCGCATCGCAGGCCAGGAGCGTTGCCGCGGCGTCGGCAGAGCCGCCGCCCATGCCTCCGGCAACGGGGACGCGCTTGGTGATTTCCAAGTGCACGCCCGTGGGGTTCTCCGAGACATCCCTCATGATGGCAGCAGCCTTGTAGGCCAGGTTCCGCTCGTCCAAGGGGATGTCCACGCCGTCGAGGTCCAAGGTGCTTGAGGGACCGATACTGACCGTAATCCCGGGCCCCTCAGTGCTCGTGGCAGCTACTTCCTCGTACAGGGACACCGCGAGATACACGCTGGCCACCGAGTGGTAGCCGTCGGGCCGCAAGGGACCGACGTTGAGGGAAACGTTCACCTTGCCGGGTGCCCGGACGCGTACGGTCCGTGCGACGAAGCGCCCGCGGTTCACACCGCTGATTGCCGGATTCATGCGTCCAGGGGGTGGCGTGCCTCGGCGATCCGGACAAACGCGTTGATATCGAGCACCTCTCCGCGGGCCGTCGGATCAACGCCTGCAGCCACGATGAAACGTTCGGCCTCCGCCGCGCTCCCGGCCCAAGTTGCCAGGGCCGCGCGGAGCGTTTTCCGGCGCTGGGCAAATGCGGCGTCGATGACCGCGAAGACCTGTTCGCGCGTGGCGTGCGTCGCCGGGGGTGCGCCGCGCGTGAAGGACACGAGCCCGGAGTGGATCTTCGGCGCCGGCCAGAAGACATTCATGCCGATCACGCCGGCCTTGCGCATGTGGCCGTACCAGGCGGCCTTGACCGAGGGGACTCCGTAGATCTTGGAGCCCGGACCCGCGGCCAGCCGGTCCGCCACCTCGTCCTGGACCATGACCAGCCCGTGTTGCAGGCTCGGGAAATGTTGGAGCAGATGCAGGACCACGGGAACCGCCACGTTATACGGCAGGTTGGCCACGAGGGCCGTGGGCTGTACTGGAAGTTCCGTAATCTTCATGGCGTCCGAGAGGACGAGATGGAAATCGTCCACGGCCTCCGGGCGCCACGTGCGCACCGTGTCCGGCAACTTGCCGGCCAGTACGGGATCGATTTCGACGGCGACGACTGTTCTGGCGGCGTCGAGCAAGCCGAGCGTCAACGAACCCAGCCCCGGCCCGACCTCCAGCACGGTTTCCTCGGGATCGATACCGGCGGCAGAGACGATCCTGCGGATCGTGTTGCCGTCGATGACGAAGTTCTGGCCCAGGGTCTTTGTCGGGCGGACACCGATTTCCTCGGCGAGCCGTCGGATGTCCGCAGCTCCCAGGAGGGGTGCGACGGCGGCGGGTTCGGAATTCGGTTCAGTCACCTAGGTATCGTATCGTCTGACCGACTGGCGGGAGCGCCCGCCCGCCGTTTTCACCGCGCGAAAAGGCCGGGCCCGAAGATTCCGGACCCGGCCAATTTCATTTTGCCTAGCTGGAGGCTGCCCAGCCACAGCCCCACGGTCCGAGGCCACGCTGTGCGTAGACGCGGTTGGCGATGTCGATCTGCTGGGCCTTGCTGGCGGCGGCGGCGTTGGGAGCGTAAGCGCCACCGCCGGAACCGATCCAGGTCTGGATGTCGAACTGCAGGCCGCCGTAGTAACCGTTGCCGGTGTTGATGGCCCAGTTCCCGCCGGACTCACACTGTGCAACCTTGTCCCACATTGCCTCGTTTGGCGCGCCAGTGGGTCCGGAAGCCGCGGGGGCAGGCTTGGGGCGTTCCTTGGTTCCGACCGTCACCTTCGCGGAGACCGGCTTGACGGTGACGTCAGAGGAGACCAAAGTCCGCGAAGCTTCACGACCATCCACCAGGACGAGCTTGAACGTCTTGCTGAGCAGTCCAAGGACCCCTTCCTGGGTTACCGTCTTCTGGTCGCTGAACTGGGTGGCGTCTTCCGTGGTGACCGTGTCGAACGGGACGTTCTCCGTCTCGGTTGCGGTCTTGCTGGTGTCCACCCGGGAAACCTTGATGACCATGTTCTGGACAACGGGAGCCGAGTTGGGCTGCGAAACCCGGTCGTTGGCGCCGAGCGAGACGCCGGCATCGCTGAGGACGGTTCCCACGTCGGCCGCCGTCGTGGTCTTTGAAGAGCTCTGACCGTCCACGATCAGGCTGATCGTCTTGGGGGTCAGGATCGAAACATAGGATCCGGAGACGGCCAGCTGCGTGTCTTTAGGCTGGGAGACAGCCGATGCGCTCGCGACGCCGAGTTCGGAGACGAGTCCTTCGACGTTCGGGGCCGTGGTGTTGACCGTCCGCTGGGCGCCATCAAGGCTGACGGTGACGGCCTTGGCCAGGTTGACGTTGATGATGGAGCCGTTCTGCACCGAGGCGTCCAAGGCCGGGGAGACCCGGTCTTCAGCCTTCAGATCAACCTTGGCTGCCTTGACCACCTGGTCAACGGTGTTGCCGAAGGTCTGGACGGAACTCACTTTGCCGTCGACGTTGAGGGTGACTGATTTGTTGTTGCCGGTAAAAGCAACGACTCCCAGTACCAGTGCCAAAAGCACCAGCAGCTGCGCACCTACCTTGACGAAACTGAACTTGCCGCCCGTGGTGAAGAACTTGACCATGTTTGCCCGTAACTTTTGGACCATCCGGGCACGGGGAAAAGCGCACAGGGGCCTCCTGCCGCGGTCCCGGATGCAGGCCGAAGCATGCATGAGGACTGCAGCGGAGTTGTGCGCCGCCACACTCAATTCAACTGAAAACACCAATTGCGAACGGAGTTAGTTGTCCGAAGGCCTTCCCCGACCCCGGCTACTGGTTACCCACTGTAACCGAAGCGTTATAAAGTGACCAAGATTTTTACATACTGGGTATGTAATGCGGATTCTGCTCAGTCCCAGGATCCGTAGGTCGCGACAGTGTTTTGAGCCAGTTGCGAGCACAGCGTGGAAAGCTCTGTTCCGGTCACTTCAGCCATGGAACGGACGGTGTACGGCACCATGTAGCTCGCGTTCGGACGGCCCCGGTAGGGGTGCGGTGTGAGGAACGGGGAATCGGTTTCGACGAGCACCAGGTCCGGATCCGCGATGGCCAGCGCGTCCCTCAGATTTGTCGCGTTCTTGAACGTCATGGTGCCCGCAAAGGACATATACCAGCCGTTCGTGTTACAGATTCGCGCCAGTTCTTCATCGCCCGAGAAGCAATGGAATACCACCCGCTCCGGGGCCCCCTCCTCCCGGAGAACCTGGACGACGTCGTCATGGGCGTCACGGTCGTGGATCTGGAGGGTGAGGTCCAGCCTCTTCGCAATATCGATGTGACGGCGGAACGAATGGCGCTGGTGCACCAGTCCGTCGCCGTGGGTGCGGAAGAAATCAAGCCCGGTCTCGCCGATCGCACGGACCCTCGGGTGGGCCGCCAGCTCTTCGATTTCCGCGAGCGCCGATTCCAGCTCTCCGCGGCCCGCGTAAACAGGGGCATCGTTGGGGTGGATGGCGACAGCTCCGAGGAGCCGCCGGTCCGCGTCAAGCGCCTGGACCGTGAACCGCGATGACTCAAGGTCGCAACCTACCTGCACCGCGCCCTGGACACCTACGGCCTCGGCCGCGTCCAAAGCATCCGCCACCGCGACTTCGAGCAGGCCGTGCCGGAAGTCGAGGTGCGTGTGGTTGTCCATTACGGGGACCGGCAGGGGCTCGGGAGCCGGCGGGTATTCCCTGCGGGAATCGCCGGTTTCGGGCGCGCGGTAGGAAGCCGGCGGGAGGGAATTGCACATGAATCCACCCTATCTTTCTCTGCTGATGCCTTCCTGATCACTCCTCCGGAAGCTGCCTCTGTCTGCGGCGGGCCTAGGCTGGGTAGTCTGGTACAAAAGGCGGTATATCCCGGCCAGGGCAACGCGGCCCGGCTGAGGTTCTGTCATGGCTGAGGGGATTGTCCATGGACTCAAAGCGACACGGCACCGTTGATGAACAGTTGCTGCCGGACGAGGCCGTGGTTGCCTTGCCACCTGAGCGCGAGTCCCTCAACGGGCACAAGCCGACGGTCATGGATCCTGAGCAATTCCACGCTGCCAGCGAGAAAATCCTGACGGCCATCAACAAAGTCATCGACGGCAAAGCCGAGGCCGCCAAACTTGCCCTCACCGTGCTCCTCGCCCAAGGCCACCTGCTGGTGGAGGACGTGCCGGGTGTCGGCAAGACGCTGCTCGCCAAGACCCTCGCCCGCACCATCGACTGCAAGGTCAGCCGTATCCAGTTCACCCCGGACCTGCTTCCTTCGGATGTCACCGGCGTCTCCATCTACAACCAGTCCTCGCGGCAGTTCGAGTTCCGGATGGGTGCGGTGTTCGCCAACATCGTGATCGGAGACGAAATCAATCGCGCCTCCGCCAAGACGCAGTCCGCCCTCCTCGAATGCATGGAGGAACACCAAGTGACGGTGGACGGCCATTCGTACCAGCTGGGCGAGCCGTTCATGGTTGTCGCGACGCAGAATCCGATCGAAATGGAAGGAACATATCCGCTGCCGGAGGCGCAGCGGGACCGTTTCATGGCCCGCATCTCGATGGGCTACCCGGACAAGCTCTCCGAGATCGAGATGCTCGAGACGCATCAGGCGGTCTCACCCCTCGCCAAAGTCACCCCGGTGGTCACTTCCGCGGACGTCGCCGCGATGATCGCCACGGTGCAGCAGGTCTACGTTTCCCAATCGGTCAAGGAATATACGGTTGCCTTGGGCCGGGCCACCCGGGACAGCGCCCGCCTGCGGCTCGGAGCCAGCCCGCGTTCCCTGCTGCAACTACTGCGGGCGGCCAAGGCGACCGCTGCCCTTGACGGAAGGGATTTCGTCCTTCCCGACGACGTCATTTCCGTAGCCGAGTCCGTCCTGGCCCACCGCATCATCCTTGACCGCAAGGCCGCGAGTTCCGGTGATACTCCGCAGAGCATCATCCGGGCGATCCTGGCCTCCCTCCCGGTAAGCCAAGACGCTGGCGCGGAACGCCGCGGCAGCTAGGAGAGCGAAGGAGGGGGCAGGCATGGCGCTGATCGATCTACTTCCGAAGCATCTGTTCACTACCCGCGGTTGGGGCTTGCTTGCCAGCGGTGCGGGTTCCATGCTGCTTGCCCAGATCATGGGCAGGCGGGACCTGCTGGCCCTCGGGATCCTGCTGGTGGTGCTGCCGCTGGTATCGCTTGCCGGCGTCCGTATCCTCAAACCGCGCTTCCAGGTGTTCCGCGAATTCCACCCCTCCTCCGTGGAGACCTCCTCCACGGCCACGGTGCGCTTGGCAGTTGCACGGACTGGGGCGGCCGCCGGGCCCGTGATCATGGAGGAGCAGTTGCCGCCGCGCTTCGGCGAACCCCCGGCCTTTCGCTTTCCTGCCCGTGCCGCTTCCGGCGGCACCAGCCGGTATGAATACCATTTGCGCTCCGGCAAGCGCGGCCAGTTCAGGATCGGTCCCGTCACGGCCGAATTCTGCGATCCCTTCGGCTTGTCGCTGCACCGGCACGAGATCGACGACGGCGACATCCTCACCGTGACGCCTGCCGCCGTCGAACTCCCCGCCACCGGCCTCGCCGGCGCACGCGGAAACGACGGGGTGACGGCCACCCGGATCCGCGCCAATCCCAGCGACGACGACGTGATGACCCGCGAATACCGGCACGGCGACCCCATGCGACGCGTCCACTGGGCCGCGACGGCGCGGCACGGCGAACTCATGGTGCGGCAGGAGGAATCCGTCACCACGCCGGAAGCGACCATCATCATGGACCAGCGCTATTCCGCTTTCGTATCGGGCTCGGCCGCGGTCTTCGGCCCTGCCCACGAGGACGCTTTTGAACTGGTGAGCAGCGATAACTTCGAATGGGTCGTGACGGCAGCGATGTCGATCAGTGCCCATCTTGCCGATCGCAACTATTCGCTGCGTTTCCTCGATGCTGCAGGACACCCCGCATTCCGCGCATCCCGCTCCGCCCCGTATCCCGAAACCGAGGAATTCAGCGGTTTGGGAGGCCTGCAATCCATTGCCGAAAGCCTCGCAGCCATCCAGCTCAGCGGCCCACGGCACGTCCACGGCGAGCGCGGCCGTAAAGAAGCGGCCGTCGTCGAGGGTGCCGAGGCGCCCTTCGACGACCACCTGATGGACAAGCTGGCGGCACACCGCCTGCGTGGCCCCGTTCTCGCGCTGCTCGGCAACATGCCGCTCTCCGAGGCCCGCGCGTTGGCGCCGGCGGCCGGCTACGGGGCCAACGCTTTTGCCCTCGTGGTTACCGACCACCCGCACCATGTCCAGCCCGTCATCGAAGCCTTGAAGCTGGGCGGCTGGCGTGCCGTCGCCGTGAGTTCGAGAACGGACCTTCCCGCGGCATGGGCCGGGTTCGATCAAGGAGAGATCCTCGCAGCTGCTGCCGCAGCGATGGATGTCCGCCGTGGCGCGGCGGTGCCGCGATGACCACTACCTCCAGGAACAGCCCTCCCGGACGGTCCCCGGGCCCGGAGCAGGCAGGGACAACGGACCCTTCGTCCCGTGGTCCGGGGAGCGCCCGTGGTCCGGGGAGGGCCCGCGGTCCGGGAAGGGCGCCCCGCCCGCGAACGCCAGGACCCGGAGCCTACCCTTGGGCAATGTCGGCGGCCATCGCTTTCGCCGTACTCGGCGCCTCGCTCTCGCTCAACGGGGTTTTCAGGGGTTGGGCCTGGCTGGTTCCCGCCATCACCACGGTGTTTGTCGTCGGATTGACCCTGGCTGTGCTTCGTGCCTTGAGGGTCCACCCCGTGCTCACCACTTTGGGCGGCTTGCTCGCCTTGGTGTTCATCCTCGACTTCACCTTCTTCCGGCCGGAAAGCATCGCAGGCTTCATTCCTTCCGGCACGACCCTTGACACGCTGGGCCAATTCCTCAAACGGGCCGGCGAAACGGTCGTATCGGAGACAGCACCCGTCTCCCCGAACGCCGGAATAGTGTTCGTCGCCTGCGCGGGCCTGGGCTTGGTTACTATCCTGATCGATGCCCTGGCGGTCCCGCTCGGAATGCCTGCGACGAGTGGCTTGGGCCTGCTGGTTGTCCTCGTGTTCCCGGCGACGATCAAGCCGCTGGGCGGCGGGCTGCCCGGATTCCTCGCCGCCGCCGTCGGCTTCATCCTGATCCTGGGTTGCAGCCAGTGGTTCGCACCGGACTCGCGGCTGCAGACCGACAACGCCCACGGCACGGGGCAGCTCAAACGGTCCATGGTGATCGGTGGCGTGGCCTTGGTGCTGGGGCTCCTGTTGCCGTTGGCGGTTCCGGGCTTCGAGCGCGGGACGTTTCCGGTCGGTTCGCGGCTGAATCCCTGGGGCGTCTCCAACGGCCTGAACCCCATGATCACGCTCGGCAACAGCCTGCGGAATCCAACCGGCGACGGCAGCATCACCTATGCCACGAGTTCCACGGCCCCGGTGTACTTGCGCTCCGTCACCATTGACAAGTTCGACGGCGATACCTGGGCACCGGACGACCGCGAAGCCTCCCGGCGCATTGGACCGGGACGCATGGCGCCGGACTACCCGCTCCCCTCCGAGCTGGTGCGCCAAGTGACAGTGATCGATACCGGGCAATTCACCAGTCCGTACCTGCCGGTCCCCTATGCGCCGACAGCCGTCAACGGTCTGAGCGGACGCTGGTCATGGGATCCCGCAACGCTCAGCATCCGTGGCGAGGACGGCACCACGAGGAACCAGCAGTACACGGTGTATTCGGCGCTGCCGGCCCTGACGTCCGCAACGTTGAGCCAAGACAACGCCAAGCCCACCTCCATCTCGCAGGATTTCATCCAGCTGCCAAGCAATGTCCCGGACATTGTGAAGAACACCGCCAAGGCAGTGACGGCCGGCGCCGACGGCAACTATGCCAAGGCGATGGCGATCCAGGACTATCTCCGCTCGTCCCAGTTCAGCTACTCCCTGCAGGCTCCGGTCCAGGGAGGTTATGACGGCAACGGCATGTCCGTGCTTGCCGATTTCCTGCAGCAGAAGAGCGGCTATTGCGTGCATTTCGCCTCTGCGATGGCCGTCATGGCGCGGCTGGACGGAATCCCGAGCCGCATCGCCGTGGGCTATGCGCCGGGCCACGCCACAGGGGCCACAGTTGCCGTGGCAGGACAGGAACCCCTGCCGGAGTACCAGGTGGATGCCCGCGATGCCCACGCCTGGCCCGAGCTCTATTTCGAGGGAGTCGGTTGGGTCGCCTTCGAACCAACCCCTTCCCGCGGCGTCGTCCCGCCCTATGCGAGCGAACCTGTCGCACCGGGCGGCCCGAGCACCAACCTGCACGACGAGAACCTGACCCCGGGTTCGCCGACTACCGCGCCGAGCACCGCCGCCGTACCGCCGCTTGCGGGTCCGGGGGTTGGATCGGGCACGGCCACCGGCTCCGCGACCGTTCTTTATGCCACCGCCGCCGCGCTCCTTTTGGCGGTGTTGGCCGCCTCCCCGCGGCTGGTCCGCTCCGGCATCCGGGCGCGGCGCCTGAGGCCGTCACGGGCCAATCAGACCGGTTCGGGGGGTGCGGCCGGTCCGGCCCCGCCCCGGGATGGTCCGGTTCTGGCATGGGCTGAGCTTCAGGACCTCGCCACGGATTACGGTATACCGCCCGTGCCCAGCGAAACGCCGAGGCACTTCGCGGCGCGATTGAGCAACTCGGCTGCGCTCGGAGCCCCGGCGGCGGCAGCGTCGCCGTCGGGAGCCGCCGACTACGCCGGGCAGCACGCGCTTGCATCGCTCACCGGCGACTTCGAACGGCAGCGTTACGGTCCCCCGGCGACCCCGGCGAATACTGCAGCGGAACAAGCGAACACGGCCGGGGACCGGATCGCGGCAGTCCGTGCCGCGTTCCGGCGCAATGCCTCCTGGTTCGCGGTTTTCCGTGCGGATTGGTTCCCGCCGTCGTTGATGTCCAGGTGGTTCCAGCTCTTGTGGTCACCTTTCCGCCGGCTGGGTGGCATTTCCGCCGCGGCAGCACGCCGGGCCGCAGCATCCGTGCAGAGACTGTTCGAAGCCATCCGCTGGCGGCGCTGACCCAACTAATCCCCACCGCCACCCTCGCCTCGCAAGTCCCCGCCGGCTCCCAGCCTTCGCAAGCTCAGGCAGGGACCCTCGCCGGCGGGGCCCCACGGCCAGGGAACCCTGGCGGCGTGGGCCCAGGCAGTAGATGTCGTTCTGGGCGCCGAAAACGACATTAACTGCGAGCTACTTGGGGTTGGAACGCCAAAGGCAGGGCACCGGAACCCAAAGGTCCAGTGCCCTGCCTTCACTCAACGGCAGTTCCCCGTTGCGAGAGGTCCGCCGAAGTTCTACTAGTCGGCGTACGGATCCGCGATGCCGACGTACTGCGTGGTGAGGTATTCCTCGATGCCTTCGAAACCGCCTTCACGGCCCAGGCCGGACTGCTTCACGCCACCGAAAGGTGCTGCGGCGTTGGAGATGACGCCGGCGTTGAGGCCGAGCATGCCGGTCTCGATTCTTTCGCTGACGCGCAGGCCCCGGTTGAGGTCCTTGGTGTAGACGTAGGCGACCAGGCCGTATTCGGTGTTGTTGGCCAGTTTGATGGCTTCGTCTTCGCTCTTGAAGGTGATGATCGGGGCCACCGGTCCGAAGATTTCTTCCTTCAGGATGCGGGCGTCCGCGGACACGTTCTTGAGCACCGTGGGCTGGTAGAAGTAGCCCGGACCGTCCACCGGGGCACCGCCGGTGACGGCGATCGCGCCGTTGGCAACGGCGTCGGACACGAGGGCATGCACGCCGTTGCGGGCCTTGCCGTCGATCAACGGGCCGACCGTGGAGTCCGGCTCGGTACCGCGCGCAGTGTTCAGCGCCGAGATCTTGGCAGCGAACTTATCGGCGAAGGCATCAGCGATGGAGTCGTGCACAATGAAGCGGTTGGCTGCGGTGCAGGCCTCGCCCATGTTGCGCATCTTGGCCGCGACGGCGCCTTCGACGGCCTTGTCCAGGTCCGCGTCCTCGAAGACCACGAACGGTGCGTTGCCGCCGAGTTCCATGGAGCTGCGCAGGACCTTGTCCGCGGCTTCGCGCATGAGGGACTGCCCGACGGCGGTGGAACCCGTGAAGGATATCTTGCGCAGGCGGTCGTCCTTGATGAGGGGCCCGGTGACTGCGCCTGCGGTTGAGGTCTGGATGACGTTGAGCACGCCTGCGGGGAGGCCGGCTTCCTGCATGACCTGTGCGAAGAGCAGGCTGGTCAGCGGGGTCAGGTTGGCGGGCTTGAGCACCATGGTGCAGCCGGCGGCAACCGCCGGGGCAATCTTGCGGGTAGCCATCGCCAGCGGGAAGTTCCACGGAGTGATCAGCAGGCAGGGACCAACCGGCTTCTTCTGGACCAGGATGCGGTTCTTGCCGTCCGGGGCGGCGGAGTAACGGCCGCTGACGCGGACGGCTTCCTCGGAGAACCAGCGCAGGAACTCGGCCCCATAAGCTACTTCGCCGCGGGCTTCAGCCAAGGGCTTGCCCATTTCAAGGGTCATGAGCAGCGCGAAGTCTTCGGCGCGTGCTGTGACCAGCTCGAACGCGCGGCGCAGGATTTCACCACGCTCGCGGGGAGCGGTACGGGCCCAGGAAGCCTGGGCGGCGGCAGCAGCGTCCAGCGCCGCGGCGCCGTCCTCTGCTCCGGCGTCGGAGATGCTGATGAGCACCTTGCCCGTGGCGGGATCCTCGACGTCGAACGTCTTGCCGGATGCCGCAGGCAGCCACTGGCCGTTGATGAGCAGCCCCGTGGGAACGGAGGCGAGAAGTTCGCTTTCGCGATCGGCGGTAACAGTCACAGTGACTCCTTCGTCAGTCGGCGCAGCTTGTAGAGATGCACCAACACTTGATTTTTGTGGAATTACTGTCACGGTACTGCCCGCCGCGAATCAGTGTCTACGCCTTCGCGCACTGCCGCGGGAGCAAGAGTTTGTGCAGTTGCACAGCCTCCGGTTGGAGCGGAAGCTAGCGCGCCGCGAGCACTGCAGAATACAGCTCGCGCTTGCTGATGCGGGCCTCCTCGGCTACTGCGGCCACCGCTTCCTTGAGCCTGATGCCCTTGGCAATGAGTTCATTGACCGCGGCAACATGGTCTTCAGGCTTGCCCGGCGCCTGTTCGGGGGCGCCGGCCACGACGACGGCAATCTCGCCGCGGACCTCGTTGTTTTCCGCCCACTCGAGCAGTTCCCGGACGGTTCCCCGGATGACTTCCTCGTAGGTCTTCGTCAATTCACGGCACACGGCGATGCGGCGGGCCGAACCGAACCGCTCGTGAAGGGCACGGAGCATGGGCTCGAGCCGGTGCGGTGCCTCGAAGAACACCATGGTCCGGCGTTCGTTGCCGAGGTCCGCAAGCCGGGAGCTGCGTTCGCCGGCCTTGCGGGGAAGGAATCCCTCGAAGCAGAACCGGTCCGTGGGCAGCCCCGATAGCGCGAGGGCCGTCAACACGGCGGACGGGCCGGGGAAGGCGGTGACGAAGAGCCCTGCTGCCACGGCTCCCTCCACGAGGCGGAAGCCGGGGTCGGACACTGCGGGCATGCCGGCGTCGCTCACCATGATGATGGTCTTGCCCGCCCGGACGTGATCCAGCAGTTCCTCGGTCTTGGCAGCCTCGTTGTGCTCGTGGTAGCTGATGACCCGGCCGGACACGGTGATGCCGAGCGACTGGACCAGCCGGTGCAGGCGACGGGTGTCCTCTGCGGCGACGATGTCGGCCGTCTGCAACAACTCGATGAGCCGGCTGGAGGCATCGCCGACGTTGCCGATGGGCGTGGCAGCCAGCACGATCCGGCCCACGCCGTCGGGCAGGGCGGGTAGCGCCTGCACTTCAAGAGGCTCCGTCTCCGCCTCAAGGGACTCCGCCGAGTCAGGAAGGGTGGTTTCATCCGGGGAGCTCAGCTGTTCAGTCACCCAACAAGCCTAATGCCCCGGCTCCCGCTTTCAGGGAGCTACCGGAGGCAAAAGGTAGCATGGGCTGAGTGACCGATACCTCCGTGCGCCCCGCCCCGCAAACCTGGTTGATACGGCCCCGGGAGGCTTTCACAGCCGAGGCCCTGCGGACGCGGCTCATTGGCAGCATCCAAAGCTGGCGGGACTATCCGCCGTCGTTGAGGCTGTGGTTCTGGCTGATCCCCACCATTACTGCCGTGATCGGCGGGATCCTGCGTTTCGTCCGCCTCGACGCACCGCACAGCCTCGTCTTCGACGAGACCTACTACGTCAAGGATGCCTACTCGCTCCTGGTCAGCGGATACGAGCGAAGCTGGCCGGACAAGGCCAACGATGCCTTCAATGCAGGCAATCCCAACGTCCTGCTCAACTCCCCCGAGTACGTGGTACATCCCCCGGTAGGGAAATGGATGATTGCCTTCGGGATGTGGCTCTTCGGTGCGGACAATTCCTTCGGCTGGAGGTTTTCCGCGGCCCTGACGGGCACCCTCTCCATCGCCTTGATCGCCCTGATCGCCCTGAAGCTGTTCCGTTCCCACATCCTGGGCGCTGCCGCGGGGCTGCTGCTCGCCGTCGACGGCCACCACCTGGTCATGTCACGGACGTCCCTGCTGGACATCTTCCTGATGTTTTGGCTGCTCGCGGCCTTTGGCGCCCTGCTGATGGATCGCGACGACGGACGGCGACGGCTGGCGGCACGGCTTGCGGCGCTGGCAGGCGCCTCGAAGGACGGCCGCCCGACGCCGTTGCACCTCGCCTCGGGCCCGTGGCTCGGATTCCGATGGTGGCGGCTGGCGGCCGGTGTTTGCCTCGGCCTGGCGGTCGGTACCAAGTGGTCGGCACTGTTCTTCGTGGTTGCTTTCGGCCTGTTGACCGTGTTCTGGGACATGAGCGCACGGCGTATTGCGGGCATCCGGAGCTGGCCCAGCGCCGGGATCATCAAGGACGGCATTCCGGCGTTCTTCACCATGATCCCCGTGGCCGGAGCTGTGTACCTGTCTACATGGACCGGCTGGTTCCTTTCCAAGGACGCCTACTACCGGCACTGGGCGGATACGAATCCCTCCGACGCGTGGGGATGGATTCCCGGGCCGCTGCGCTCCCTGGCGTACTACCATATGGAGGCTTACAACTTCCATCAGGGCCTCAGCTCGCCGCACCCCTATTCGGCGAGTCCGTGGACCTGGCTCGTCATGGGGCGGCCCACGTCGTTCTACTATGAGTCCCCCAAGCAGGGAACCCCCGGCTGCGATCTGCCCAACTGCACTTCGGCGATCCTGTCCGTCGGCAACCCGGTGATCTGGTGGGGTGCCACGATTGCACTCTTCGTGGTGCTGTTCTGGTGGGCGGGACGGCGCGACTGGAGGGCCGGGGCCATCCTGGCCGGCGTCGCTGCAGGGTACTTGCCGTGGTTCATGTATCCGGAGCGCACCATGTTCTACTTCTACGCGCTTTCCTTCGAGCCCTTCCTCGTGCTGGCTCTCGTCTATGGATTGGGACTGGTGCTCGGCAGGAGCGGGGCTCCTCCGTGGCGCCGCCGCTCCGGCCTGTACCTGGTCGGCCTTGTGGTGGTCCTTGCGGTGCTGGTGTCGGCGTTCTTCTATCCGGTATGGACGGCAGAAGTGATCAGCTACCAGGACTGGCGCATGCGTATGTGGATGCCGTCCTGGATCTAAGGGCCTGCCCGGAAGGTCGGGACGGCAAGCACACAAAGAAGCGGCCCGTCTGGGACTGAATATTCCGAGGCAGGCCGCTTTTTCGTTGTTGCGAAGGTGCTACTTCTCCGGTGCGCCGGCCTCCGTGAGGGCCTCCGGGTCGGTATCTGCGCTGTCTTCAGCAGCAGCTTCGTTCTTGGGAGAAAGTCCGCGACGACGGCGGGTAGGCCAGGTGAAGATGAGGGTCAGCAGGGCCGTGATGAAGACCAAGGCGCCGATCGCAATCCCGGAGTCCATCCAGTACTGTCCCGGGAACAAACGGATCAACGTGTCGTCGAGCGCAAATGTCCAGGTGCCGTTGGCGAAGAAGATGTGGTGGAAGTCCGTGAAGAACTGCTGCCAGCCCAGTGCAGCAAGCGTTCCCAGTCCCAGGATGAGCACCAAGGTGACGATCGAACCGGCAAACAGTCCCCGGCGGATCCCGCCCGTGCTTCGCTTGCGCAGATAGATCATTGCGATGATGCCAATGATGATCATGAGGGCGCCGGCACCGAATGCGGAGAGCATCACGGTCTTGACGTCGGCCATGTGGGCAACTTCGCCCTCCTTGAACAGCTTCTCGCCGTTCTGGTTGACGAGCTCGCCCAAGTAGCGTGGCCCGGACCAGTTACTGAGATAGTCCAGGGCATAGGAACCATAGGTCATCCGGTCATCGGCGTTGAAGCCATAGCCGTCGCCCGGGAATCCCGGCCGGTAATACTCCACCCACAGGAACAGCGGGCTCGCCACGGCGCGGATTGCCAGCACCAGGAGGACCACGGGGTAGAAGACGGCCAGCAGGACCTGGAAGATGCGCGGCGCCAGCGGCTTGGCGTTGGCGGCCTGCTCGCGCTCGTGGTTGCGACGTTCCACCTCGGCTTCCGGTGGGCGGACCTGTAGGGCCGACGTCGGCAGGGGCTCTGCGAAGAGGGCCGGTTCCGGCCCGGCCTCCGCAGCCTCGGCGGCTTTGCGGTCTGCCCGGCTCTCCGGCTGTTGTCCTGCGGCGGGCCGTTCGGCGAGAGGCCGTGCAGCTTCGCCTGCAGCTGCCCCTGACGTGGACCCGGCTCCCGGTTTGCCCTCTTCGGGCACCCGCTTCGTCGAAGAGTCCTGGGCGCCGTGAGCGGCCCCTGCCGGGCGTGCGTCAGCGGCCGCGGACTTGGGGGCGGGCTTCATCCATTCGAAGGCCGGCTCATCGCCGTCGTCGTTGATATCCGCGTCCGGGTCTTTGGGGATCGGGCTCTTCTCGGTCACTTCGATTTCACTTCCGTAGGAGTCACATGCCGGAGCAGGAACGGTCTGCTGGCAATCTTCTCTGCCATCGAGCCTACCGTCAGCCCTCGCGGACAGACGATGAGCCACCCCGGGAAACGTCGGATTGCGGCCGGACCCGGGTGCCTCAGGCGGCTATCTCCCGGTAACCGGCGTCGTTTGCGTCCAGGTCGCCTGTGGCGCCGGCACGGAATGCCCGCCCGCCCAGCACCAAGGCATAGACCCAGTATGCCGCGAGAACGAGCGAACCGATGAGGATCTTGGCCCACACGGGAAGCGGGCTGGGCGTCACAAAGGCCTCGACGAGTCCGGAAACGAACAGGACAAGCACCAGGCCCAGGGCCACTGTGATCAGGGAACGCCCCTCTTCCGCCACTGCCTGCATCCTGCGCCGCGGGCCCGGGGAGACCATGGCCCAGAAAATGCGGAGACCGCCCGCGGAGGCGATGAACACGGCCGTCAGCTCCATGAGGCCGTGCGGGAGGATGTAGCTGAAAAACAGATCCATCTTGCCGGTGGCGGCAAAGACTCCCGCAGCGACTCCTACGCCCTGTGCATTCGAGAACAGCATGTACGGCACCCAGAAACCGGTGATGCCCAAGGCCACGGCCTGCGCCCCGATCCAGGCATTGTTGGTCCAGACGGCGCCGGCGAAGGACGCGGCAGGGTTCTCGGAGTAGTAGCCGACGAAGTCATGATCGACGTATTGCTTCACGGCATTGCTGCTTCCGAGGGCCCTCAAGGCGTCCGGGGACGTTCCGATCCAGAGCGTGTAGGCGCCGGCCACAAGGCAGAAGAAAACCCCGCAACAGACCGTGAGCCAGCGCAAGCGGTAGAACGCGGCGGGCAGGGACACCACGAAAAAGCGGGCGAGGTCTTCCATGAAATTCGACCGCGCCCCGGTGAAGCGGGTACGGGCCTGGGCGAGAGCCGCCGACAAAGAGGCGGAGAGTGCGCTCTCCGGGGCCACGGACCGGATGAGGGAAAGGTGTGATGACACCACTTGGTACAAACGCAGAAGCTCGTCGGCTTCACCGCCGTCGAGGCGTCGTTTGTGCGCGAGCTCGTGCAAACGGGACCATTTGGTCCCGTTCACGACAGAGAAGGCATCCATGTCCACGGCACTACCCTAATCCCAACCCTCCCCAAACAGTCCCACATCCACGCAAACCCCTCCTCCGCATCCATGGCCGCGGTTAGACTCGATCCAGCGGGAGCCGTCCGGTCCTGCAGACATCGTGGCAATGCTTGGGGGCGGGCTTGAGTTCGATCATTACCGGCGAGGCCGTGGTCCTTGAACTGCGGCCGGCATCGTTCGGGGCCAGGGCCCTTGGTCTCATGCTCGACGTCGTGGCTCACGTTGTGTTGCTGCTGGGTCTTTTGTTCCTGCTCAGTATGGCTGCACCCCATCTGGACGTGGCCGCGGGTCGCGCGATGGCCTTGTCCAGCGTGGTGCTGTGCCTCGTGGTCGTCCCCGTGGCGGTGGAAACGCTGAGCCGCGGCCGTTCGCTGGGGAAGCTGGCTACCGGGCTCAGGATCGTGCGCGACGACGGCGGATCCATCCGCTTCCGGCACGCGGTGATCCGCGGCTTGATCGGTTTCCTGGAGATCTACGCGACATTCGGCGGATTGGCCATTGCCGTGGCACTGTTCAACGACAAGTCGAAGAGACTCGGAGACGTCGTGGCCGGAACCTATTCGCTCAGGCAGCGCGTTCCCGCTGAACCCAAAATCCTCCCCTATGCCCCTCCGTACCTGCAGGCGTGGGTGGGACTCGCGGATATCGGCAGGGTTCCGGACGGCACGGCGCGGCGGGCATCACAGTTCATCCAGCAGGCCTCACGGATGGCGCCGGACTCACGCGCACACCTGGCCGTGGCCCTCGCGAGCGAACTCGCCGCTTACGTCGCCCCACCGCCGCCGCCCGGAACGACGCCGGAAGGCTACCTGCACGCCGTGTTGGGCGAGCGGCGAAACCGGGACCTGGAACGGCTGCGCCGCGCAGAACAACGCAGCGCCATTGTCGGGGACCGACTCAACAGGCTCCCATTCACGCGCTAGCCAAGCGCGGCACTCACGGCGCGCCCCGCCGTCGGGCACCACTGCGGCACGTCCCGGCAGCGCTCAGCGCTTCGCGTAGCCGGCCCAGGCAATGTTCCAGTCGCCGAAGCCTTCAAGCGGCTCCACGGCGGGGGCGCCGGTGTTCAGGACCTGCAGCACCACATCCCCCGTCCGCATGTTGTTGAAGAACCACGCGGCGTCGGCCGGGAGCAGGCCAACGCAGCCGACGACGAGCGGTGCGTAGTAGCCCTTGTCACCGGGTTTGAGGCCGATGCTGCCGGCGTTGAACTTGGAGTGGCGTTCCCGCTCCATGATTACGGCGTAGCCAGTGGGCGAGAGCCAGTCCGGGCTGCCGAGGGTGACGGGAGCTGTGGTCAGTTGGCGTATTGGGCCCAGGGGATGTTCCAGTCGCCAAAGCCGTCATCGAAATTGGCGTAGTCACCCTGGGTATTGACCACCTGGACGACGTCTCCGGTTGTCATGTTGTCGAACACCCATTTCGCACCGTCAGGTCCCAATCCGATGCAACCGTGGGAGAGGTTCGTGACGCCGATGTACGGCAAGGCCGAGTCGGTGGCCTGGTGGATGAACTCGCCGCTGGGTGTCAGGCGCGTGGCGTAGTTGACGTCAAGCTGTCCGTAGTAGGCCGGATCCCCCGGCTTGAGGCCGATGGTGGAGGCGTCCATGTGCTCTACCCGGTACTTTTCCATGAGGACCAAGTAGCCGCGCGCGGAAGGGAACCTGGTGTCGCCCATGGTGTCCGGCCACTGGCCCACTTGCTGGTCGTTGACACTGACCGTGAACGTGTGGGCAACCGCGTCGGCCACCGCCACCTTCTTATCGCCGATCTTGAAGGTGTTCGTCTTGTTGAAGTTGCCGATCTGGCCGTTGCCGAAGTCCACCCCGAACAGCTTGAGGTCCACGGTGACCGTGCTGTTCGCTGCCCAGAAGTTCTCCGGACGGTAGCGCACCATGGTGTCGCTGAACCAGTGGAAGGCCCCGGCCTGGCCCGACGTGGAGGTGACCTTGATGGCCTTCTCGACGGCGGCTTTGTTGACCACGGGTTCACTGAACGTGAGCTGGAGCGGCTGCGCCACGCCTACCTTCGCCCCGTCCAGGGGGTACATGGCGGCGTCGGCCTCGTTCTGCGTGGAAACCGTCGTGAAGGATCCGGTCTTCGATGTTGCGCGGCCGGCCGCATCTGCAACGGTGTAATTGAAAGTGTAGGAGGAGTTGAATTCGAGGGGCGTGGATGCGGTCCAGCTCAGTCCATCCGGGGTCAACGCACCATCAACGGTCTTTCCCTGGGAACTCGTCAAGGAGACCCTGTCCAGGGTTCCGTCCTTGACGCTGATCGTGACGGGCGCAGCCGGGTTCACTTGCTTGGCCCCGCTCGCAGGCGAGGCAACCACAGTGGCAGGCTTCACGACGGGCAGCACGGCTGCCGCCTCGCTGCGTTCACCTGATGATCCCTCGGACTCGATTGCCGCGCTGGCCGCACGCGGGGCCACTGCAGCAAACGTGCCACTGAGCGCGGCAATGAGGCAGACAACCACGATCCAGGCCACCTTGCGGAACCTGCTTCGCTTCGTCTGCACAGTGTCGTCCAAGCGCACAGTGTCCAAGTACGCAGTGTCCACGTGCCGCGCACCGCCGCTGTCCTGCTCGGTGTCGAAGAGCCGGGCAGCGTCCACATGCTCGAAAGTGTCCGCTTGCTCGCCGTCGGGATTAAGACCCATTCCTGTTTTCTCCAAAACTCACGCCCCCCAAAAAACTCACGCCCCACAACCGCATCCTAAAGGGCGCGGCTTGATATTGGCTGGGAGCCCGCCTCGGCGTGCTCCCAGCCGGTGTTCTTAGTACCGGTAGTGTTCCGGCTTGTACGGCCCGGCAACGTCAAGGTCCAGGTACTCCGCCTGTTCCTTGCTGAGCTCGGTCAGTTCCACGCCCAAAGCATCCAGGTGCAGGCGGGCGACCTTCTCATCAAGGATCTTGGGCAGCACGTAGACCTGGTTCGAATATTCGCGCTCGGCCTCGGGCTGGTCCTTCTTGGTCCACAGTTCGATCTGGGCGATCGTCTGGTTTGCGAAGGAGTTGCTCATGACGAACGAGGGGTGACCGGTGGCGTTGCCCAGGTTCAGGAGGCGGCCTTCGGAAAGCACGATGATCGATCGCTCGTCGCGGCCGTCGGCTGCGGCGAACACCCACTCGTGCACCTGCGGCTTGATTTCCACCTTCTGGACGCCGGGGACCTTTGCCAGTCCGGCCATGTCGATCTCGTTGTCGAAGTGGCCAATGTTGCCCACGATCGCCTTGTTCTTCATGCGGAGCATGTCGGAGGCCATGATGACGTCCTTGTTGCCGGTAGTCGTGATGAAGATGTCGCCCTGTTCCAACACCGAATCCAGCTTGGCCACCTGGTAGCCGTCCATGGCCGCCTGGAGTGCGCAGATGGGGTCGATCTCCGTCACGATCACGCGCGAACCCTGGCCGCGGAGCGCCTCAGCGGCGCCCTTGCCGACGTCGCCATAGCCGCAGACGACGGCGACCTTGCCGCCCATGAGGACATCCGTGGCACGGTTGAGGCCGTCCGGCAGGGAGTGGCGGATGCCGTACTTGTTGTCGAATTTGCTCTTGGTCACCGAGTCGTTGACGTTGATGGCCGGGAAAAGGAGCTTGCCCTGTTCGGCGAGCTGGTAGAGACGGTGCACGCCCGTGGTGGTTTCCTCGCTGACGCCACGGATGCCGGCGGCGATGCGGGTCCACTTCTTCGGGTCGGCGGCAAGGCTCTTCCGCAGGACATCAAGGACGAGTGCGTACTCTTCGGGATCGCTTTCCGTGGCGGTCGGTACCGCGCCCGCAGCTTCGAACTCGACGCCCTGGTGGACCAACAGCGTGGCGTCGCCGCCGTCGTCGAGGATCATGTTGGGGCCTAACTCCGGGTTGGCATCCGCGCCCGGCCAGCTGAGGATCTGCTCGGCGGTCCACCAGTATTCGTCGAGGGTCTCGCCCTTCCAGGCGAATACCGGAACGCCCTGGGGATCCTCGACGGTTCCCTTGCCGACCACGACGGCGGCAGCGGCCTCGTCCTGCGTGGAGAAGATGTTGCACGAGGCCCACCGGACCTCGGCGCCGAGGGCCGTCAGCGTCTCGATGAGCACCGCGGTCTGCACGGTCATGTGCAGGGATCCCGCAATGCGTGCGCCCTTGAGCGGCTGGCTCGGACCGAATTCGGCGCGCAGCGACATGAGGCCCGGCATTTCGTGCTCGGCCAGGCGAATCTGGTGGCGCCCGGCCTCAGCCAGGGAGATGTCTGCAACCTTGTAGTCGAAAGTCATGGAAGTCCTTTGGAAGTACCGAATGGTCAAGTCAGGTGGGGCTCAGGCGTCGCGGGGACCGTCGTGCTGGTCTGAGGCCGCGGCGTTGGCGGCGGCAAGCAGCTCCGGGGGCAGCAGCAAGGGGATTCCGTCCTGGATGGCATAGCGGAGCTTCTCACCCGAAGCGGCCGCGGCCGTCGACACAAGTTCCTCGCCGTCCTGCTCCAGCGGGGACCCGGTGACAGGGCACCGCAGGATGGACAACAATTCAGGACTGACCTTTGGCATGGTTGAAGCTCCCTGGATGGCATCTCGCGGACGCCGCTTTGGACAGATATGGCAGCTTCCAGAGTACAACCCGGCGGCGTCGCGCACGGTGTCACAAAGCTCGTCACCCAGGGAGCGGCGACACATAGGGCGACACACAAGGTCAGGGGACGCGCAGTTACTGTCGTCCAGGGTTCAGGAAGGATCGCGCAGGATGCGCAGGTGGCGCCTGGTTCCCTCTGGAGGGACCGGCCCGTCAAAGGGGGCGCGGATTGTGCGCTGTTCCGACGCGGCCGGCACCGATGCGGCTTCGCGCACGGCGTTCGCCAGGGCAAGGAGATCGTCCGGCCCGGGCTGGGGCGGGGAGGACGGCATCGCGAGCCGCATGACTTCCCAACCCCTCGGCACAGTCAGCGACTCGGCGTGCTGCGCGCACAGATCGTAGGAATGCGGCTCGGCATACGTGGCCAACGGACCCAGCACCGCCGTGGACTCGGCGTAGACGTACGTCAAAGTAGCCACCGCGGATTGGCGGCAGGCTGATCTGGAACACTGACGAATTGCACCCACAACATCCCAGATTAGCCGCACTTCCCCGCGGCGCGGTGCATTGCCCCTTTGCGCGCATTATGTCGCGTTGGCGGAATCACGGGTCTAGAGTCGATATATGCAGTCACAGCACCACGTTCCGGGCTTCACAGTCCGTTTGTCCGACACCGGGGACAGCCAGGAAACGACGACGGCGGGCACATCCGCACGCGGCTTCAGGGAGCGCCGAAGGAACCGCCACGGGCGGGGGTTGCGCGGGGAAATCATACTTCCCAACCTTCCCGGCTACCGGACGCGTGCCGAAAGGTTCGACGACCTCGTGCTCGATTCCGCCGAACGGCTGCAGGACATGTGGGGCAAACGGCTCGACGGCGTCGCGTTCGCCGTCGACGAGATCCCGCCGAACCTTGAGCAGCTGGTGGCCGAGGGAACCGCGGCACCGCTGGGTTCATACACCCCGGCGGCTCACGGCGCAGGACCCGTCATCACCATCTATCGGCGCGTCGTCGAGCACACTACCGGCGGCCGCGAGGACCTCCAGGACCTGGTGCACGACGTCGTCGTCGAGTACACCGCGGAGATGCTCGGAGTGCCGCCGGAGACCCTGGACCCCGTTTACCGCCGTCGTTATCAGTAACCCAGCGTGACCTGTACTTTTTCGTGCCCGGCCGCGCCATCCTGGATGGTCAGGACCGAAACCCCGGGTTGATCGCCCTGGCCAAGCACGAGCGCACCATAGGCCGCGTCGCCTGCCGCCGACACGATGTAGCCCGAGACCGCGGCGCCGTCGGACTTATCCGGAACGCCGATGACCGCGGTGGTTCCGCCGGCGATATCGACCGTTTGCGCCTTGTGTACCTTGCCGTCCGAGGTGACCGGCGTGTAACTGACCGTGGCCCGGCCCGTCGGCACGCCGAAGCTGAGGAAGCGGGTCCCGCTTTGGGGCACCGCCATCACATGCTGGCTGCCCAAACGGACCGCGGCCGGAGACCAAGCGAAATCAACGGGGTCCTCGGCCTTGAGCCCCCGCGTTACGCGGGAGGACGCTGCGAAGGAAACATCCGAAGTAGCGCTCACGGTATACATGCCGGCCGGGACGCCCGTGAGCGGCACTTCGGTAACCGAACCCGCTTTGGCGGTCACCGCTCCCCCGCCGGGCAAAGCGCGCTGGCCGTTCGGCCCGAACAAACGCACGTCCACCACAGCGTCCACCGGACCGGGGACCGTGATCTGCAAGGCCGGAACGACGTCGGCAAAACCGGGCTTGTCCGCGAGTGACTTCACGGCGGACGGGTCCTGGACGTCCACCCCGGTCATGACCTGGGAATCGGCGGCGCCGGCACCGGGAGTAATGACCTCGACACCACCGGCAGTGAGGCCTCGGAGAACGCTCTGCTGGATGGTTGCTGCGACCGGGCCGCCGCTGCTGCGCAGATGCACCGAGAGCTGACCTTCGTTCGGGGCAAGTCCGGCCAAGTTGATGGACCGGGTGGCTCCCGGCGAAACCAGCAAGCCACGGCTGTCCGGGGCTTGGATCTGTCCATGGGCACCGAACAGCTCGAGATTGACGGTAGCCGGCGTGCCCGAGGCATTGCTGATATTCAAAACCGCCGTTCGCCCCAGTGCGGTGTTTGCTCCCAGGAGCCATGCATCGTTGACCGGCTGCTGGCAGGGTGCCGCCGCCAGTCCGCGGAGGTCGCCGTCGCTCGCGGTGTAGCTCATCAAACCCGCTACTGCAGCCTTCTGGCCGCTGATGGGATCGGCGTCCACCACGGTGACGTCGCCCGCGGGCCTCTGGGCCACGACGCCGGCGTTCAGCACGGGAGGCCCCGACGCCGGGGGTTGGGTGGCGGCGGGGGGCTTGGCAATGTCGGCGATCGCTGAGCCACCGAGCGAGGCGAGATTGCTCCCGGGAACGGATCCGGAGGCGTCACTGAGCACCAGCGCATCCAGGAAGCTCTTTGCCGAACGCGAAACAGGGCTGAACTGGTTGTCAGTGCCCGTGGCGGTTCCCTCGGGGAGCCGCGGAGGTGCCGGACACACTGCGGTTGTCCTGCCCGCCGGGACATCCGCGAGGGACATGTCCAGCGTTTTGCTTCCCGACGGGGACGGCAGGATGGATGCTGCCGACACCATCCCGGCCCCTGCGGCAAGGAGCAACGTCGCGGAAAGCGCTCCCAACACAACGGCCTTGTTCTTGTTCCCGGTTTTGCGCTGGCCGCGCTTCCTCGACCCCGCTTTGAGTTCGGGTGCCGGGCCTTGGTTGTCAGACACTGCTGTACTCCTTACGGAGGGAGTTTCGTTCCTTCAGGAGGCTGGCTTTCGGCCTGCGGGCAGGCATGGGGATGGCCAGCAGGACGGTCAATCCGATCACTACGGCCTGAAGAATGCTGAGCCAAGGCTCCCAAACGGTGGTGTAGCGGATCTCGATCTGGCCGCCTGTAGACGGCAAGGTGAATGCTTGGGCCCATCCGGACGTCGTCGGGCTCAGTTGGCGGCCGTCCAACCAAGCGCTCCAACCGGCGTCTGCCCGCTCAGCGAGCACTACCAGGCGTCCGTCCCCGCCTGCCGGGATGTTGCCGGCGGCAGAGGTTCCGAGCGAGGGCAAGAGGGCAACAACGGCGCCCTTGGCATCCACCACCCTGACGCGGTGCGCCGTCTCGGCGTCGGCTGCGGCGGCTTGGTTGAGCGGCGTGACCCGCCACAGCCACCCCGAATCGGTTTTGCCCACAGCCACCAGGCCGGGAACGGAATCGATCCGGTTGGCCGTCAGCTGGGCAGCTGTGTCGGCTGACTTCAGAACCACGAATCCGGCACCGAGCTGCTCAAGGCCGGGCCGGGGGTCCACGCCTGTTCCCGCGACAATCGTGGCTACGGCGTTACGGATGGACGCGGTAGCGTCGTCGTCGGCCACGAGGCGTTCCTGTCCGGGTGATCCCACGATGGAACGTCCCGCCGCGATAGTCGAGAGCGAGTCCAAGGTAGTGCCGGCTCCGCGCATGAGGGATGACGTGTAGCCACCGTTCTCACCGGCGGTGATGACCAGCGTACGCGTCTGTTCCGGCCCCTGGCCGTGGTCGACGGCGGTGGCCGGCAAGGTGCCCTGCCCTGAGGGCTGGACCAGGCGCGGCGTGCCAAGCGCCCCGCCGGCCGAAGCCGAGGTGTCGGCGCTGGCCAGGACATTCTGGGTTGCCCACAGGCCCATGCTGGCCAGGGGGCCGGCAATGAGGAGAAGCGTTGCTACAGCGGAGACGATTCGCACTGCTGCGCGCTGGACCGGGCGGCCATCCTCTGCCTTGGCTTTCAGCTGCAGGAGGCTATCGGCGCCGATCAACGCCGCTCCCAGGAACGCGAACCCGGCTGCGGAAACTGCCGGCCCCGTGAAGGGTGCGACGAGCAGGTTGCCCTCGACACCAGTCGCCACATGTCCGGCGAGCCATGCCCAGGCGAGGAGCAAAAGGGCCCCGGCCCAGAGGAAACGCGTGACGCGCGACCGCCTTCCGGGCACAAAGAGTGCGGCAATTGCCAGGAGCAGGACCGGGGCACCGAGCAGCAGGGCAAGCGCCAGCGCCCACGGAATACCCGACGGGCCGAATAGTGCCAAGCCGGCCAAACCGCCGTTGACGTCGAATTTCAACGGTTGGCCAAGCAATTGCTGCCACAACGGTGCGGCTTCGAACCCCAGGGGGAGGCCTGGATCGGCCAGCATGGTGCGGGGCCGTTCAAGGACCGAGAGGACGTACGGTGCAAAGAGCGCGGCGCTCGGAAGGAGTGACCACCAAATGGTCCGCCCGCGCCGCCCCAAGGCGATGCCGCAAAAAACAATGAGGACTGCAAAAGGAGGCAGCAGGGACGGTGCAGAGGCCGTCACCAAAGCCAGCGCCAGGCCGGCCGCGGCAGCAGCCGTCCACGATGGAGTGCCGTTGACGCCCGGCTTGCCCGTCAACGGCTTGGCTGCGGCGTAGCCGGATGGCTGGATCCGTTGGTGATTCAGCGCCGCGTCCCGGCCCAGGGCCGATCCAGTGGCCCGGAAGAGGGCCAGCACCAGCAGGGGCATCGCCACGTGGGCCAGGAGGGCGCCGGCCCTTCCTTGGTTCAATGCGACTTGGAGGGCCGGCGCTCCGGCCCAGATCAGCGCCGCAATGAAACGGTAGCGGCGCAGCGTGGTCATCGCGCCCGCGGCAAACCAGGCGCCCAGGCCTGACAGCGGCATGGCCAGCAACAACAGCCACACGATGGCTGCGCTGGAGGCGCCTCCTCCGAGCAATGACACAAGCCAGAGGATGTAGGCGAAGGGATCCCCGTGTCCGGGCAAGCCTGCACCCAGGCCAATCCACCACGTGGACGCGGACCGCCAGATGTCGCCTGCGGCGGACAACGGCAAGAGGCCTCCGCCCGTCACCCCGTTTGCCCCCAGGAGCCCCAACAGCCCCACGATGGAAGCGGCCAGCGCAACAAATCCGGCGGCCGCTGCGCCCGTGCCGATCCAACCCCGCTCATTCGTTGCGAGGGCCACGAAATCGTCACCGGCGTCGCCGCTCGGTTCCGGAGCCAGGGAATCCGTCTCCTGGAATTCGTCTGCGCCAATCGCCTCGACGAGGGAGCGGCGGTGGGCCCAAACCTCGCGCCGCGGAGTCTGCAGACCCTTGACCATCGACCGTGGCACGCGCCGCGTACGGGCAGCATTCCGCCTGGAACGCCAAACCGCCCCGGGACGGCCGAGCGCCGCAACGGTCGCGCCAAGCTGGGAAATTCCGTGACCGGGCTCTTTGACCAGGATGCTCAAGACGAGCCTGGCCATGCTTCCGAGCAACGCGCCGAGCGCGTGCAGCGGAACCTTCCAGGACGATGCGTGGGTGAGCCTCAAATGGACTTGGCTCTTGCGTGCGGCCGCAGGTGTCGCCAGGCTGTGGGGACGGTGCTCCACATGGAACATGCGCGCCGCCGGAACCACAACAACCCTGTTGCCCGCAAGCCAGTTGCGCCAGCAGAAATCGACGTCGTCTCCCACGCCCGGAAGCGCGGGGTCGAAGCCGCCCAGCTGCTCCCATGCATCGCGGCGGATCAGCATGCCTGCGGAATTCACCGCGAACGTGTCCGTGCGTCCGTCGTACTGGCCCTGGTCGAGTTCGTCAGCCTCAATGAGCGTCAGCCGTTCGGCCCAGCGGCTCGTGGACAGGCCGGCGTCGATGAGCCTGCGTTCCGCATTCCAGGCCAACTGCTTGCAACCGGCCACAGTGACCGAAGGAGCGCGCTCGACTGCCTGAAGCAGCTCGGCGAGTGCCTCCGGGGCGGGAGCGGCGTCGTCGTGCAACAACCAGATCCATTCCACGGTGCCCTGCTCCTGCGGAGGAGCGGAACGGGCCAGGCCGGCCATGACGGCCGCACCGAAACCTACTTTGTGCTCGCCCGTGCTGGTGACATTGGCCTTGCCGAGAGCCCGCTGCAGCAACGCGGCGGACTTGTCGCGGGAGCCCGTATCAATGCCAATGGCGGCATCTGCCGGACGCGTTTGGTCCAGCAGAGCCGCCAGGGTTCTGGGGAGATAGTTACCGCCGTCATGCGAGACGACGACGGCGGTAACGTGTACTGCCTTGAGAATCAGACCGCTCGCTTCCTCAGCCTGCGGCGTTCACGCTCGGAGAGCCCGCCCCAGATACCAAAACGTTCATCGTTGGCGAGTGCGTATTCAAGGCACTGCGAACGGACATTGCACGCACCGCAAACCTTTTTGGCATCCCGCGTGGAGCCGCCCTTCTCGGGGAAGAACGCCTCCGGGTCCGTCTGGGCGCACAAGGCGTCCGTCTGCCAGCCGAGTTCGCCTTCGTCGTCGAAGTCTCCCTGGCCCGGAAGCCCGATCCACACCGGCTGGGCCGGATTGTCGAGCGGACGGCGCAGCTCCATGGGGGGATCGTCAAGATCGTCCTCCGGATCTACCGGCGCGCCTCCCACAAGAGCCTCGTGGGCAGCAAGAAAGGCTGTTGCCTTGTCTTCCAGCGACTCCCGAGTGGTCTCTATATAGCGGTCCGCCGCCTGCGGATCTGCCGGGTCAACATACCAATCCCCCGGAACTTCGCGCGACCGGTACTTCACCGACGCATAGTCCGCGACGACTGCATCTTCCTGGATACGCAACGCTTGCCCCATGGCGTCCCTCCTGATGTGTGCAGCTGCTGCCGTGCTCATTCGGTACTCGGTTATGTACCCGATACTCCCGCAGCGGCGTTCGATATCTAATTACACGCGTGTAACTACCGTGCCGTCAAGCCACGCCGGGATAATAATCAACTTTCCGTACTAACTACCGTCACGCCACGCCCGCGATTTTTTCGCCCCACCCGCGCACACCCGGCGAAAAACGGAAGCTTCACATCACTTAAGATGTATTTTCATTGAATTTCAGGGAAATCACTTGACCCCTTGAGCGCCGTCCTGTCGCCACCCCTTTGGCCCCATGTGTTGCAACTCACACGGCCCCGACGGCGGGCCGGACGCCCCGTGGCAAGATGTAGCCATGAGCACCCCCGCGATGAACCTGATGGCAGCCCTGCGTTCCGGACACGCCACATCCCCACGCCTGACCTGGTACGGGCCGGACGCCGAACGGGTGGAGCTCTCGGGGCGGGTCCTGGACAATTGGGTGGCCAAGACCAGCAACCTGCTCCAGGACGAGTTCGACGCCGAACCAGGCATGAGCCTTCGCTTGGACCTGCCAGCCCATTGGAAATCCCTTGTGTGGGCGCTGGCCGGGTGGCAGCTGGGCATGGAACTGGTGCTCGACGGCGGCAGCGCCGATTTGCTTGTCACGGACACCCCCGACGTCGGAGCGGGAGCCGGCTTTGACGCCGTCGTCGCCGTGCCGCTTGCGGCACTCGCGATGCGCTGGCCGGGAGAGCTGCCGGTCGGCGTCGTGGACTACGCGGCTGAAGTCCGCTCCCACGGCGACGTGTTCATGGCGCACGCCGAACCGGACGCCGCACTTCCGGCCCTGCGCCGCCCTGAAACCGGACACTCGCACGGCGAATTGCTGGACAGCTTCGCCAAGGAACATGACGCCGGCGTCCGCCTGCTGGTCCGCGCGGCTGACGGTTTGGAGTCGGCCCTCGCGGACGCACTGGGTGCGTGGAACAAAGACGGTTCAGTAGTCCTGGTGCACCCGGACGTTGCCGTCACCCAGCATCTGCTGGACAACGAGCGCGTCAGCGGCGCTTGACCGCGTCTTCGCCTTCATCGGAGCTAGCCGCGGCGCTTGCGGCATGGATGGCCTTGGCCTTGGCCTTGTGGTGGGCTTCGATGATCTCGTGGTCATGCGAGAAGGCCGGCTCTTCGTCGAGCTCCTTGTTGAACACCAGGAAGCGGTAGGCAAAGAAGCGCACCACGGTGGCCACGAGGATGCCGACCACTCCGGCAGCGAACAGGACATTTTTGTCCTGGATGTTCATGCCGTATTTGGCAATGGCGGTCAGGCCGGTGGAGATACCAATGCCAATGCCGTTGATGATGATGAACATCACGAACTCGCGCACCACGTTCGCCTGGCGACGGTGGCGGAAGGTCCAGAAGCGGTTGGCGATCCAGGAGAATACCGTGGCCACGGTGGCGCCGACGAAACGGGCCTTCGCCTCACTGTCCGACATCGGGCCGTGCATGAGATAGTAGGTCAAACCGTTATCTATGACGAACGCAACACCGCCGACAGCGCCGAACTTCGCTACTTCGCGCCAAAAGAGCGAGGCGAGCCCGCGCATGCGATCTGCAAGTGTGTTGATCATGACCCTCCATGGCCGTTGTTCTAGGGGGCCGATGGGCCGAAGCCTCCATTTTAGCTCCGATTTCTTGGAGCTTGCCCAATTATTCCGTGCCAGCGGCCTCGAACCGGGTCCCACGGACCCGGCGGCGCGCAGAATCTGGGAACCAGCTGCTGGTTCGGTAGGCTGAACCTTGTGACTTTTCCTGTAATCGGCGTGGTGGGCGGCGGCCAGCTCGCACGAATGATGGCCCCGGCCGCAACCGCTCTTGGCTTTGAACTTCGGGTCCTTGCCGAAGGTGAGGACGTTTCCGCGGTCCAGGCCGTGGCAACGGCTCCCGTCGGCGACTACAAGGACCTCGCCGCCCTCCTTGAATTCTCGGAGGGCTTGGACGTCATGACCTTCGACCACGAGCACGTCCCCACCGAGCACCTGAGGGCGCTGATCGAGGCCGGAGTCAACGTCCAGCCCGGCCCTGATGCCCTGGTGCACGCGCAGGACAAACTCGTGATGCGAGCCGCGATCGACCGCCTCGGGCTCCCCAATCCGGCGTGGGCTGCCGTCCACGGCGCCGAAGACCTCGTGGCTTTCGGCGAACAGACCGGCTGGCCGATCGTCTTGAAGACCCCCCGCGGGGGCTATGACGGCAAGGGCGTGCGCATCGTCCATTCCGCCGACGACGCCCGGAGCACGACGGACTGGTTCGAAGCCATGAGCCCGCTATTAGCCGAAGAGAAGGTTGACTTCAGCCGCGAGCTCTCCGCGCTCGTTGCGAGGACCCCCGACGGCGAATCCCGCGCTTGGCCGGTTGTCCACACCGTCCAGGTGGACGGCGTCTGCGACGAAGTGATCGCGCCGGCCCAGGACATTCCCGTGGAGGTCGCTGCGGCGGCCGAAGAGGCAGCGCTGCGAATTGCCAATGAACTCGGAGTCACGGGCGTCATGGCGGCGGAGCTCTTCGAAACGCCCGGCGTCGGAGTCGGGTTCCTGGTCAACGAACTCGCCATGCGGCCGCACAACACCGGCCACTGGACGCAGGACGGCTCCGTCACCAGCCAGTTTGAACAACATTTGCGCGCTGTCCTCAACCTCCCGCTCGGTGCCACCGACGCCCTGGGTGCGGTGGTTGTCATGAAGAACTTCCTGGGCGGCGACAACCAGGACCTCTACAGCGCTTACCCCCAGGCCCTCGCCTACGAACCGGCTGCAAAGGTCCACTGCTACGGCAAGTCCGTGCGGGCCGGCCGCAAGGTCGGGCACGTGAACCTCGTCGGCAACTCGACTGCAGACGTCGCCTCCATCCGACACCGCGCCACCGTTGTGGCCGACATCATCCGCAACGGCCGCATGCCGGCCGAGACCACCTCCGGAGAAACCGCATGAGCGTAGATAACACCGATGCCGAAAACGCGGGTGCGGCGAACGCAACCCCGATCGTAGGACTCGTCATGGGCTCCGACTCCGACTGGCCCGTCATGGAAGCTGCAGCGGACGCCCTGGCCGAATTCGGCATCCCCTTCGAAGCCGACGTCGTCTCCGCCCACCGCATGCCCACGGAAATGATCCGCTACGGCCAGAACGCCCACGAGCGCGGCATCCGCGTCATCATCGCCGGAGCAGGCGGCGCAGCCCACCTGCCGGGCATGCTCGCCTCCGTCACCCCGCTGCCCGTCATCGGCGTCCCGGTACCGCTGAAGACCCTGGATGGCATGGATTCCTTGCTGTCCATCGTTCAGATGCCCGCCGGCGTTCCCGTGGCTACCGTCTCCATCGGCGGCGCCCGCAACGCCGGCCTCCTGGCCGTGCGCGTGCTGGCGTCCGGAACCGATGAGCTGGCCGTCCGGCTTCGCGGCGAGCTGCTCGAATTCGCCCGGGAGCTCAACAACACCGCCACCGAAAAAGGGGCCAGGCTCCGCGACAAGGTCGCCGAAGTCTTCTCCACCGCGAACGTCTCCGCCCGCAGCAGCCGCTAAGAGCCCGGGCAGCCGCTAAGAGCTCATCCCCGGCAATCCCGAAAGAACCGTCCCGCAATGACAAGGATTCCCTGCCGTGTACCAGCTTGAGAATGTTCTCCGCCCCTATGCATGGGGATCGACGACGGCGATCGCCGCTCTGCTGGGAAGGCCCGCCTCGGGCGGTCCGGAGGCGGAGTTGTGGATCGGAGCGCACCCGGACTCGCCGTCCGTGGCCACCCGTCCGGATGGGTCTTCCGTCGCTTTGGACGCGCTGATCAGCGTGGATCCTGTGCACTTCCTTGGTGAAACGAGCGTGGCTGAATTCGGTCCCCGCTTGCCGTTCCTCACCAAGCTCCTTGCAGCCGACAAGCCCCTGTCCTTGCAGGTCCACCCTCGCCTGCAGCAGGCCAGGGACGGCTTCGCGAAGGAAAATGCCGCAGGTATGGCAGCGGACGCACCTGAGCGCAACTACCGCGACGACAACCACAAGCCGGAGATGATCTTCGCGCTGACCCCGTTTCACGCCCTCTGCGGTTTCCGTCCCGTCGCCGATTCGCAGCGTGTCTTCGAGCACCTCGCGACCCTCCTGGACCTTGCCGCCGTCGACGTTCCTGACGTCATCACGGGAGTCATCGCGGACCTTTCCGGGTCCGATGAGCCCTCGGCACTTAAAGCTGCGTTCACCCGGCTGATTACCGGCGGGGATGCCGTCTCCGCAGCGACGGATCAGGTGGTTTCCATCCTGAAGTCGGGCGCGCCGATGGGTCAGCACGCCACGGAACTCTCCACGTTGGTGGACATCAACAGTGAGTTCCCGGGCGATCCCGGTGTCCTGATTTCCCTGCTCTTGAATCTTGTCTTCCTGTCCCCGGGCGAATCGGTGTACCTTCCGGGCGGAAACGTCCACGCCTACCTGAAAGGCCTCGGTGTGGAGGTGATGGCGGCTTCGGACAACGTGCTCCGTGGCGGCCTCACCCCCAAGCACGTCGATGTCCCCGAACTCCTGAAGACCATCGAATTCGCTTCCCTCGGCGTACCGCGCATCGAGCCCAGGACCTCCGGATTCGGCCAGGATCTTTACGTGCCACCGTTCCGGGAATTCCAGCTCCAGCGCATCGAGTTGGCTCCCGGAGCGGAACCGGTGCCGATGGCCCAGGCCGGTCCCGCCGTCGTCGTCGTGGTTTCGGGTTCCGTCGTGCTCGACTCCCCCAAGAGCGAGCTCGCCGTGGAGCGCGGCGGGAGTGCGTTCATCCCGGCATCCGAAGAGCCCGTCATGGTGCACCCGGTTGCCGGCGCAACGGGAACCAGCGTCGCCTTTGCCGTCACAACAGGCCTCGGGAACTAAACGGTGGAGTACTTCCTGCAGACGCCCGCATGGGCGTCCTTCCAGCGATCCCTCGGCCGTACCGTGCACGAGGAGTCCGGCCCGGGGTGGCGTTTCCTCGCTGTGGAGGAAAAGAACCCTGGCGGCAAGGTCATCTACACGCCTTACGGACCCGTGGCCGACTCATTGGAGGCCTTTGACGAAGCCGTAGCCGCACTTGTAGCGATAGCGCGCCGCAGCCGGGCGGTGTTTGTCCGGATGGAACCCGTCACCGCCGGCTTCGAAGCCGCCGACGCCGGTGCGGTACTGCGGGGACGCGGCCTGCAGCCGGCGCCGTCCAACCAGCAGCCGGAATTGAGCTGGATCGTGGATCTGGACGGCGACTTCAATGACGTCCTCGCGGGCATGAAACCCACCAACCGGAACCTGTACCGCAACATCCACAAGAAGGGTGTCACCTTCCGGTCCTCGCAGGATCCTGAAGACATCTCGGTCCTTCTCGACTTCCTGCACCTGACCGCGGCACGCAACGGCTTCAAGCCGCAGAGCGATGACTACCTGAGCTCGGTGGCCCGCTCCCTCATGCCAGCCGGTGCCGGCACCCTGTTCATCGCCGAACTCGAGGGCGAGCCGATTGCTGCCGCCTTGGCGTACGACTCCGCCGACACGCGTACCTACGCCCACGCGGCACTCGATGACACGCACCGCAAGCTCGGCGCGGGCATTCCGTTGCTCGTAACGCTCATGGCGGATGCCAAGGACAAGGGACTCAAGCACGTGGACCTGTGGGGCGTGGCCCCGGAGGACGAGCCCGACCACAAGTGGGCCGGATTCACCGCCTTTAAGAAGTCCTTCGGGGGCCGGGAAATCGCCTACCCGGGCACATGGGACCTTCCCGTCAACAAGCTTCGCTACGGCGCCTACCAAGTGGCCCGGAAGCTGCGCGAAAAGCTGCGCTGACGCTTCTCCATCTCCGCGCGAACTGGCAGCAGATGCCCTCAAAATCCGACTTTGCGGGCACCTGCTGCCAACTCGCGGCCAGCCCACAGCGCGCGGCGGACTTTTTCCACCACTTCCGGCCGGGGCCCGAGCAAATCCTCATGGTGGACCCGGACTTCGTGCCAACCCAGCCGTTCCGTTAACGCTTGGCGCCTGATGTCTCTCTGGTACTGCTCAGCTTCCCCATGATGCCGCCCGTCGTATTGGAGGGCGATCCGCTCCTTGAGGTAAGCGGCATCGGGCCACACAGCAGGGGCACCCCACTCGTTGAAGATGACGTGGTTCAGCGTGGGTTCAGGCAACCCTGCATGCAGCAATATGAGGCGCATCTGCGTTTCCTGCGGCGAATCCGCGCCGACTCGAACCAGATCCAGGGCCAGCCTGGCCTTACGTACGCCACGCATTCCCGGGTGGGCTGCGACCATCGCCTTCAAATCCTCAATGGTTGCCAAAGCCTCGCGCGGCCTTGGATGGTTTTCGCTGTGCTCGACAACGATCGAGTCGCCCGCCGCGACAATGTCGTCGATACTCATTACTTGGGCCAAGTCCAGCCACGTCCGGGCAGGCGAGGTGAGCCGGACGCCGTCGAGCACTATTTCTTCACCCGGTTTGAACGTGAGTTGGTGCCCAACAACATTCCGCCTCCGCGGTTTCCACCTCTCGCCCGGGCGGGCCAGATGGATCCGCCAATCCTCTTCAAGCGCTTTGGACAAACTGATGCGATGGATTCGCGCGGCGGACCCGTGGCTCAGGCAACATTCGGGGTCGAGCTCGATGTAACCCCGCAAGTGTTCCGCGACGGTTCCCGTGCTGTGCAACGGCAGGCGCAGTCCCCGCGACAACGTGACAATGCCGTCGCGGCGCAGTTGCTTCTGGCTCAATCCGAGGGTCTCAGCGGCCGACGCCGGAAAGGAACCGTTTGGAAGCTGCGGGGGCATCGGAGTCCGGGACATGCTCAATTCTTGCCCGGCTTCGGTCCCTAAATTGAGTTATCCACAGGACGGATTCCACTGCTTAACGCGAACTGGCAGCAAATGCCTCCAAATCTGGATTCAGAGGGCATTTGCTGCCAGTTCGCGCGGGAGGGTGGGTCCTACTTGCGGGCGTAGCCTTCCCACTTGCTGGCCTGGTGCTCGCCGTCGACGAAGCGGATGGTGCCGGACTTGGAGCGCATCACGATGGACTGGGTCAGGACCTTGTCCTTGGAGTAGCGCACACCCTTGAGGAGGTCGCCGTCGGTGATGCCGGTGGCTGCGAAGTAGCAGTTATCGCTCGTGACGAGGTCGTTCGTCGAGAGGACGCGCTCGAGGTCGTGTCCGGCGTCGATGGCCTTCTGCTTCTCGTCGTCGCTCGTGGGCCACAGGCGGCCCTGGATGACACCGCCGAGGGACTTGATGGCACACGCGGCAACGATGCCTTCCGGGGTACCGCCGATTCCCATCAGGGCGTCGACGCCGGTGCCGGAACGTGCGGCGGCGATGGCGCCTGCAACGTCGCCGTCCATGATGAACTTGGTGCGGGCACCGGCTTCGCGGATTTCCTCCACCAGCGGGCGGTGGCGGTCGCGGTCGAGGATCATGACGTTGAGCTGGTTGACCTTGACGCCCTTGGCCTTGGCGATCAGGTGCAGGTTCTGCTTCACAGGCAGGCGCAGGTCCACCATGTCGGCGGCTTCGGGGCCCGTGACGAGCTTCTCCATGTAGAACACGGCTGAGGGATCGAACATGGTGCCCCGTTCGGCAACTGCCAGCACGGCGAGGGCGTTGTTGATGCCCAGGGCAGTCAGGCGGGTTCCATCGATGGGGTCGACGGCGACGTCGCACTCGGGTCCGGTGCCGTCACCGACGTGCTCGCCATTGAAGAGCATGGGGGCTTCGTCCTTCTCACCCTCGCCAATGACAACGACGCCGTTGAAATGGACGGTGTGGAGGAAGGAGCGCATGGCGTCAACGGCGGCGCCATCTGCCTTGTTCTTGTCGCCGAATCCAACCCAGTGACCGCCGGCAATGGCGGCAGCTTCGGTAACCCGGACAAGTTCGAGGGCCAGGTTGCGGTCCGGCTCATCGGTCCCGACGGCGAGCGCCGGCGAAATCGTGGAATACTTCTGGGACATTGGCGCTGGAGACACGTGAACCTCTTCTTCGATGACGCGATTCGTGGGACCAGGAATGGCTGCGCTTGGCGGCCTGAATGATTCCTCTACAAGAGATCATAGTCGCGGCGGGGCGGCACGGTCATGGGATGACCAACACCCGGAACGCCCCTTGCGCGGACCGGCCGATGTGTATTAGCCGCTTGGATAGGAGACTATTGAAGCGTGAGTGAAACGCAAGACAAAGCAATTGCCGCCGCCCCCTCCGGCAACGGAGGCACCGGCGCAGCCGGCACCGACGACGCCGGTCAGCCTGCCGTCAAGCCCGTTATCGCGGCGAAAGCAGCCAAAAGGGCCAACGCATCGGTCATTGGCATGCTCATCGCGTTGCTCCTCTGCGTGTTGGCGTTCCTGCCGATCGTGCTCATGAATCCGGCGCCGAAGAGCAACGGTTACAAGCCCAACGTCGATGTGGCCGCAACCGCAGCCAACGCGAAAGATGTGGCGGGTTTCACACCTGTGGCGCCGGATACCGGCGACACATTTAGTCCCAACTACGCTCGCTGGGTATCCGGGACCGGCGATGGCGTACCCACATGGGAAGTCGGATACGTCACCCCCAAGCAGGCGTTCATCGGAATTGTCCAGACCCGCAAGGCCAATCCAACCTGGATTTTCCAGCAGGCCGGCAGCGCTCCGGTGACAGGCACACGCAGCGCCGGCGGCCACGACTGGGAACTCCATGACACGGCCAAGGGCAACCGCAGCATGGTCCTGAACTACCGCGGCACCACGATCATCCTGAGCGGCAGCGCAGGACTGGACGAGTTCTCCACATTGGCCGCGGCCGTGGTGAAAGCAGCAGACGCAGCTCCTGTCGCTTCAGCGGACGCGAGCACGAAGCCGGGCGACACAGTTTCGCAGCCTGCCACCGCAAAGCCGTAAAGTAGCGCCGTGGCTACCTATCTGACTCCTGCCCTTGCCTGGCGCCGTCTGCGCGAAGGAAACGAACGCTTTGTCGCCGGGGAATCGTTGCACCCCAACCAGGACGCTTCCCGCAGGCATTCCTTGGTCGAGGACCAGCATCCATTCGCAGTGATCTTCGGTTGCTCGGATTCCCGCCTGGCTGCTGAGATCATCTTCGACCTCGGCCTGGGCGATGCCTTCGTGGTCCGCACGGCCGGACAAGTGATCGACGACGCCGTCCTTGGTTCGCTGGAATACAGCATCTCCCAGCTGCATGTTCCGCTCATCGTGATCCTTGGCCACGACAGCTGCGGCGCTGTGACCGCGACCAAGAGTGCCGTCGAGACCGGTGACATGCCCGCAGGTTTCATCCGTTCCCTCGTGGAGCGCATCACGCCTTCCGTCCTCACCGCACTGCGCAATGAGCAGACGGACGTCAACGAGATGGTGGTGGAGCACGTCAAGCAGACAGCCCGCCGCCTGGCCGACAGTTCCCGTGTGATTTCCGACGCGATCGACGACGGCCGGGCCGCCGTCGTCGGGCTTTCCTACAAACTGGACGAAGGCCGCGCGGCGCTGGTTTCCGGGATCGGCAAGCTCTAAGCGGGATGCCGGGCCGCCCCCGAAGGGGCGGCAAGCAACGGCCGTAGCTTCGGCCCGCCGGTTTTCGGTCAAGCGGCTGCTCGCCATAAGCTAGCCCCATGACTTCCACTCAAGAATCCAACACGGCCGAGTTCCGTATTGAACATGACACGATGGGCGAAGTTCGCGTTCCTGTGAACGCCCTGTACCGCGCCCAGACGCAGCGCGCCGTCGAGAACTTCCCGATCTCCGGCAAGACGCTTGAGCGCGCCCACATCGAGGCCCTGGCCCGCGTCAAGAAGGCCGCGGCCCTGGCGAACGCTGAACTGGGAGTGCTCGACGGCGAGCTCGCCGAGGCGATTTCCAACGCTGCCGATGAGGTTGCCGCCGGAAAGTACGACGGCGATTTCCCCATCGACGTCTTCCAGACCGGTTCGGGTACCTCGTCCAACATGAACACCAACGAGGTCATCGCTGAGCTGGCGACGCGTGCCCTCGCGGCCGCCGGGAGCGACAAAGTTGTCCACCCGAACGACCACGTCAACGCTTCGCAGTCCTCCAACGATGTCTTCCCGACGTCGGTCCACGTCGCCGCGACGTCGGCGCTGATCAACGACCTGATCCCGGCGCTCGAGTACCTGGCTGCTTCCCTGGACCGCAAGGCCGTGGAGTTCAAGGACGTCGTCAAGTCCGGCCGAACCCACCTCATGGACGCCACTCCGGTGACCTTGGGCCAGGAGTTCGGCGGCTACGCCGCCCAGGTCCGTTACGGCGTCGAGCGCATCAACGCAGCCCTCCCCCGCGTCGCCGAGGTCCCCCTGGGCGGAACCGCGGTCGGCACCGGCATCAACACCCCGGAAGGCTTCCCAGAGCGCGTCATCGAGCTCCTCGCGGCCGACACCGGCCTGCCGCTGACCGAGGCACGCGACCACTTCGAGGCGCAGGCCAACCGCGACGGCCTCATCGAGGGCTCCAGCCAGCTGCGCAACATCGCCATCTCCTTCATGAAGATCAACAACGACCTCCGCTGGATGGGCTCCGGCCCCAACACGGGACTCGGCGAAATCTCCATCCCGGACCTCCAGCCGGGCTCGTCGATCATGCCGGGCAAGGTCAACCCGGTCATCTGCGAAGCATCGATCATGGTCTGCGCCCAGGTCATCGGCAACGACACCGCCATCGCCTGGTCCGGTACCAACGGCGCCTTCGAGCTCAATGTCGGCATCCCCGTCATGGCTGCCAACCTGCTCGAATCCATCCGGCTCCTGGCCAACACCAGCCGCGTCATGGCCGACAAGATGATCGACGGCATCACGGCCAACGTGGAGCGCGCCCGCTTCCTGGCCGAGGCTTCCCCGTCCATCGTGACCCCGCTGAACAAGTTCATCGGTTACGAAGCAGCGGCAAAGATCGCCAAGAAGGCCGTTGCCGAGGGTTTGACCATCCGCGAAGCCGTGATCTCCCTTGGTTACCTTGAGCGCGGCGAACTGAGCGAAGAGCAGCTCGACAAGGCTCTCGACGTCACCACCATGACCCGCCCGGCCCACAAGGCCTAGCTTCCCGCCAGCCCGACTGGCCAGCCCGACGGCGGCCGGCACCTCCCCCGCGGATGGTGCCGGCCGCCGTCGTCGTTTCCGCTCGAAGGAGTTTTCTTGCACTTTCGATAGAAAAGTGCAAAACTTTACTTTGTGGAAAATAGTGCAATTAACGACGGCGGGCTCCGGGAGCGCAAGCGCGCCCAGACCCGCGCGGCGATCTCCGCCGTCGCACGGTCCCTGACCGCTCAACACGGACTCAACGGTTTCACCGTCGAGGAAGCCTGCGAACAGGCCGGGATATCGCGGCGGACGTTCTTCAATTACTTCCACACCAAGGAAGACGCGGTGATCGGATCGTTCTCCGACGAGCTTCCCGAAGAGGCGCTGGAGACCTTCAACCGCAACCCCGCCCGTGCCATCGGCACGATCTCCGACTCGCTGTTGTCCGCCCTGCGCCACTTCACCCTGGCCGTCCTCGAGCGGTCGACCGTCAGCCCTTCAGAGATCCGCCAGCTCATCGCGGCCGTCACGGCCGAGCCCCAGCTCCTGGGCCGGTTGACCCGCGAAGGCGCAGTCCGCGAGCGCCAGTTCGCCGAACTCATCGCCGCCCGGGAAGGCCTCCCGGCAGACCACATCGAGGTCATCATGGCCGCCGCGGTCTTCGGCGCAGTCACCAAGAAGACGAGCAAACAGTTTTTTTCCGAAGAGAACACCGAGCCCTACCGCAAACTGCTGGACCAGAACCTCAACGCAGCCCGCGCACTCTTCGCCCAACCGCTGGACACCAACCCCGTCGAACCCCAGAAGGACCAACCGTGAGTACCACTCTCAAGACCAAAGCGGCCGCACCGCTGCTCTTGACCCAGAGAAGGATCTGGATCATTTTCTCGGCGCTCATCGCCGGAATGCTGCTCTCCAGCCTGGACCAGACCATCGTGTCCACGGCCATGCCCACTATCGTCGGCAAGCTCGGCGGCGTCGAGAACCAGGCCTGGATCACCACGGCCTACTTGCTCGCCACCACCATCGTCATGCCGATCTACGGCAAATTCGGTGACATCCTGGGCCGGCGGAACCTCTTCCTCATTGCCATCGGTTTGTTCACGGCAGCTTCCATCGCTTGCGCCTTCGCCACCGACTTCTGGGGCTTGGTGATCTTCCGCGCCATCCAGGGCCTGGGCGGCGGCGGACTGATGATCCTGTCGCAGGCCATCATCGCGGACATCGTGCCTGCCAAGGAACGCGGCAAGTACATGGGCCCCCTCGGTGCCATCTTCGGCCTCTCCGCCGTGGCCGGTCCGCTCCTGGGCGGCTTCTTCGTCGATCACCTGACGTGGGAATGGGCCTTCTACATCAACATCCCCGTCGGCATTGCCGCGTTCACGATCGCCTGGTTCACGCTCACCCTGCCGAACAAGAAGGCCGAAAAGCGCATCGACATCCTTGGAGTCCTGCTGCTGTCCGCGGCCACGGCCTGCCTGATCTTCTTCACCGACTTCGGCGGCAAGAAGGACCAAGGCTGGGACTCCCCCCTCACCTGGACCTTCGGTGCAGGCATGGTGCTTGCTGCCTTCCTCTTCGTCCTCGTGGAGCGCAAAGCGGAAGACCCCATCATTCCGCTGAGCTTGTTCAAGAACCGGATCTTCATCAACGCAACGGCCATCGGCTTCACCCTGGGCTTGGGAATGTTCGCCGCCATCGCCTTCGTGCCGACGTTCCTGCAGATGTCTTCCGGCACTTCAGCCGCCGTCTCCGGCCTGCTCATGCTGCCGATGATGGTTGGACTCATGGGTACGTCCATCTACTCCGGTATCCGCATCTCCAAGACCGGCAAGTACAAGATGTTCCCGATCCTCGGAGCGAGCCTCACGATCGTTGCGATGTTGTGGCTCACCACGCTCACGGCAGCAACTCCGATCTGGGTCATCTGCATCCAGCTGTTCATCTTCGGCGCAGGCCTGGGCCTGATCATGCAGGTCATCGTCCTGGTGGTCCAGAACGCGGTTCCGGCCGAGCAGATCGGCACGGCAACGAGCACCAACAACTACTTCCGCGAGGTCGGGGCTTCGTTGGGCGTTGCCGTCTTCGGCTCGATCTTCACCACTCGGCTGGCCGAGTCCCTCACCAAGGCATTCACGGGCGCCGGGGCTTCCGCTGCACAGGCTGCACAGTCCACCAGCAAGCTTGATCCGCAGACCTTGGCCCAACTGCCGGTCCAGGTCAAGGATGCCATCGTCAACGCCTATGCCGGTTCATTGGCACCGGTGTTCTGGTACCTGATCCCGTTCATCGCGGCCGCCCTCCTGCTCGCCATCACCCTCAAGCAGATCCCGCTCTCCGATACCGCCGGAATGGTAGCCCGGGGCGAGGCTGTCGGGGGCGTGGAAGCGGAACGCCTTGAAGCCGAACGCCTCGGAGGATCCCCCGAGGCGTCCGTCGAGGGGGCCGTTGACGGGGCCGTTGACGGGTCCGCTGACGCGGACGCCGAGCCGGAGTCCGGCCCGGTGGGCGACAACGACGGGGAGCTCGCCCGGCGCTGAAGCCAGGACATGCCCGGCCTTGGGTCGGACCAGTGGACATATGCGGAATATGCCCACCGACCGGATGCAAGGGCGGGCATGTCCGCTGGGCCGAACGTCGGGCTCGAGGAACAGCCGCGCGGCCAAGAGGGGCACCGCAATCTTTGGGGGTTGCGGCGCCCCTCTGTTGTCCGGCCCTGTGGCGTCTGGCTTAGGGGCGTCTGGCTTAGTGGCGCCTGGCTTAGGCTGGAACCCATGAGTTCAGAGCCCGAAGAATCCGCGAACATCAGCCCGGCCGTTCGATGGGGATTAGGGGCAGTCCTTTTCGGCCTTCTGGCCGTTTCCATAGCGTCCGCCAAGGGCGAATGGTGGACCATCGTGGGTGCTATCGCCTGCGGTGCCGCCGCGTGCCTCTTCGCTGCCCGCGCGATCCTCGCGGCCCGTCAATCGCGCTGATACGCGACGGCGGAGCCTGGCTCCAGGGCAAGCCGGATGGTTTCGCGGTGGCCGGCACTGATCTCAGGCAACTCGTCGAGGGCAAACCAGCCGACGGCGATTGACTCGTCGTCGTTGACGCGGGCCTCCCCCGAGACATAGCGGCACTTGAAGGCAATATCCAGGAAGTCGCAGACGTCTCCGTTGGGATAGGTGACCGGGCCGATCACGCCCACCGCCAGGATGCGCTCGGTTTCGGCCACTACGGCAGTCTCCTCGAAGATCTCGCGGAGCAAACCGGGGGCCGGGTGCTCCCCCGGTTCAAGCATTCCGGTGATCAGGGTCCACCGGCCACTGTCAGCCCGTTGGCACAGCAGGACCCGGTTCTCGTCGTCCAAGACCACGCCCCGAACGCCGGGTAGCCACAGCGGGTCGTTGCCGATCTTTTCGCGGATTTCCCGGATGAATTCCGGGATCGCCACGGCCTAGCCCGCTTTCGTTGAAACAGTCATCACCAACAAGAGCTCTGCCTCCGCTTCCGGATCGGATCCGCCAGTAGGGCGAGTATCCCACCGGCAATGCCCGAATGACAGCGGGCAAGGCTGCTCAAACCGCCGTCTCTCGCTCCGCTTTGCTCACGGCTCCTCACGCGGGCAGGGCAAACATCGCCGCAGCGGCACCGGCCAGCATGAACGGCCCGAAGGGTATTGATGATTTCAAGGTTCCCCGCCGGGCCGCCAGGACTCCCAGGCTCCACAGGCCGCCGAAGAGGAACGCCGCAAACGTTCCGGCGAAAACATGCGCCCAGCCCAGATAGCCAAGGTAAAGGCCGAGGACACCAGCCAATTTGACGTCGCCGAAGCCCATCCCCGGCGGGTACACCAAGCGCAGGATGAAGTAGAACACCCACAGCACCGCTCCCCCGGCCACGATTGCCAAGGCGGGCACCCCGAGGAAGGAGGCACCGCCGTCGGGCGCGGACCCCGCCGCTCCGGTGCTGAGGTTCCCTGCCGCTCCGCCGCCCAGGCTGACAGCGACCGCCGCGCCGAGCAGCAACACACCGGCGATGGCATAGGACGGGAACACGATCCGGTTGGGCAACAAGTGGTGACGGACGTCGATGACCGTGAGGCGGGCAGCCGTAATCGCAAAGTACACACATGCTGCGAGCAGCAGCCAGAAGGCCGGGAAACTGGTCCCCCACAATTCGCCGAGTCGTCGGATCACCCTCGGATGCTATCGGTTTTCTCAAAGCTGCGCCGGTCACGCACCCTTAGACTGTGGATATGGGGCGCTACAGTGCAGAAATCCAAGGCAATCCCGACGCCGACATGTCTTCCACCTTCCGAAACCTATGCCGTTCCTCCCCATGGAAATGGACCAGCCTGAGGTTCGAATACCTGGACCGGCCGGGCGACACCGGAGCCACAGTGCGCGCCTGGCTGCGCCGGCCGGGGGCGCTTCGGCTCGAAACCATCGACGGCGCGTTACTGCATAGCACTACGGGCATCAACGATTCCCGCGACGGGCTTTACCTTGGCTCCAAGCGCAAGTCCTGGCTGTTGCCGGCACATTTGGTGACCCCCGTTTACGACTCCGCTGGCTTGGTTCGCCGGCGTCCCGAGGCGGCCTACGGTGAACCGTCCTTCGGGAACGGTCGGCTCGCGGCAGCCCTCGATCCTGTCGAACTCGCCGGGAACGCGCCGGTGCCGATGGAGTTTCCCGAGTCCAACCGGGTGTCGTTCGGCTCTATTCGGGAAGTGGATCACGAGGGGCGTCCGGCCCTCGAAACCATCGCGACCCCGGGATCCAGCTACGTGGCTTCTCATGCGGCAACGCCGCTCTGTTTCCACGGACGCACGCTTTTGCGCGTGGACTCGGGAACGGGCGTGTGCGTGTCCAGCCAATCGCTCGACGGCGGTACCACCGGTCAGGGGCATTGGATGCGGATCCTGGGGGTGGACGAATACATGCTGGACGATCTGTTCCTTGCCGAATCGATGAACCTCACCGACGTCCGGAAGCACATCAGCTGGGACATCGGCCCCCGTTCGTAAGGATCGTCCCCCTCTCGCCAAACGCCCGCTCACTTATACGCCCCTCCCGCCAAACCCTCGCTCACTTATACGCCCCTTTCGCCAAACCCTCGCTCACTTGTCCAGTGGACCTGGTCGACCGATGACAAGCTTTCCCGGCCTGTCCGCTAGGCTTCCCCGATGAACGAGCTAAGCGCCATCTGGCCAACCTTCGGTCTTACGCTGACCACGCCCCGTTTGGTCTTGCGCCCCATCCAGGACGCTGACATCCCTGCAGCGGTCGGGGCAGCCCTCAGCGGCATTCACGCCCCTGGGAAGTCGCCCTTCAGCAACCCCTGGACGGAACTCCCCGAAGATGAGTTGGGTGCCAACATGGCCCGATGGTACTGGCGCTGCCGGGCAGGAATGACCCCGGAATCATGGACGCTCCTCCTCGGCATCTGGCACAACGACGATTTCATTGGCTGCCAGGATGTGGAGGCGAAGAACTTCGCATCGTTGAAGACTGTCTCCACCGGCTCCTGGCTCAAGAAAGGCGCCCAAGGCCAAGGCCTCGGCAAGGAGATGCGCGCTGCCGCCCTCAGTTACGCCTTCGACTATCTGAACGCAGAAGTAGCGACCTCCGAAGCCGCCATTTGGAACAAGCAATCCCTGGGCGTTTCCGCCAGCCTCGGCTATGAACCCGACGGCAGTTACCGCGACCAATGGGGCACCGACGTCGTCGAAGTCCAACGCGTTCGCCTCACCTCGAGCTCCTTCACCCGACCCGGTTGGAAGCTAAAGGTAGAAGGCCATGAAGCCGCAGCTGGGTTCCTGGGTTTGTGAGCGAGCCCCTCATCGTCAAGCTGGTTGTGAGTCATTCATGACCTGTTGATTGAAGGAGCCGGCGATGGCCGTTGATAACAAGGGTTTCACGCGTGAAGAG
>NZ_JBIYDB010000015.1:0-109328 GCF_044908325.1 Arthrobacter sp. GAS37
TGGCGTCGAATACCACTATTTTCCCTTGTCGGAGCACCCTTTCACCGGTTTAACACACCCCCCCGGCAGACCTGCCATGAAAACCCCGGGCTAGGCCTGGGATTCGTGACAACGATGGCCTCTCCTCTGCTTGTCGCCTGTGCCTTATGGACCCTCTCACAAGGGCATTGGCCGGTAGCGATACTCACCTTTCTCGCCTTCGCGGCAGGTCGATTGATGACCACAGTCGCGACAACCTTTGATGAATCCTTCGCCTGCGATACATCGGCAGCCGACAAGATCGTGCGCGCAGTCTCACCGTTTGGAGTCGTCGAAGGCATTGCGGGCGCGGCGACCGGCGTGCTGATCTTGGTATAGAGACCGATTGCCGTTTGCCTATGACGAGGGAGACAAAGCGAGTGAAATCGGGCCAAAGGATGATGCTCGCACTGTGCGCGATAGTGGGGCTCTCGGCGTGCGAGCCCCTAAACACATCACCACCAACGGAATCCTCTGCACCCAAGACGCTGACATTAGCGTCGAGCCTCGGGTGTCCCGATGCGTTTGACGCAGACGCGGATCATGAGCCGGAGCCTCCGGGATCAGACACGCCCGGCGCGCTAGGGGTCTCATCCAGATCTTGGATCGGCAGCCCGGCGGGCTATACGTGGCCGATTAAGGACGATCTAAGCGGTTTTGCGGTCACCATCGCTGGCGTCCGGTACGGCGGATGGAAAGCGCCTTTGACTTTGGAGCCGGGCATTGGGGAGCGTGCTGTGAGCATTGAGGGGCCCGACGACGCTGTGCTGATGGTTGTCTCCAGCAAGGATTGGGGGACTAATCCTTCCTTGCGGGAGGGGAATGTGATTTTGCATCGATCCTATTCCATCAAGGGGTGCCAGAACCGCAGAACACAGTTCCCGGGAATGATCCTTGTCCTCGGACCCGCCTGCGTCGTAATCAGGGTCACCGACCACGTGACGGGGGCGACATCCACTGTATCCGTGCCGATGTACGGCGGCGTATGCAAGTGAGCTAAGGAAGGCGGCTTGGGGCGCTGTGGGGGAACATCCCGAGGACGATTTTGCTGATTACTTTAGGATCCACTATCCGCGACTCCTCGCGTTTGTAAAGCGGAGGGTCGATGATCATGAAACGGCCCAGGACATCTGCAGCGAGTCATTCTTGCTGGCCTGGAAGATCCTCGGGTGCGAATGCGCGGATTCAGCCTCATGGCTCTATGTAACGGCACGGAATCTGATTGGCACCGAGTACCGGCGCCGTGCCCAGAAGGACAGGCTGATCCTTGCGATAGGCAGAATCTCCGCAAGTTCCCCAGATCCCTGCGAGCATGCGGATCTGGAGATCGCAATGGAAGGGCTGCACCCTGATGACAGGGCGGCCATCGTTCTGACTTATTGGATCGGTCTGTCCGCCGCAGAGGCGGCGATCCTCTGCGGGTGCAGCGAAGGAGCAATGTGGAAGCGTCTGAGCCGGGCAAGAGCACAATTGAGGAACTTCCTTTCGGAAGCGTGAACCTACCTGCTTGCTGGCCAGCCAATTGAGTTTTCTTCTCCGGCAGTAGCTACCGTGGTGATAGAAGCACCTTCCATTGACCGGGCCCTACCCCGCCTGCTCCAAAAGCCGCACCGCGTCGTCATCGGTCAGTTGTTCGAAGTGCTCGTAGAAGGCGCCCACGGCGTGGAACTTGCCCGGCGTGTGCAGGCACATCATGAAATCGCACACCCGGCTGATGGACGCTTGGGCTTCGAGGGATGACACGGGGACGGCGGCCACTACAGTCGCGGCCCCACCCGCGCGGACGGCCTCGACGGCGGCACGCATCGTTGCGCCCGTGGCGAGTCCGTCGTCGACAAGGACCACAGTCTTGCCCGAGAGATCGAAGCGGATACCCGGATAGGTCTTCACGCGCCGCAGGAGTTCTCCCCGCTCGCGTACCTCCACCGCATCAAGAGAAGCCTGCGTGATTCCGTGCCGCAGCATGCGTTCGGCGAGGGGCCGGTTGAGTATGCGGACGATCCTGCCGTTGGACCAGGCCAGGGCGCCGAACGCTGTTTCTTCACGCCCCGGAATGCCGAGTTTGCGCACCAGAATGGCGCCGTAAGGCTGGTAGAGCTCGACGGCGGCAGCGGCCGCCACGGGGACCCCACCGCGGGCGAGGCCCAACAGGATGGTGTCCGGCCTTTGCCGGAGCTGCGGAAGCCCTGCTGCGACGCGGCGTCCGGCGTCCGCACGGTCCTTGAAGCGCATGCCCATTCGTCTCACTTCCACGTAATCCAGCGCTGAATCAAGCCTACCTTTCTTGCCGGGACCGCTCTGCGCTGCCACGATGGGCCATGTGAACAAGCCAATCGGGTACTGGACCAAACGGCTGGATGCCGCATTGGAGGCACATCTGGACAGCACTTTGGCGAGGTTGAAACTCAGCCGGAGGCAGTGGCAGACCCTCAATGTCCTGGCCGAGACACCCCTCAGCCCCGAGGATCTTGACGGGATACTCAGCCCTTTTTGGGGCGGCGACACGCGACGTCGCGAAAGCGAACTCGCCGCGCTCGTAGGCCGCGGCATGATCATCATGGTGGACGATCGCATCAGCCTCAGCGAACTGGGCCACGCAAAACACGAGGAAGCCCAAAGGCTTGTTGAAGACTCCCGGCGGGACCTCTCGATGGGGATCGGTATCGACGAATACGCCATGGCCGTCAGCGTGCTGGAGCGTATGACGCTCAACGCGGAGCGGCTGGCGGGCTAACGCCGCCGCTCGGCCACCACTTAGACGCCGAGGAACGCCAGCGCAGCGTCCTTAAAAACCCGGCTGGTCACCGCGTTGCTGTGATTCCGCCCCGGGACGAGCAACTGTTCAACCATGCCGCCGGCGTGGGCAGCGATCGAAGCGAGCTCCGGCATGGTGACGGCGCGCTCGTCCTTCTCTCCGGCCACCAGGAGCATCGGCATATGGGGCACGGCTTCGGCAGGATCGAATGGTTCGCCCTTGATGGCCTCGATGAGAGACAAGAGCGCAAAAAGATCGTTGCTCGGCAAGAGCTGTGCCATCTTGAGCAACCCTGCGGTGGACTCGTCTTCGATGGGCGTGCCGTCCGCGAGGTAGCGCTGTGCTGCAGCGAGATCGAAGGACGCCAGGGGGTCTTCCTTGTTCGGGCCGCCCAACACCAGCCGGTGGACGAGTTCGGGCTGGGTTGCCCCGAATTCCCAGGCGAGCCGGGAGCCCAAAGAATAGCCGATGACGTCGAGCCCGCTGGTAGGGTCACCGGCGCGCACAGGGCGCGCACCGGCGTCGGCGACTATCTGGAGCAGGTCCGCACGGATCCGACTCGGGGAGTAGGAGTCCAGGTCCTCCGGCGAACTGCTCTGGCCATGTCCTGGAAGATCCACCGTGATGACACGCCGGCCTGCGGACTTGAGGGTGGAAATCCAGCCGGTGTCGCCCCAATTGAGTTTGGTGGACGAGGAGAAGCCGTGCAGCAGCAGGACAGGGCGCAGCCCCGCGTCGGTGCCTTCGGCAGGCTCATGGACTTCCACGAACAGATGCGGATCTGTTCCCTCCACAGTGTGGATGTGCTCTTCCGTGTGCCTGCCGCTCATGGTGTCAGTCCTCATCAAGTACAGCGCTCAGGCGGACCCGGCGCTTCGGTGCGTCATCCTTGGGAACGGTGCCCACGATGCCGGCAGTATTGTCCGGCACCTCGAACACCACCAGCGGCTCACCGACGTTGATGGTCTCGCCCGGCGCGCCGTGGATACGGATCACTTTACCCGCCTGCGGGCTCGGCAACTCGAGGGCGGATTTACTCGTCTCCAGCTCCACGAGCGGCTGGTTCCGTTCCACCTGGTCGCCGGGGGAGACGAGCCAGTCCAACACAGTCGCTTCGATGAGGCCTTCGCCAAGATCGGGCAGGGGGAAGCTGATTTCAGCCACGTCGATACTCCAGTACTCGTTGGATCCCCAGGAGGATGCGGTCAATGTTCGGAATGTATTCGTCCTCCAGGTCGCCGGAGGGATACGGCACGTCGAAGCCGGTGACCCGTTCGACGGGCGCCTTGAGCGTGTCGAAGCAGCTTTGCGTGATGAGTTGGGCCACTTCGGCCCCCAGCCCGGAGGTCAGCGGGGCTTCATGCACGACGACGGCGCGCCGCGTCTTTCCGACGGAAGTCGCCAGCGCTTCGGCGTCGATCGGCTTGAGCCAGCGCAGATCAAGGACCTCGACGTCGATTCCGTCCTCCGCCGCGAGTTCGGCAACCTGCAGGCACCTGGCCACCATGGCACCCCAGGCCACGAGGGTCAGGTGGCGGCCCGGCCGGACAATGCGGGCGCCGGTGAGGGTACCGCCGTCAGCTGTGTCGACGTCGCCCTTTTGCCAGTAGCGGGACTTCGGTTCCATGAAGATCACCGGGTCAGGCCGCGAAGCCGCGTACTTGAGCAGCTGGTAGGCATCGTGCGGGTCCGACGGCGAAACAACCTTGAGCCCTGGAACGTGCGCGAAGAGTGCCTCGAGGCTTTCGCCGTGGTGTTCGGGGGCGCGGATACCGCCGAAGCTGGGCACCCGGAGCGTGATCGGCATCGGCAAGGTGCCGCGGCTCCGGTAGTTCATCCGGGCGATCTGGCACACGATCTGGTTGATCGCGGGATACGCGAAGCCATCGAACTGTACTTCCGGAATCGGGTGGAAGCCGGCCATGGCCAGACCCACTGACATGCCCAGGATGCCCGATTCTGCGAGCGGGGTGTCAAAGACCCGGGATTCTCCGTGCTTGGCCTGCAGTCCGTCGGTGATGCGGAAGACTCCGCCCAACTGGCCGCAGTCCTCCCCGAAGACCACCGTCTTTGGATCCGTGGAGAGGATTTCGTCCAACGCGCGGTTGAGGGCCTGCTGCATGGAAAGCTTTACGGATTGTTCGTTCCGTGCCCCGGCTTCAAGAATGGCGGTGGTGCTCTCAGACATGTTCGGACTCCTCGCGCCAACGGGTGGCCTGGTTTTCAAGGGCGGGGGTGGTTTCCTGGAAGACGAAATCGAACATTTCGTTGCCGGGCCGGGGGCCGAGGGCTTCGATTCCGGTGCGGATGCCTTCTTCCTCTGCCCAGGCTGCCAGGTCGGCAGCGGTGAAGAATGCCTCGTCGGCTACGCCTTCGGCAAGCAAACGCTCGCGGAGGCGTTCCAGCGGGTCCTCGCCGGCGTCGATGCGCTCGTCGTCGAGGCTCCGGTACCGGCCGGGGTCGTCGGCCGTGGAATGCGGCCCGCGGCGGTAGGTCATCGCCTCGACAACAACCGGACCGTTTCCTGCGCGGCAGTGGGCGAAGGCGTTGCGGGTGGCCTCATACACGGCGACCACATCGTTGCCGTCTACCTGAATGCCCGGGATCCCATAGCCCGCGGCTCGTGCGGCTACCGAGCCGCCGGCCACCTGCCGCTCTGTGGGCACGGAAATCGCCCAGCCGTTGTTCTGGACGAAGAAGACGACAGGTGCTTTCATCACGGCGGCAAAGTTCATGGCTTCGTGCACGTCCCCTTGGGAGGAAGCGCCGTCGCCGAAGTAGCTGAGGGCCACTCCTTGCCCGCCGCTCAGGGTCTGGCCGTGGGCCCAGCCGACGGCATGGAGCACTGAGCCTGCCACGACGGCCTGGATGGGCGCGAGGCGGCTTGCCAGGGGATCGTACATGCCGCCATGCCACGTTGCCTTGTGGGTGGACATGTACGCCACCATGTCCACGCCCATGGTCCTGGCGACGCCCATTTCGCGGTACGTCGGAAAGGCGAAGTCGCGTGCAGTGTCGAGGGCGTAGGCGCTGCCGACCTGGGCGGCTTCCTGGCCGAGTTCCGGAGCGTAGCCGGGGATGATTCCCTGACGCTGCCAGGCGACGGCCGAGGTATCCAGGTATCGGACGGCAGCCATCAGGGAATAGAGCTCCCTGAGCTGTCCGGGGGACAGGGGCGCGGCGTCGGCTGCGGCCACGGCGGGAAGAAGTGAGTCCATGGACGTGACCGTAGTCACTGTTTGGATCATAGGCAATCCGCCTATTTAGACCTAGTCAAACTGCCATGGACTGCCAGTCTTCTTGTGGAAATACCTAGCAGTTTGTGCATCTCCCGCTCACCCAAGTAATCCCCACCGCCCCCCTCGCCTCGCGAGCTCGGCCAGGGAACCCTGGCGGCGTGGGCCCCGCAGTTGTTGTCGATATGGGGGCTCAAAACGACAACAACTGCGAGTCAGTTGGGTTTGATTAGGCGCTTCGTGCGGACTTGACCTTCGCGCCGATCCTGCAGGCCACGGCGATGCACGCGATCAACAGGAACGTGCCGATCAGCTGGCCTGCGCTCTCGGCATTCGAGAAGCCCACCACGAAGATCAGGGCAAGCAGCGCCAGGCCGAATACCGTGAGGAAGGGGAATCCCTTCATGCGAAGCGGCAGTTCGGTTCCTTCGCGGTCGGCCCGGCGGCGCAGGATGAACTGGGACACGAGTGCCGTTCCCCAGACCACGAGGCAAGTGGAGCCTACGAGGTTGAGCAAGGCGGGAAGCACATGGTCGGGGAAGAGCAGTTCCAGGACAGTGGCGACGAAACCGAAAGCAACGGAAACCCCGACGGCGGCCATGGGCACCTGCGCGCCGCGCAGTCGTGACAGGAAAGCCGGCGCTTCGCCGCGCTCAGACAGGGAGAAGACCATGCGCGAGGCGCCGTAGAGGTTTGCGTTGAGCGCGGAAAGCAACGCCACGACGGCAACGAGGGTGATGGCCGTGCCGGCTCCCGGGATGCCTGCAAGGTTGAGGACACCGGCGAACGGCGACTTCAAGCCTTCGGAGTCGGAGGGCAGCACTGCTGCAATGACGAAGACCGAACCGATGTAGAAGACCAAGATGCGCCACACCACCGTGCGGATGGCTTTACCGACGCTGTGTGCGGGGTTCTGCGTCTCCGCAGCAGCCACGCTCACGATTTCGGTGCCGCCGAAGGCGAAAATCACGACGAAGAGCGCCGCTGCAATTCCAGACCAGCCGGACGGTGCAAAATTGCCGGTCAGGTTTCCGAGGCCAGGGGAGGCTGCACCGGGCAACCAGCCGTACAGCAAGGCCGCGCCGATGACGAGGAAGGCGACAATGGCTGCGACCTTCAGGATGGCGAACCAGAATTCGAACTCACCGAAGTTCCGGACCCCGGCGAGGTTGATCGCGGTAAAGGCCACCATGAACACCAGGGCCAGCGCCCACACAGGAATGACCGGCCAGACGGAGAACAGCAGCCCTGCTGCGCCGAGCGCCTCCGCGGCGATGACCACTACCAGCTGCAGCCACCAAAGCCAGCCAACCGTGGATCCGGCCGTCTTGCCCATGGCCTTCTCCGCGTAGACCGAGAAGGCGCCGCTGTTGGGGTTGGCGGCTGCCATCTCGCCCAGCGCCCACATCACCACGATGATCAGGGTGCCCGCCACGAGGTAGGAGATGAGTACTGCCGGGCCGGCCGCGTGGATTCCGGCACCCGATCCCAGGAAGAGTCCCGCTCCGATCGCGCTGCCCAGGCCCATCATGGTGAGCTGGCGCGGCTTCATCGAGTGGCCGAGGCCTTGCGAAGGAATGGAGGGTCGAACAGCGGTGGACTTCGTTGTCATTCGTGTTTGCCTTCTTGTGGATGGTTTGTCAGCTGGTCCTTGTAGGACTTATCGAATTTACCGCTTCCGAACGAAAGTGGCGAAAAACACTCGTGAGAGGATGGTTACAAGCTGGTGTGACATCTCGGCATGGAGTGCCGATTTGTACAGCTCATGGGCGGAAGTAGGAAAAACTGATGGTTGTCGACGAGTTGGATGCCAAGATTGTCCGATTTTTCACCGACTCCCCGCGGGCGTCTGTACTCGAGGCATCCAGGGTCTTGAAGGTCGCCCGCGCCACGGTCCAGTCCCGTCTGGACCGGATGGCCGAGCGCGGGGTTGTGGCTCCCTGGGTTCCGCAGCCCGATCCCTCCGGCTTCGGCTATCCCGTGGTCGCCTTCTGCTCCCTGACCATCAACCAGGACCTGGGGCACGACGCCGTCGTCGAAGCTCTGGCCGCCATTCCCGAGCTCATTGAGGTCCACACCGTCTCCGGCAGTTCGGATCTCATGGTGCGCGTGGTGGGTAAGTCGAACTCGGACCTGCAACGCGTGCTGGACAAGCTCATCGCCACCAAGACCGTGCTCCGTTCGTCGTCGGTGATAGTGCTGAATACGCATTTCCAAGGGCGCACCTTGCCCCTCCTGGAAGCTGCGGCCAAGGAGAATGCGGGCTGAAACATTTGGACACTGTCCACTGACAGTCGTACCATTAGTTCTAGTCATTTTGACTATAACTAACTTTCTGGTCCCAACGGCAAAGAAGCGGGGTGAATACCGTGTACGCCACCTCCGCCAATGTCGCAGAGCGCAGGCTCGCCCCGCCGTCGTTGGCCATATCAACGGTGATCTTCGCCCTCCGCCCAAGTGAAAGCTCCGGCCGCCCCACGCTGTGGCTGCCGCTGGTGCGCCGCATCCGCGAACCTTTCAAGGACATGTGGGCACTGCCCGGAGGCCCGCTGCAGCACGACGAATCACTCCAAGATGCCGCGTCACGGAACCTGCGCGAGACCACGGGGCTGGCTCCCCAATACCTCGAGCAGCTCTACGCCTTCGGCGGAGTGCACCGCTCGCCTGCCCAGAGGGTCGTCTCAATCGTCTACTGGGCCTTGGTGCAGCCCACGGAAGCCGCCCTGGCCGACGAATCCGAGAACGTCCGTTGGTTCCGGGCAGACCGGCTCGCGGAATTGGCCTTCGACCACAACGCGATTGTGGACTACGCCCTGTGGCGGCTGCGCAACAAGATGGCCTACGGGTCCATCGCCTATCACTTGCTGGGAGAATTCTTCACCCTGGCACAGGTCCGCGAAGTCTACGAGGCTGTCCTGGACCGTCAGCTGGATCCGGCGAACTTCCGCCGGCAAATCAAGGGAACACCGGAAATCGAGGAAACCGGTGAATACCTCCAGGGCGGAAAACACCGCCCGCCCCGCCTCTACCGCTTCACCGGCACGCCCGGACTCGGGCCAGACAACAGGAGTACACCATGAGCAGCGTCAACACAGCTATCCAGCTGATCACGCGGGAAGAAGCCGAAAGCGGCCGTTCCGCGGCCGGCTCAACGTGCAGCCCCGATCTGGCCAGCGGCCCGTGGGAGTACGACCTCGCTGAAGACCTCGCCGGCATCCCGGCTTACGGTCCCGGCGCTTCCAGCTCCGACGACGCCCCGAAAGCCACGCCCCGTCAAGGCCAGTTGCCCGAAGAGTACAAGCTGGCCAGTGACGCCGAGCTCGACGTCCGGATCCGCGCCGCCAAGGAGACGCTAGGGGACCGGGCCGTCATCCTGGGCCACTTCTACCAGCGCGACGAAGTTGTCCAGTACGCGGATTTCGTGGGCGACTCCTTCCAGCTCGCCAACGCTGCCCTGACCAAGCCCGACGCCGAGGCCATCATCTTCTGCGGCGTGCACTTCATGGCCGAGACTGCCGACATCCTGTCCAGCGAGGACCAGGCCGTGATCCTGCCGAACCTGGCCGCCGGCTGTTCCATGGCGGACATGGCGGACGAGGACTCGGTGGAGGAATGCTGGGAGCAGCTTGAGGAGCTCTTCGGGACCGCCCCCGATTCCGAAGGCCGTGCCCCGGTCATCCCGGTTACCTACATGAACTCCTCGGCCGCATTGAAGGCCTTCTGCGGACGCAACGGCGGCATCGTCTGCACGTCCTCCAACGCAAAGACGGTGCTCGAATGGGCATTCGAACGTGGCCAGCGGGTCCTCTTCTTCCCCGACCAGCACCTGGGCCGCAACACCGCCAAGGCCCTCGGCGTGCCGCTGGAGCAGATGCCCATGTGGAACCCGCGCAAGGAGTTCGGCGGAAACGACGAACAGACCCTGTTGGATTCGCGCGTCATCCTCTGGCACGGCTTCTGCTCCGTCCACAAGCGCTTCAACGTGGGCCAGATCGCGAAGGCGCGCGCCGAATTCCCGGGCGTGAACGTCATTGTGCACCCCGAGTGCCCCATGGAGGTTGTCGACGCGGCAGACGGCGCGGGTTCCACCGACTTCATCAAGAAGGCCATCGCCGCCGCAACCGAACCCACCACCTTCGCGATCGGCACTGAGATCAACATGGTGAACCGCTTGGCAGCCGAGAACCCGCAGCACACCATCTTCTGCCTTGACCCGGTGATCTGCCCTTGCTCCACGATGTACCGCATCCACCCCGGCTACCTCGCCTGGGTGCTCGAAGAACTGGTGGAAGGCCGCGTGGCCAACCGCATCACGGTGGACGACTCCGTCAAGGACAACGCCAGGATCGCCCTCGAACGCATGCTCGCAGCACGGCCGGTCTAGGCCACACCCTGTACCAACCAGTCGAATCGAGCCTCACATGACTGCAGAACGCATTCCCGGCGCTCACGCGCGGCGGCGGCTCGTCGTCGTCGGAAGCGGCATCGCCGGCCTCTATTCCGCGCTGCTGGCCGCCGAGGCCGGTGCGGACGTCGTCCTGCTCAGCAAGGGGGCGCTGGCGGACAGCAACACCTTCTTTGCCCAGGGCGGGATTTCGGCTGTGCTGGACGCGCCCGCCCCCGGCGATACCGTCGCCGCGCACATCACGGATACTCTCAAGGCCGGCGCGGGCCACTGCAATGCGGAGGCCGTGCGGGTGCTGTGCACCGAAGCGCGGCTCGACATCATGGGGCTCGAGCGTTTCGGTGTCCGTTTCGACGCGGACGACGACGGCGATCCAGCCTTGGGACTCGAAGCCGCCCACTCCGCGCCGAGGATCCTGCACACCGGCGGAGACGCCACCGGTGCCGGGGTCGCGAACGCACTCATCCTGGCGGTCCTTGACGCGCAGGACGCCGGGAAAATCCAGGTGCTGGGACATGCCCAGGCGACTTCCCTGATCCAGTCCGAGGGGCGTGTGACAGGCGTTGAATTCCTGCGCAACGGCCGCCTCGAGAGCGTATTCGGCGATGCCGTGCTGCTCGCCACCGGCGGGGCGGGGCAGCTGTTTGCCCAGACCACCAACCCCTCGGTCGCAACGGCCGACGGACTCGCGCTCGCATGGCGGGCGGGCGCCGAGCTCGCAGACTTGGAGTTCTTCCAGTTCCACCCCACGAGCATGGTCCTCTCCGCTGCCGGAAAACCGGCTCCCCTCGGCGCCGATCCGCTCCTCATTTCCGAAGCGGTCCGCGGCGAAGGCGCCATCCTGGTGGATGCGAACGGCGAGCGGTTCATGCCTGGCTACCACCCGGACGCCGAACTGGCGCCGCGCGATGTCGTCTCCCGCAGCATCGCCCTCCACCTTGCTTCACTTGGTGATCCGAACGGCCACGTCTTCCTTGACGCCCGGGTCGTCGAAGCGAAAAATGGGGCGGGCTTCCTTGAGAAGCGCTTCCCGACGCTCAGCGCCCGGACCCGCGAAGCCGGCATCGACTGGACTCTCGAACCCGTTCCGGTTGCCCCTGCCGCGCACTACTGGATGGGCGGCGTTGTCACCGATCTGTTCGGCCGTACCTCCGTTCCTGGCTTGCTTGCGGCCGGCGAAGTTGCTTGCACCGGGGTCCAGGGTGCGAACCGTTTGGCCAGCAACTCCTTGCTCGAAGGGCTCGTGTTCGGGCGGCGGGCTGTTGAGGGGTTACTTGGCTCGACCGGGTCACCTTTGGGGCCGCCTGACGGCATCCCTCTGCGTGCTAACTCGGCCGCGGGCGGCCTCGCTTTTACGCACGCTGCCGGGACACCGTCAGACGAAAGTCGCCTCACCGCCTGGCAGCGTGAGGGCCTTCCTGGTCGTTTCAACCGCACCGCGCTTCGGCGGCTTATGACTGCTAAGGCCGGGGTGCTTCGGACCGGGGGGTTGCTGCGGGAGGCCGCTGAGGCACTCGGCGCTTGGGCCGATGTCGTGCTTCCTGAGAATGTGCCGGACTCTGCGGATCCGCGCGTGCACGAGGATGCTAATTTGCTCCTGGCTGCGCAGCTGTTGGTGCAGGCTGCGGGGGCGCGGCGAGGGTCGCTCGGGGCGCATTACCGGAGTGACGCCGTCGAAACCCAACGCGAAGAAATTGTTCAGAGATACACGATCCGCCGGAAAGCGAGCCTCGTCAATGACTAGCCTGACCCTCCCCGCAGCACCCGTCCGGGACATTCTGGAGCGGGCATTCGCGGAGGACGCGCCGAGCGGCGACATCACCTCGCAGCTGCTCATTCCCGCCGAAGCCCGCGCCACCGCCGTGCTCAATGCCCGGGTTCCGGGGGTGTTCAGCGGCGGAACGGTGTTCCGTGACGCCATGCTGCTCATCGACCCCGACACCGAAGTGGAGCTGTTGCTCGCGGACGGTGAAGCGTTCGACGCCGGAACGCACTTGGCGCGGGTCAGCGGCCGCGCCCGCTCGGTGCTGCTTGCCGAACGCGTCGGGCTCAACCTCGCCCAGCGCATGAGCGCCATTGCCACCAAGACCGCCGAATTCGTCAAGCTGGTCGACGGCACCAAAGCTCGTATTACAGACACGCGGAAAACAACCCCCGGGCTGCGGGTATTGGAACGCTACGCCGTGCGCTGCGGCGGGGGAGCCAACCACCGCTACAGCCTGTCCGATGCCGTCCTGGCCAAGGACAACCACTTGGCCGTGATGACCGGTGGCGATTCCGCCAAGCTCACCGCACTGCTCAAGGCCGCCAAGGCCCAGCTGGGCCACACCATGCACTTCGAAGTGGAAGTGGACAGTGCCGAGCAGATCGAACCCGTACTCGCGGCCGGCGTGGACACAATCATGCTGGACAACTTTTCCCTTGAGGAGCTCCGTGCCGGCGTGAAGCAGGTGGCTGGCCGCGCCGTCGTCGAGGCGAGCGGCAACGTCAACGTCAACACTGTGGCGGACATCGCCGCCGCGGGAGTCGATGTGATTTCCATCGGCGGACTCACGCACAGCGTCAACGCGCTGGACCTGGGCCTGGACGTGACGCTCGACGTCACGCCCCGACCCGTCCCAGGGTCTCGGCTGACGCCATGATCTTCCTCGACGCCGCGGCGACGACGCCCGTCCGCAGGGAAGTCCTCGAAGCGATGTGGCCGTATCTGACGGGGGAGTTCGGCAATCCCTCAAGCCATCACAGCCTCGGCGAAGCAGCTGCTAACGCGTTGTCAGGAGCCCGCGCGGCGGTAGCGAAGGCTCTGGGCTGCCGGCCCGGCGAGATCACCTTCACTTCCGGTGGCACCGAGGCGGACAACCTAGCCGTGAAAGGAATCGCCCTCGCGAGACGTGCGGCGGACCCTGCCCTGAACCGCGTTGTCATCAGCGCCATAGAGCACCCCGCTGTCGAGGAATCCGCGCTCTACCTGCAACGCGTCCATGGGTTCGAGGTGGACGTGGTCCCCGTGGACCGGCACGGTGTGGTGACGGCCGAGGCGCTCCGGGCTGTGCTGAGTCCGGCGACAGCCTTCGTCAGCATCATGTATGCCAACAACGAGATCGGGACCGTGCAACCCGTGCGGCAACTCGCGGAGGTGGCTGCGGAACATGGCGTGCCGTTCCATACGGACGCCGTCCAGGCCGCGGGCTGGCTACCCATAGGCGTCAAGGAACTGGGAGTAGACGCCCTGAGTATCTCGGGCCACAAGCTCGGCGCGCCCAAGGGCAGCGGCGTGCTCTACGCCAAGGGAAGGCTGCGCCTTGAACCGCTGGTCCATGGCGGCGGCCAGGAGCGGGGCAGGCGCTCCGGGACCGAAAACGTGGCAGGTGCCGTCGCCCTTGCCACTGCGCTGACCTTCGCCCACGCTGGGCAGTCCGAGCTCGCCGGCCGTGTCTCGGAGTTGCGGGATGCCTTCATCCGCACTGTCCTTGAGGCTGTGCCCGGTGCCATGCTGACCGGCCACCCCTCGCAGCGCTTGCCGTCGGTCGCGTCCTTCTGCTTCCCCGGCACGAGCGGGGAGTCGGTCTTGCTTGAGCTTGAGCGGCTTGGCGTGGTGTGCTCGAGCGGATCGGCCTGCGCTGCAGGATCCGACGCTCCGTCGCCGGTCCTGCTGGCCTTGGGAATCGAGCCCGAGGTGGCCCACACCGCTGTCCGCTTCAGCTTCGACTCCACGGTGACGTCAGCGGAACTGGAGCAAGCCGCGGAAGCCGTGGCTGCCGCCGTCGGGAGCGTGCAGGGGCTCGGTCGCCGCTGACCGTCCCACCCCAACTGACTCGCATTTATTGTCGTTCTGAGGGCTCAAAACGGCATCTACTGCTAGTTAGTTGGGAATCCGGCAGTCAATCAAACGTGGCGGGCCCGGCGGAAAATCCAGTGGCGCAGCATCGTGAAGCGCACGGCCGTCGCGACGAATCCGGACAGCGTGGTGGTCCAGAGGTCCTCGGCGAGGGTGGCTTCGGGACGTAACGCATGCAGCACGCCCAGGCTCCCGCCCGTGATGACCAGCGCCACGGCGATCACGATCAGCCCGTTCAAGTGGTCCCGGGTTCGTTTCCGGTTGCCGCTGATCTTGAAGGTCAGCCGCCGGTTCAGGGCAGTGTTCATGAGCGAGGTGATGATCAGTGCTGCGGCGTTGGCAGGTTGGGGTCCCATCCACGGCCGGAACAGCGCGTACAACGCCAGCGAGGTGACGGTACAGATGATCCCGACGCCGGTGAAACGGATGAGCTGCCTGACCACCGGATAGCGCAGCAGGCCCTTGCGGCGCTTGCTTGTAGCTGGCCTGAAAAGGGACGTCTGCCGCGTCTCGGTTGCCGGCACGGCAGAAGGCTCCATGGCTCAAGCCTGTCATATCTAGCTGGGAATATTCTCCCAAGATGCTGCTATGACGGGGTTGCTGAGCTCGCCAATGCCCTCAACGCGGCAGGTCACGACGTCCCCCGGCTCGATCCTGGCGCACTCGGCCGGGAAGCCGGTGAGGACCAGGTCGCCGGGGTGCAAGGTCATGAATGAGGTGAGGTAGACAAGGATCTCGTCCACCTTCCATCCGAGGTCGGAGGTGCTGGCCGTGCGCAATTCCCTGCCGTTGTGCACTATGCCGATCGAAAGATCGCTTTCATTGAGGTCCGTGACGATCCACGGTCCCGCAGGAGTAAACGTGTCCTGGCTTTTCGCGCTGATCCACAGTTCGTCGGTCTTCTGAAGGTCCCGCGCCGAGACGTCGTTGCCGATCGTGAACCCGAGGATCGCGTCACGCGCGTTATCGAGCGTGAGCCCGCGGACTTTGCGTGCGACGACGACGGTCAGTTCCGCTTCAGGGTCCACGTACCCCACGTCCGAGGCGAGTTCGATGGCGTCGCCGGGTCCGATGACACTTGTGGCGGCTTTGTGGAACGCCTGTGCAGGCAGGTCGCGGCCCGGCTGGCCTGTGTTGTGCGCCATGCCGAAGACGTTCGCGGGAACAGACGGCGCCAGGAACGTGAACGCATCCTCGGAAACTTCGGTGCCCCTAACCCACCCCGGACGGCCGGCACTGCTGCCATTTGCCGGCGAGCCTGGGAACGGGCTGTCCACCACGGTCCAGCTCCGGCCTTCTGCGGAAGCGAAGTCGACGGCGTCGTTCGCCACGAAGTAGTGTTCGTCCGGTGAGGTGGGGGAGAGCGGGCGGACCCGGGCGATCCGGCGTGCAGGTGAGGAAGTCATAAAGACATCCTACGTCCTCAACGCTTGAAGAGGCTCTCGCTTAGACGGGCAGGTAGAGCTCCCCCACGGGGATATCCGCGGCCAGGCGATTCGCCGGCCCGGCCAAGGGACAGGCCCAGGCCTCGTTGTAGGCGCAGGACGGGTTGTAGGCGAAATTGAAGTCGAGCACGAACTCTTGTTGCCCGGATCCGCGAAGGCCATGGAAGGCGCCCTTGATGGTATCCAGCAGGTAGCGGCCGGCTCCGTAGCTTCCGCCGGGTTTGCCGGCTGTGGCGTCGCGGAAGGGCACGAAGATGCCGCCGCCGTAGCTGCGCAGGCGCCACACGGCCAGCGAGCCAAGCTCGTCGAGGTCGAAGGTGCCGAGGCGGACAAACGGCACCACGCCGTCGGTTCCGGTCTGGACGTTCATTTCCTGGCCCGCGCCTTCCGGAGAAAGGGAGGCATAGCGGCGAAACCGGGAGTCGTAGTCCGCGGTGCGCAGGCCCGAGAAAGCCTGCTTGCTGGCGGGAGTCAGTGCCGAAGCCGGGTGGGTTCCGAACATGCGGTCCCGTTCCTGGCGCCAGTAGACATGGGCCTGGAAGGGATCGTCCATCGCGATCTTGCGGACGTCGTCGTACAAGGCAAACGTCCGCAATCGCCAGTCCGCGATGTCCAGCGCGGAGATGTCCGCCACATTGTTTTCGTCCTCATCAAGCTGATCGGGAGCCATGCGTCCAGCCTAGTCCTACGCCGCAGGCCGAAGCTGCCCGGCGTGCATCGGCTGGGTTTGCACATGCGAAACGCCGATCCGGAAGGGCAGACGGCGTCCCGGCGCCGCTAGGCTGGTGCGCATGAGAGCAAAGCGGATCCCGTTGAAGTTTTCAGTCGCCATCCTGGGTGCGCTCATCGTGGTCGCCGCGGCTGGCTGTAGTTCCGAGGGCAAGGGCGGACCCGTCTGGACAGCCGGGTCCAGCAGTGGGGCACCCGGGAGCGCGACGCCGTCGGGCTCCAGTACGGCCCCGCCCTCGGGAGGTTCCACCGCTTCGGGAAGCCCCTCCGCAGCAAGCACCGCGACGGCGGGGGCGACCGCCTCGGCGTGGAAGACGTACTCGGATGCGGCCAAGAAGGTCAGCTTTGATCTTCCGAGTGACTGGATTGCGCAATCGGTCACGCCCGACGCCGGTTCCATGCCGGGCGCCCTGAAGATCGAGGTCAAAGACGCCAAGGGAGGGTATCTTGCGACCCTTCACACTGGACTTCCCTCGGCGAGTCCGGCCGACTGCAATCCAGCCGCCAAGCGCCCCTACACGGTGGTGAGCAGCGTGCCCATTGACCTGCCCCATGCGGACGGTGATTCCATGATCCCCCCACACGTGGTGTTCCGGGTCATCCAGGGATACAAATTCTTCGGTTCGTATGGCATCACCAACTTGGTGGCCGGATCAGATGGCCAGGCCTGCCAGCTGCGGAACCTTGTAGTGGGGCCCGCAGGAAAGGGCAACTACTACTTCGGGGACATGCCCACCGTGCATGCCTTCGCCACGGACGAAGTAGTTGCTCCCGCGAAGTCCTTTGACACCTTGGACCAAGCCGCCAAATACGTTGACCAGAGTTCGGAATTCGCCAACGTCCAGCGGATGCTATTGTCTCTGAAGGTCAATCTGTAGAACCACGATTGACAGAAACTCGTCGGCGCCAACTCTGCATAATTAGTGGGTTGTCCAGCCGCAACACTCCGGAGATCCATGGAACGCAACGTTGCTGCCCAGCTCGTTTTCAAGACCGTAGCCAACACCAAGGTGGCCATGGCAATAGCCGTGGCCAGCAATCTTGGCTATGAATCGTTGACCGAAGAGCTGTCAGTCACGGTGGAAGGCGAAGCTGTTCCGCTCACCGAGCTGACGGACCATCACGGTGGACGTTTCCAGTACATGGAATTCGCCGAACCCAGCGAGGTAACTGTTGATTACCGCGCCTCGGTGGAGGGCTTGGGTGTCCCCGATGAATCCTCCCGGATGGAGCTCATCCGCTACGTGCGGCCCAGCCGCTATGCCGAGTCCGATCGGCTCCTTCCGACGTCGTATGCCGAGTTCGGCGGGCTGCACGGCGTAGAACTGTTGCAGGCCGTCCGGAACTGGGTCCACGACGAACTCCGGTACGTCAGTGGTTCCTCGCGGGGGACGGATGGAGCGGTGGAAACGCTCCTGCACCGCAAAGGTGTTTGCCGGGACTTCGCCCACCTTGCCATTGCCCTCCTGCGTTCCAAGGACATCCCGGCCCGGCTCGCCGCGGTGTATGCGCCCGGGCTGAGCCCCATGGACTTCCATGCCGTGGCTGAGGCCCACATCGACGGAGCCTGGTACGTTATCGATCCCACCGGACTGGCTCCGCGCGAGTCCATGCTGCGCATCACGGCCGGACGCGATTCCTCGGACACCGCGTTCCTGTCGACGGTAGGGGGCAGCCTGTCGTTGAAGAGCTTGAAGGTCACCGCGGTGGTGGCCGACGAGCTGCCGAATGAAGATCCGGCAAAGCTCGTCGTCCTCCGCTAGCTTTCGCGCGGCTGCTTGTGTGCGACGAACGCTTGCAGCTTTTCCGTCAGGCGGAGAAGCTCACGCTGCTCCTCGGCTGTCAGGGCCGGAGCCACAAGTTCGGCGATGTCGCGGATGTGCTCGCGGCCGATCTCTTTCTGAAGTTCCTGCCCGGCCGCGGTGAGCCCCAGCAGGATCCCGCGTCCGTCGTCGGGGGCGATGCTGCGCTCCACGAGCCCGCGCTTCTCCAACCTGTCAACCAGCCGGCTCAGGCTGGATTGGCTGAGCAGGACGTGATCGTTGATCTCGTTCAGCCGCAGCTTGCCCGTCGGGCAACGGGAAAGAGTGAACAGGACGTCGTACTCCTTGATGGGCAGCTTCTTGAACGCCTGCCCGGCCTGGAGGCGGCGCATCACCGCCACCTGGGAGCGGAACAAGGACTCCCAGGTTTCGGCGGCGAGGCGCACAGCGGACGAGGTGGGCGCTGTCGTGGTCACGGGGTCACCCCACGCCGTCACTGACAGCGTCGGCTGCGTCGTCCCTGGCCGAGGCGATCACGGACGCTGCCACCCGGGATGCATGGGTGGGTGCGTCAGGCACATGGGCCGGCTTGCGGTCCTCGAATTCCTTCCGCAGGACCGGCAGGACTTCTTCTCCGAAGAGGTCCAGTTGCTCCAGGACGGTCTTGAGCGGCAGGCCGGCGTGGTCCACCAGGAACAGTTGGCGCTGGTAGTCGCCGAAGTACTCGCGGAAAGTCAGGGTCTTTTCGATGACTTCCTGCGGACTGCCAACGGTCAGGGGCGTCTGGGACGTGAAGTCCTCGAGCGAGGGTCCGTGGCCGTACACCGGTGCATTGTCGAAGTAGGGGCGGAACTCCTTCACTGCGTCCTGGGAGTTCTTGCGCATGAAGAACTGCCCGCCGAGGCCCACGATGGCCTGGTCTGCATTGCCGTGGCCGTAGTGCTCATAGCGTTCGCGGTACAGGCCGATCAGCTGCTGGTAGTGCTCCTTGGGCCAGAAGATGTTGTTGGCGAAGAAGCCGTCGCCGTAGTACGCGGCGAGTTCCGCGATCTGCGGGCTGCGGATGGAGCCGTGCCAGACGAAGGGCGCGACGCCGTCGAGCGGGCGGGGCGTGGAGGTGAAGTTCTGCAGCGGGGTGCGGTACTTGCCGCTCCAATTGACGGTGTCCTCATCCCAGAGCCGGCGGAGCAGGGAGTAGTTCTCCACCGCGAGTTCGATCCCGTCCTGGATGTTCTTGCCGAACCAGGGGTAGACGGGGGCGGTGTTGCCGCGACCCATGATGAGGTCCACGCGGCCATCCGCCAAGTGCTGGAGCATCGCGAAGTCTTCGGCGATCTTGACGGGATCGTTCGTGGTGATCAGCGTGGTGGACGTTGACAGCGTGATGCGTTCAGTCTGCGCTGCGATGTACGCCAGGGTGGTGGTGGGGGACGATGAGAAGAAGGGGCGGTTGTGGTGCTCGCCGATCGCATAGACGTCCATGCCGATCTCTTCGACCTTCTTGGCGATCGCCACGGCGGCCTTGATGCGCTCGTTCTCGGTGGGGGTGTGGCCCGTGGTGGGGTCAGTGGTGATGTCGCTGACGCTGAATACGCCGATCTCCATGATGTGCCTTTCTGCCTGCCCGATTGGTGTGCGGGCTCTGCCAACAGTCTATCCCAAGATAGATGCATTTGCATGTATCACTGCCTGCAACAGGGTACGGCATCATTTTGTTCCCGGTGTATAGCCCTATTCGGCCGGGCCGGGAGCGGATCGGCGGCCGGTGACTTTGGGAATCATTCCGGTGGTCCAGTCCAGGTGGTCGCTCTCGCCGTGGCCCGCGATGCCGTCCTTCGCGACGTCGGGGAGTTGCGTGAGTGCCTTGAGCAGCGTCTTCTTCTCCCGCCGGCCTTCGACCAGTTTGTAGAGGACGGGCACGAGGACGAGCGTCAAAGCCGTGGACGAAACAAGGCCGCCGATGACCACAATTGCGAGCGGCCGCGATATGAACCCGCCGCCTCCCGTGAGGCCCAGAGCCATGGGTGTCAGGGCGAACACGGTAGCAAGTGCCGTCATGAGGATGGGACGAAGTCGCTGCCTGGCGCCGTGCGTGATGGCATCCGCCACGCTCATTCCGGGGCTGCCATCGTGTGGTTTGCGGTACTGGTTGATCAGGTCGATCAGCACGATCGCGTTGGTCACGACGATTCCCACCAGCATCAGCATGCCGATCAGGGAAGGCAGTCCGAGCGGAACACCCGTGACCAGGAGCAAAGCGATGGCACCCGTCGCCGCAAAAGGCACGGACACCAACAGGATGAGGGGCTGGATGAGGGACTTGAACGCAGCCACCATGATGACATAGACAATGGCGACTGCGGCCAGGAGCGCGAGGCCGAGCTGGCGGAAGGAGTCCGCCTGCTGCGTCGTGGCGCCGCCGATCGTGGCGGTAACGCCTGCCGGAAGCTGCACCGAGGCCAGCCGGTCACTGACTGCCGTGCTGACGGCACCAAGGTTGGAGCCCGACGGCGTGACGGTCACCTTCGCGCTTCGCTGGCCGTTGCTGCTGGTGATGGAGACCGGGGTGTCTACTTGGTCCACGGAAGCGATGCTCGACAGGGGAACGGGCCCGGCCGGCGTCGGGAGGTTGATGCCCCTGACATCGGCGATGCTGCTGAAGTGCGTGCCTTCGCCGATCTGTACCGGGAAGTCCGTGGTGTCGATACGGACAGTGCCAGCGGGGATGGGACTGACCGTGGACGCCAGGACCCCGGCGACTTGTTCTTCGTTCAGCCCGGCGGCGACGGCCTTGGCACGATCAACCTTTACCTGGACCACCGACTGGCTGGCATCCAGGTTGGTGGCTACCTCGGCGCTCCCGGGCACGCCGTCCATGGCCTTCGCTACGGCGTCGCTTGCGGTCTTGAGATCCGCCGAGTTGGCGGCGCTGATGGTGATGTCCACGCTGGAAGACGTGCCCAGGCCACCCTGTTGGGCCCCCACAGTGACCTTTCCTGCGGCCGCGGCGCTGGCGAGCCGGGACCGGACCGTGTCCTGCAGTTTCTGCTGGTCAGCCTTATCATCCGTCACCACGGTGAACGTCGAGTTCGACGCACCACTTGACGTGAGCGCGGCGAAACCTGTCTGGGCATTGCCTGAAGTGACCTGTACGTCCTTGATCCCGTCGATCCCGCGAAGGACCGATTCCACTTGGGCAGCAGCGGCCCCGGTCTGTTCCAGGCTTGTACCGGCGGGAAGAACCTGGCGCACGGTCATGCTGTTCTGGCCGGAGTTGCCCAGCAGGTCTGTCGCCAGCAGCGGGGACATGGCTGCGGTTCCACCCAACACCAGGACCGCGGCGACGATGGTCACGACCGGGTGCTTCTGGGTTTTGACCAGGATGGGCAAATAGCCGCGCTGCAGCAGGCTCCGCCGCTCTGCCTCGTGCGCCGCGGCAACGGCGCGCTCGGCGGCAAGGGCGTCCCCGGCCGCGGCCGGCGACTTGAGGAACCAGTACGCCAGCACCGGAACGATGGTGAGGGACACGAGCAACGAGGACAACAGGGCGATGGTCACCGTCAGGGCGAAGGGCCGGAACAGTTCGCCCGCCAGGTTGCCCACGAAGGCGATCGGCAGGAACACGGCAACCGTGGTGAGGGTGGACGCCGTGATGGCACCGGCAACTTCCCGGATCGAATTGAGGATGGCAGCGAGCTTGTGCTCGCCGTAGCTGAGGTGCCGTTTGATGTTCTCGATCACCACGATCGAGTCGTCCACCACACGGCCGATCGCGATGGTCAATGCGCCAAGCGTGAGGATGTTGAGCGAGTAGTGGGTCGCCGATATTCCGATGAACGTAATCAGGAGCGACAACGGAATGGATACCGCCGTCACGAGCGTGGACCGTACGGACATCAGGAACACGAGAATGACTGCCACCGCGAAGCCAAGTCCGAGAAGGCCTTCCGTGGTGAGGTCCTTGATGGATTTTTCGATGTACGGGGCCTGGTCGAACACCGGGGTGAAGTGCGCATTGGAGCCGAGTTCGGCTTCCATCCGGGGAATGGAGTCCTTGACAGCGTGCGAAATGGCGACGGTATCGCCGTCGGGCTTCTTCGTGATGGACAGGGCCAGCGTCGGCTTCCCATTGGTCCGGGTAATGGAGGTTGCGGCGTCGTCTTTGATGCTCACGTCGGCTACGGTGCCGATCGTGGTTCCGCCCTTGGCGCCGGTGAGCGGCAAGCCCTTGATGACGTCGAGGGAGTCCACCGGGCTGCCGATCTGCAGGGAGAGCGTCTTGCCCTGATCCTCGCTGGTTCCGGCCGGGACCAGCGTCCCGTTGTTCTTGAGGGCACTCGTGAGCGACTGGACCGTGGCGCCGTTCGCGGCCATGGCCTGGGCTTTGGGCTGGATCAGGATGTGCTGGGTGGCCCCACCCGTCACGTCAGCGCTGCGGACCCCGTCCAGTTTCTGGAGCCGGGGAACGCTCAAGCGCTGCAGGTCCGTGTTCAGCTCGCTGAGAGGCTTGTCCGAAGACACCGCCAGATACACGATCGGGAAGTCGCTGATGCTGCCTGCAAAAGACCGGGGCTCGACGTCGGCCGGCAGGACACGCTTGGCGTTGGAGATGGCGCGATCGATCTGGTTGCGCGCGCGGTCCAGGTTCGAACCGTACGTGAACACCATGGTGATCTGCGAAACACCGTTCCGCGACGTCGACGTGGTCGATTCCAGGCCCTCGACGCTGTTCAGCGCTGTTTCGAGCGGGCGGCTGAGTTGCTTGTCGACAACTTCCGGGGACGCGCCCGACATGGCCGTGATCACCGAGATTTGCGGGAACTCGATCGAGGGAATGAGTTCCTGTTTGAGGGAAGACATGGTGATCACGCCGAACACCGCCGCGAAGACGGTGATCAGCGCGATCAGTGCCCTGTTCGCCAGTGAAAGCTTTGCCAGACGGAACATTGCACTGTCTCCTGGGATCTACGGTCTGTTTCTTGTCTCGAACCGGCCGCAGCCCGGACGGTTGCTAGTGCTGAACGGCGTCAGCAGGCTCAAGTTGGAGCGAATGGGCAGTGCTCGCTTCCAACTCGGCCGCAAGGTCCGGATTGTCGTTCAGTTTGACGCCGTAGCCTGGCATCATTTCCTTGAGCTTGGACTGCCAGCCCTTGAAGTTCTTCGGGAAGGACCGCTGGAGCATCTCGATCATGATGGGGACAGCGGTGGAGGCTCCGGGGGAGGCGCCAAGCAGCGCTCCGATGGAGCCGTCACGAGCCGTGATGACTTCGGTGCCGAACTGCAGCACTCCGCCCTTCTTGGAATCCTTCTTAATGATCTGCACCCGCTGGCCTGCGGTGATGAGCTCCCAGTTGCCGCCGTCGGCCTGGGGGTAGTACTCGCGGAGGGACTCCACCTTGGCGTCGTGGCGCTTGGCGACTTCCTTGATCAGGTACGCAGTCAGGTCCATGTTGTCCTTGGCCACGGCCAGCATCGGGATGATGTTGCTCGGGCGGATGGACAGCGGTAGGTCAAGGTAGCTGCTCGTCTTGAGGAAGTTGGTGGAGAAACCGGCGTACGGGCCGAAAAGCAGGGAACGCTTGCCGTCAACGTAGCGGGTATCAAGGTGCGGCACGGACATTGGCGGTGCGCCGACGGACGCCTGGCCGTATACCTTGGCGCTGTGCTGGCCGGCAATGGCCTCGTCGGTGCAGCGGAAGAACTGCCCGGATACCGGGAAACCGCCGTAGCCCTTGCTTTCCGGGATGCCCGATGCCTGGAGCAGGTGGAGTGCTCCGCCGCCGGCGCCGACAAAGACGAACTTGGCGTGGATCTGGCCGTGTTCGCCGGAAGCGGGGTGCTTGAGTGAAAGGTCCCAGCCGCCGTCGGAGGCTTTGCTCACATTGGTGACGCCGTGGCCATAGTTGACTTCGACGCCGTTGGCAGCGAGGTAACCGGTCAGTTCGCGGGTCAGGGCGCCGAAGTCGACGTCGGTGCCTTCCGCTGCGCGGGTGGCGGCAACGCGCTGCTTGGCGTCGCGGCCCTTGACGATGAGCGGAGCCCACTTGGCGATCTGTGCCTGGTCTTCCGTGTATTCCATGCTGCGGAAGAGAGTGTTGGGCTTGAGTGCCTCGTAGCGGGTCTTGAGGAAGTCAGCGTGCTTGTCGCCGATGACGAAGCTCATATGCGGAACGGTGTTGATGAAGCCCTTGGGGGAGCCGATCAACTTGTTGTCCACGAGGTGGGACCAGAACTGCCGGGAGAGCTGGAATTGCTCGTTGATGTGGAGGGCCTTGGACGGGTCAACGGAGCCGTCCTTCGCTGCAGGCGAGTAATTAAGCTCACAGAGCGCTGCGTGCCCGGTTCCCGCGTTGTTCCACGGTCCGGAGCTTTCCAGGCCGGCTTCGTCGAGTCGCTCAAAGAGGGAGATGGTCCAGCTGGGTTCGAGTTGCTTGATGAACGCACCCAGGGTTGCGCTCATGATCCCGCCCCCAATAAGGACGACGTCAGCGTGGTGTGTCTTGGAAATGAAGGTCACGATCAATCTCCGATAGCGGCGGCACTGGCTGTCACAGAATATCCCCGCGTGGGCGCATAACTGAAATTGCGGCGGGACGTCAAGACTTCAGCCGAACGTTTGTAAAAACTTCGTTTAAGACAGGCGACGCGGGGTACTTCTCGACGCGGTCCGAAAGGGCCAAAGCCGAGATGGGGAAGGCGATGGGTACTGCCGGGACGGTGGCAGCGATCTGGGCATTGATGGTCTGGTACTGGGAGTTGCGGTCAGCGCCGTCGGGGAGTCCCCGGGCCCGGTCGATCTTTGAGAACACCTGTGGATCGCTGTAGCCAAACTCGCCGTTGTTCTCACCGAAGAGCGTGCCCACGAAGTTGTCCGGGTCGGAGTAGGCGCCATTCCAGCCGAGCAAATGGAGCGCATGGTCACCGGGGGACTGGACCTTCTGGAGGTAGCCGTCGTCCCAGTTCACGGGTACCGGCTTGATGTTCAGCCCGATGGCGGTAAGTTCCGCGCTGATCTCCGCATAGATCTTCTCCGGAGTGGGAAGGTAGGCGCGCGTGACATTGAGCGGGTAGTAGAACTTGAGTTCCTCGCCTTTGTAACCGGACTTGGCAAGCAGTTGCTTGGCTTTGTCCGGGTCGTATCCCAAGGACGGTGCGTTGTTGTTGAAGCCGCTCAGTTTGGGGGGAACGAACTGGGTGGCCGGTGAGGTGTTGTCGATGAAGAACTTGTGGATAAGGGTGTCTTTGTCGATGGCCATCTCGATTGCCTGGCGCACCCCAAGATTCTGGAGGGGCGCCACGGACTCGTTCATGCCCAGGTACATCACGGAGAACGGATCCCGTTGGACGATTTGCATGCCCTTCTTGACCAGTTGGTCGAAGGTGCCGGCGGTCACAAGGTCGTACCCGTCGATGGTTCCTGCGAGCAAGGCCTGGAGCCGGGCCTGTGGATAGTCGAACGGAATGAAGTTGACCGTGGCTATCTCTCCGCGGTCGCCCCAGTAGCCCTTGTAGCTGGTGAGAGTGATGCGGTTCTGGGTCCATGACGAGAAAACGTAAGGGCCGGTGCCCACGGGGTGCGAGGCGTAGGCCGACGCCGGCTGTCCTGACAGTTTCTTGTCCAGGACGTCGGCCTTGCCGTCGGCCATCGCTTTCGGGGATGACATCGCGAACGCCGGCAGCGTCAACGCCTGCAGGAAGCCCGTGAAGGGCTTGGCCAGGTTGATTTGGACGTGGTCGGAAGAAACAACCTTGCAGTTCTTGAAGAGCGAAAGCGAAGCGTCGTCCGAGAAGGATTTGAAGACGCTCTTGAATGCGATGCCCGGTGCCTGCTGGCGCACGGTCGCCGGGAAGTTGAACCAACGGTTGAAGTTGCTGCAGACTGCGGCGGCGTCAAAGGCGGTTCCATCGTGGAAGGTGACTTTTGACCGCAACTTGAAGTCGTAGCTGAGTCCGTCATTCCCTTGCGACCAAGAGGTGGCCAGCAGGGGAGTTGGTTGGCCGGTGGACGCGTCGACCCCCACGAGGCCTTCCATCACTTGCCGGGTGACTCGATACGACTCGGAGTCGTTCGTCACGGCGGGATCGAGCCCAAGCGGCATCGACGGGGTGCCAAAGTTGAAGGTCTTGCTCGGCTCTGCCGAAGCGCCGTCCGCGGCCGATGTTGACGGTGCCGGTTCAGGACTTACCGTGCACGAGGTCAAGGCCACGGCCAGAAGGCCTGCGCCGATTTGTAGCGTGACTCGGCGTAGCTTGCTGCTTACCACTCTTGTCCCCTCAAGGCAGTCGGACGGGCTGGGGCCCGCGGCAGCCGGACCGCAGTCCAGTCTAGTTCAGGGCCCTGAGTCCCGGCTGGAAACGGGAAGTGCCCCGGCCACGGACCGGGGCACTTCCTGAATGTGCGCAAGGGGGGACTTGAACCCCCACGCCCGAAGGCACAGGAACCTAAATCCTGCGTGTCTGCCAATTTCACCACTCGCGCTGGTGCTGGTACCCGGACCGGGATTCAGGGATTCCCGCTCCGGTCATATACCGGCCTCCATTGTACCCGCGGTTTTGCGCCAGCTGTTCCAGCCTCGCCTATGCGGCCCCGAGCCTATATGGCCAGCCGGCGGCTACTTGTCGAGTTTGAGGTCCCTGCGGAGTTTGGCGACATGGCCAGTGGCCCGCACGTTGTACTGGGCCAGGGCCACCTTGCCGTCGGGGTCCACCACGATCGTTGAGCGGATCAGCCCTTGATAGGTGCGCCCGTAGTTCTTCTTTTCGCCCCAAGCCGCATAGGCCTCAGCCACGTGGTGCCCTTCGTCGGACAGCAGCGGAAAGGTCAGTGATTCTTCGGCCACGAACTTTTCCAGGTCCTTCACCGTGTCCGGAGAGATTCCAAGGACGTCGTAACCGGCAGCCTGGAGGGTTGCGAGGGAATCGCGGAAGTCGCAGGCCTGCTTGGCGCATGCCGGCGTGGAAGCCGCGGGGTAGAAGTAGATGACTGTTTTGCGGCCGCGGTGCGAGGCCAGGCTGACCTCGCGACCCGTGTGGTCCTTGAGAGTGAAATCCGGGGCAGTGTCGCCTGGAATGAGTCGTTCGGCCATGTTGTGCTCCTTGCTAGCGTTCGCGATCACTCAGCTTAGTGATGGGCCGAGCGCTTCACGAATTGAACCCCGGTCCTGATCCGCGCGCAGCGGTCTATATACTGGCCCTTATGCCTGATATGGAACGGTGGCCCACCGGGCGCCTGCTCTCCACGGCCGCGCGACTCGTGGAGCATGCCTGGAACGAGAAACTGCGCGGTATGGACCTGACCCATGCCGGGGTCATTGTCATGGAAGTACTCGCCGTCAACGGACCGACCACCCAGTCGATGCTCGCGCAGATCGTCCGGGTTCAGGCGCAGACAATGGGGAAGACGCTCACCAGGCTGGAGGCCCACGGCCACGTCAGCCGCGCACGCAGCGTGTCCGACCGCCGGAGCCAAGTGGTCAGTTTGACCGAGGCGGGGGAGCACACCCTCGGGCTAGCCACGCAGCTGGAACGCGAAGTGCTTGCACCTGTGCCCGTGGACACCGCCAAACTGCGGCGGGAGCTCCAGTCGCTGGTACGCGAACTGGCGAACAATCATTCGTCGGCAGTTGTAAACGACATTGTGGCCGCTGCGGATTCAGTCGCGGCGCCGGGCGAAGCCTCCAACTAAGCTTCCTCAGCCCGGTCCGGCTGAAGCAGGCCGAAAAGCAAAAAGATCCCTGGACGGCCATTCAGCCATCCAGGGATCTTCCCTTTGGTGCACCCCCCGGGACTTGAACCCGGAACCCATTGATTAAGAGTCAATTGCTCTGCCAATTGAGCTAGAGGTGCAATTGTTTGTTGCTCGCAACGCAAAGAAATAACCCTTGAGCGGCTGCTGCCGCTCAAGGGTCCTTCCCTTTGGTGCACCCCCCGGGACTTGAACCCGGAACCCATTGATTAAGAGTCAATTGCTCTGCCAATTGAGCTAGAGGTGCATTTGTCGATTTCGATCAGCTGAGGGCTTTTCTTCCCTCGTTGATCTCCGCAACGACATGTAACTCTACACGACACTTGCCGAAGTGTGAAATCGGCCCGGGCCCTCTGCGCGTCACTGGCGGGGAGGCTTCAGGACCAGTGCAAAGTCAGGGTTTTGGTTGTTGCTGAGGACCCAAAGTGTGCCGTCCGGCGCGAGCGAAACGTCCCGTAGTCGTCCGTAGTCAGCTGTGAGGTATGCCACGGGATTCCCCGCCGTTTCCCCGTTGAGCGGTACCGTCCACAAACGCTGCCCGCGCAGCGCGCACGTGAACGCCGTTCCGTTCACGATTTCCAGCCCGCTCGGCGAGGCATCCGCCGTCGACGGCCAGACCACCTTGGCGTCGATGTAGCCGGCGCGGCCGGGCGCCCCGGTCACTTGTGGCCAACCGTAGTTGCCTCCCGCTTCGATGAGGTTGAGTTCGTCGTTGACGTCGGGTCCGAATTCGCTTGCCCACAGCCTGCCGGAGCTGTCCCAGGCCAGACCCTGCACATTGCGATGTCCGTAGCTGTAAACGGGGTTGGCGAACGGGTTGCCCGGCGCGGCTTTCCCCTCGGGGGTAAGCCGCAGGATCTTCCCGCCAAGCGCATTGCGGTCCTGTGCCCGCTCCGGATGCTGCGCATCTCCCGTGCCGACGTAGAGGAACCCGTCGGGGCCGAAACGGATGCGCCCGCCGTTGTGGGTCGGGGCTTTGGGAATGCCGGAGAAGATGACTTCTGGTGTGCCGAGGCTCAACCGCCCGTCCGCGGCCTGCTCCAGGCGGGTGCGCGAAATCCTGTTGTCCGATTCAGCGGTGAAATAGGCGTAGAGCAGGCGGTCGCTGGCGAATGTCGGGGAGAGTGCCAGCCCCAGCAGTCCGCCTTCGCCACCGGGTACGACGCCGGGAAACTCGCCTACCGTCGTGGCCCGATCGTTCCGGACCGATTTGATCAGCTTGGTGTCGCGTTCGGAGATGATGGCAGTGCCGTCGCCGAGGAACACGATGGACCACGGGAGTGTCAGGTTGAGGTCAAGCTTTCGAAGCAACTCCGGTCCGTTGCCTTGGGTAGGCCCCGGACCGGGGGAACTCCCTGTGCACGCGCTCAGCAGCAAAGCCATGAGGCAGGCCACTACAATCGGAGCCCGGACAAGCGCAAGGCGGGACCGGAAAACGCTCCCGGAACCCGCCTTTGCCTGGTTCATTAGTTGTCCTGGTTGCAGGGCCGCTTGCTGCCCTGGGTCCTCAGGTCCTTGGGGCTCTCAGCGGCGGTTCCTGCGAGGCGGCCGGAAACCGGCTGCCTCGGCGTGGGCGCTCGAAATAAACCAGACCTCGGCCTTGACCTCGTCGTAGGACGGGCTGTCTTCATCGAGGTAGGTCATGGTGTCCGCGTGGCCTTTGACTGTGTAGCCCGCGGGGCCGCTCCCGTCAGCGCCGGCCGCAGCCGAGCCTTCACCGTACGGCTGCTCGGCGGCGAGATGCCCGCCCAGCGGCGACGCGCCGGTGGAATCCTGGGCCAGGGTGGTTGACTCAACAGGCGCGGGGACCGCATCGGAAGTTTCAGCCCGGTCTTCCTGCCCCCCTTCCGCAGCAGCGTCGGCTGCCTCCGCGGCGGCGGATTCCGCACCCGGTAGCGTCGGTGCATGGGCGTCCGTGTACTCGCGGTGGTGGATCGGAGCGGGGGCCACGGGTGCGCCGCCTTCGCTCCAGGTGGCTTCCCACTCGGCGGCGTCGGCCGCTGTGACGTCGTCGGCCGTCACGCCCCCTTCAAGTTCCGGCTCGGCAGCAACCGGCCCGGTGGCCTCGGAAACCACGGCTTCAGAAAGCGCAGCTTCGGAAACCGCATCCTCGGAAACTGCGTCCCCGGACAGCACGGGTTCCGAAAGCGTGGGCTCCTCGAACACCGGCTCCTCCACAGGGGTTCCGGACGCTGGGGACTCCTCCGGGGCAGCCAATCCGGCTTCGAGGGGAGGGACAGGGCGCTCCCAGTCGTCGACGTCGACGCCGCCCGCCTCGGTTGCCGCTTCGGGCTCCGGCTCGGGTTCGGCCTCGGGTGCGGCCGCGCGCGACCCGGCTAAGTCTTGATCGGCGGTCGCGGTCGCGGCGACCAAAGGGGCGGAGCCTGTCAGAGCGGCGGAAGAGACGTCCATTTGCGGTGACGAGGCGGTCGGCGAGGGTGAGGCCGGGGCCATGGCGCCCGGGGAAGACTTCGCGCTATTGCGGCTCAGGAGCCACCAAACAATCGCGACGATCAACACGATGACGATGACCCAGATCAACCAATCCATGGGAAGAGCCCTTCTGTCTGTTCGGGTGGCGCAGTGGTCGTGATTTGACGTTACGTCCGTGTCACGGGGCTGTCTAGGTTAGTCAATCGATTCGCGGCCTTCAGTGCGCCCGCGATCCTGTCGGATGGAACCGCGGCCGACAATGAGACCGATGTCTCACATATCGAGACGACTGTCCATTATTTGAATGAAATATTGAATGAAATAGCGCTAAATTCGCCTTAACCCGCCGATCATGTTCGTTGGCCACAGCCCAAGAGTCATAGACTCGTGCCCATGAGTGACCACACCCCAATTGCGACAGACAACCAGCCGGACATCAAGCCACGCAGCCGGGTCGTAACGGACGGCATCCATGCCGCCCCCGCGCGAGGCATGTTCCGGGCCGTAGGCATGGGCGATGACGACTTCGCCAAGCCCCAAATCGGCGTCGCGAGCTCGTGGAACGAAATTACGCCGTGCAACCTCTCGCTGAACCGACTCGCCCAGGGCGCCAAGGAAGGCGTTCACGCCGGCGGTGGTTTCCCCATGCAGTTCGGCACCATTTCCGTGTCGGACGGCATTTCCATGGGCCACGAGGGCATGCACTTCTCCCTTGTTTCGCGTGAAGTCATTGCCGACTCCGTTGAAACCGTCATGCAGGCCGAGCGCATTGACGGCTCCGTTTTGCTGGCCGGCTGCGACAAATCCCTCCCGGGCATGCTGATGGCAGCCGCCCGCCTGGATCTCGCCAGCGTCTTCCTTTACGCCGGTTCCATCATGCCGGGCTGGGTCAAGCTCGAGGACGGCTCGGAAAAGGAAGTCACCCTCATTGACGCGTTCGAAGCCGTGGGCGCATGCGCCGCCGGCAAGATGAGCCGCGGAGACCTGGACCGCATCGAACGCGCCATCTGTCCTGGTGAAGGCGCCTGCGGCGGCATGTACACGGCCAACACCATGGCGTGCATCGGCGAAGCCCTCGGCATGTCCCTGCCGGGCTCGGCTGCCCCGCCCTCGGCAGACCGCCGTCGTGATGACTTTGCCCGCAAGTCCGGCGAGGCAGTGGTCAACCTGCTCCGCCTCGGCATCACCGCCCGGGACATCATGACCAAGAAGGCGTTCGAGAACGCCATCGCCGTCACGATGGCCTTCGGCGGTTCCACCAACGCCGTCCTGCACCTGCTCGCGATCGCCCGGGAAGCCGAGGTCGAACTGACCCTGGACGACTTCAACCGCATCGGCGACAAGATCCCGCACCTGGGCGACCTCAAGCCCTTCGGCCGCTACGTCATGACCGACGTCGACAGGATCGGCGGCGTGCCGGTCATCATGAAGGCGTTGCTCGACGCCGGCCTGCTGCACGGCGACTGCCTGACGGTCACGGGCAAGACCCTTGCCGAGAACCTGGCCACCATCAACCCGCCGGACCTCGACGGCAAGATCCTCCGCGCCCTGGACAATCCGATCCACAAGACCGGCGGCATCACCATCCTGCACGGTTCCATGGCGCCGGAAGGTGCCGTCGTGAAGAGCGCCGGCTTCGACGCCGATGTCTTCGAAGGAACCGCCCGCGTGTTTGAGCGCGAGCAGGGCGCACTCGACGCTTTGGACAAGGGTGAGATCAAGGCCGGGGACGTCGTCGTGATCCGTTACGAAGGACCCAAGGGCGGCCCGGGCATGCGTGAGATGCTCGCCATCACCGGCGCCATCAAGGGTGCGGGCCTCGGCAAGGATGTGCTCCTGCTGACCGATGGCCGCTTCTCGGGCGGTACCACCGGTCTCTGCATCGGGCACGTTGCGCCTGAAGCCGTCGACGGCGGACCCATCGCCTTCGTCAAGGACGGCGATAAGATCCGCGTGGACATCGCCGCCCGTTCGTTCGACCTCCTGGTGGACGAAGCCGAACTCGAGTCCCGCAAGGTCGGCTGGGAGCCCCTCCCGGCCAAGTTCACCAAGGGCGTCCTCGCCAAGTACGCCAAGCTGGTGCACAGCGCCTCCACGGGCGCCTACTGCGGCTAGTTCCGGGTTCCGGCCCAACTGGCTCGAACTTGTTGTCGTTTTGACGCCTCATAACGACAACAACTGCGAGTCAGTTGGGCGGCCGGGGTAGGACCAGTCTGTGGACAATGGGGTCCATATAGTGAGATGACATCTTCATCGTTTGACACCTATCTCACTAAGAGGGAACACTGAACGCATGATCGCATTCGTTACTGTCGGCGCCACCGTGGGCACTGTCGTACTTACAAAGCGCGTGGCCTCCTAGCCCGACTGGTAACGAACCGTCACGCGCAACCCCTCGAAGAGCCGCAAGGCTGAGGGGTTTTTTTATTTCCCGCAAGGGACGGCGCATTGAGCAGGAACCCGCATGAACGCAGTACCCACGCAGTAACTTTCACTAATTGAAGATCCCCAAAGGAAGAGTCCGATGAGCAAAGGATCGCCGATCAGCCCCTCGCTGATGGCTGCAAAGTCCGCTGGAGCCCCCAAAGCTCCGGAAAAGGTCGACCGTCCGGCTGACGCCGTCGTCGACAATGCTGCAACTCCCTCTCCTGTACTCGGGCCGAACAACGTTGTACCCCCAACGGTGATGACCGGCTCGGAAGCTATTGTCCGCTCGCTCGAAGAACTCGGCGTGGACGATATTTTTGGTTTGCCCGGTGGCGCGATCCTCCCCACCTATGACCCTTTGATGGCCTCCAAGATGAATCACATCCTGGTCCGTCACGAACAGGGAGCCGGCCACGCAGCCCAAGGCTACGCCATGGTTACCGGACGGGTTGGCGTCTGTATCGCCACCTCGGGCCCCGGTGCCACCAACCTCGTTACCGCCATCATGGATGCCCACATGGACTCCGTGCCCCTCGTGGCCATTACCGGCCAGGTATCGGCTTCCGTCATTGGCACGGATGCTTTCCAGGAAGCAGACATCGTCGGCATCACCATGCCGATCACCAAGCATTCCTTCCTGGTGACGGATCCCAATGACATCCCGCATGTCATGGCCGAAGCTTTCTACCTTGCCAGCACCGGGCGTCCCGGTCCGGTACTGGTGGACATCGCCAAGAACGCCCAGCAGGGCACCATGACCTTCTCCTGGCCGCCCAAGATCGATTTGCCGGGCTATCGGCCGGTGGTCCGTGGCCACAACAAGCAGGTGCGTGAGGCTGCCCGGCTGATCGCTGCGGCAAGCAAGCCGGTCCTGTATGTCGGTGGCGGTGTGGTCAAGGCGCACGCTTCGGCCGAACTGCGCGAACTCGCAGAGCTGACCGGCGCACCCGTGGTGACCACCCTCATGGCCCGCGGCGCGTTCCCGGATTCCCACCCGCAGCACGTCGGCATGCCGGGCATGCACGGCACGGTTTCCGCGGTCACCGCACTGCAGCAGTCCGATCTGCTGATCACCCTTGGTGCGCGCTTCGATGACCGGGTGACGGGCGTCCTCAGCACCTTCGCTCCGCACGCCAAGATCATCCACGCGGACATCGACCCCGCGGAGATTTCCAAGAACCGCACCGCTGACGTTCCGATCGTGGGCTCCGTCAAGGAGATCATTCCGGAACTGAGCGAAGCCGTCAGGGCCGCTTTCGAACTATCCGGCACCCCGGACCTCGACGGTTGGTGGGCGTTCCTCAACAACCTCCGCGATACCTACCCCCTGGGTTGGACCGAACCGGAAGACGGACTCAGTGCCCCCCAGCGGGTCATTGAACGCATTGGTGCGCTCACGGGTCCGGAAGGCATCTACGTTGCTGGCGTTGGCCAGCACCAGATGTGGGCCGCCCAGTTCATCAAGTACGAGCGTCCCCACGCCTGGCTCAACTCCGGCGGCGCCGGCACCATGGGTTATGCCGTGCCGGCAGCCATGGGCGCCAAGGTCGGCGAACCCGACCGCGTGGTCTGGGCGATCGACGGCGACGGCTGCTTCCAGATGACCAACCAGGAACTGGCCACCTGCGCCATCAACAAAATTCCCATCAAGGTTGCCATCATCAACAACTCCTCGCTGGGCATGGTGCGCCAGTGGCAGACCCTCTTCTATGAAGGCCGCTACTCCAACACCGACCTGAACACCGGCCACGACACCGTCCGTATCCCGGACTTCGTCAAGCTGGCAGACGCTTACGGCTGTGCCGCGTTCCGCTGCGAGCGGGACGAGGACATCGACGCAACCATCCAGAAGGCCTTGGAAATCAATGACCGTCCCGTGGTCATCGACTTCGTGGTCAGCCCGAACTCCATGGTGTGGCCGATGGTCCCCTCCGGAGTCTCGAATGACCAGATCCAGGTTGCCCGCAACATGACCCCGGAATGGGAAGAGGAGGACTAGCCATGAGCCGCCACACACTGTCCGTTCTGGTCGAAGACAAGCCCGGCGTGCTGACCCGCGTGGCCAGCCTCTTCGCCCGGCGGGCCTTCAACATCAACTCCCTGGCCGTCGGCCCCACCGAGGTCTCCGGGATTTCCCGGATGACCGTCGTCGTCGACGCCGATGGCGACCTCATCGAGCAGGTCACCAAACAGCTCAACAAACTGATCAACGTGATCAAGATTGTCGAGCTGACATCAGAATCTTCCGTGCAACGTGACCACATCCTGGTCAAGGTACGTGCGGATGCCGCGACACGCCTGCAGGTCACCCAAGCTGCAGACTTGTTCCGTGCCTCAGTGGTTGACGTTTCCACAGACTCGGTGGTCATTGAGGCAACCGGTACCCCGGAAAAGCTCGCAGCGCTGCTTTCAGTGCTTGAGCCGTTCGGCATCCGCGAAATAGTGCAGTCCGGCACCTTGGCCGTTGGGCGGGGATCCCGCTCCATGAGTGACAGGGCTTTGCGCAGCGCTTAGGCACTGTCCTAGGTACTGCGTAGTAGCCCGATACCGAACCACAGACAATATCTACAAAACCACTCAAGAGGAGTTACGCAAGTGACTGAAATGTTCTACGACGACGACGCAGACCTGTCGATCATCCAGGGTCGCAAAGTTGCCATTGTCGGCTACGGTTCCCAGGGCCACGCCCACGCGCTGAACCTGCGCGACTCCGGCGTCGAGGTTGTCATCGCGCTCAAGGAAGGCTCGAAGTCGATCGCCAAGGCCGAGGACGCAGGCTTCACGGTCAAGAACGTTGCCGACGCAGCCGAATGGGCCGACGTCATCATGATCCTGGCACCGGACCAGCACCAGCGCGCGATCTACAACGACTCCATCAAGGACAAGCTGACCGCCGGCAAGGCCCTTGCCTTCGCCCACGGCTTCAACATCCGCTTCGGCTACATCGAGGCGCCCGAGGGCGTTGACGTCATCCTGATCGCCCCGAAGGCTCCCGGACACACCGTGCGCCGCGAGTTCGAAGCCGGCCGCGGTATCCCGGACATCATCGCCGTCGAGCAGGACGCTTCCGGTTCCGCTTGGGAACTGGCCAAGTCCTACGCGAAGGCAATCGGCGGCACCCGCGCCGGCGTCATCAAGACCACCTTCACCGAAGAAACCGAAACCGACCTCTTCGGCGAGCAGGCTGTCCTGTGCGGCGGTGTCTCCCAGCTGATCCAGTACGGCTTCGAGACCCTGACCGAAGCCGGCTACCAGCCGCAGATCGCCTACTTCGAGGTTCTTCACGAGCTCAAGCTCATCGTTGACCTCATGTGGGAGGGCGGCATCGCCAAGCAGCGCTGGAGCGTTTCCGACACCGCAGAGTACGGCGACTACGTCTCCGGCCCGCGCGTCATCGACCCCCGGGTCAAGGAAAACATGGCCGGCGTCCTCGCCGACATCCAGTCCGGTGCCTTCGCCAAGCGTTTCATCGACGACCAGGACAACGGCGCAGTCGAGTTCAAGGAACTGCGGGCCAAGGCAGAGCGGCACCCGATCGAGGGTGTCGGCCGCGAGCTGCGTTCCCTGTTCTCCTGGCAGCAGCAGGACGAGGACTACGTCGAAGGCTCCGCAGCCCGCTAGTCAAGGCACCCGTTGAAGCCGCGGCAGGAGCCGTAGCAATTCAACACAGAACGCCGTTCGGGATAGGCTCGAAATGAAGCCGCCCGGCATGGAGGCCGGACCCGGTATACCGGGTCCGGCCTTCGTCGTCAAAGAATCGTTTCACCAAAACCCCACCTGAAAAAGAGAGCTAAAGAGGTCACCGGTGACTAGCACCAAGCCAGTAGTACTCCTCGCTGAGGAACTTTCGCCCGCCACGATCGAAGCCCTTGGTCCGGACTTCGAGATCCGCCAAACCGACGGCGCGGACCGCTCCCAGCTGCTCTCCGCAATCGTCGACGTCGACGCCATCCTCGTGCGTTCAGCCACCCAGGTGGACGCCGAGGCAATTGCCGCAGCCAAGAACCTCAAGATCATCGCGCGTGCCGGTGTCGGCCTGGACAACGTCGACATCAAGGCCGCCACCCAGGCCGGCGTCATGGTGGTCAACGCCCCGACGTCGAACATTGTGTCCGCTGCCGAGCTTACGGTCGGCCACATCCTCAGCCTCGCCCGCCACATCCCGCAGGCCAGCTCTGCACTGAAGGGGGGCGAGTGGAAGCGCTCCAAGTACACGGGCATCGAACTCTTCGAGAAGAAGATCGGCATCATCGGCCTCGGACGCATCGGAGCGCTCGTGGCTGCCCGTCTGCAGGGCTTCGAGACTGAGATCCTGGCCTACGACCCCTACATCACTTCGGCACGCGCGGCGCAACTCGGCGTCAAGCTCGTCACCCTGGACGAGCTGCTCGAGAAGTCGGACTTCATCACCATCCATATGCCGAAGACCCCGGAAACCGTGGGTATGCTGGGCGCCGATGCCTTCAAGAAGATGAAGGAAACGGCCTACGTTGTCAATGTCGCCCGTGGCGGCCTGATCGACGAGGAAGCCCTCCACGAGGCTTTGGAAGACGGCCAGATCGCCGGCGCCGCCGTCGACGTGTTCGTCAAGGAGCCGAGCACCGACCTTCCCTTCTTCGGCATGGACAACGTCATCGTGACGCCTCACCTTGGCGCCTCCACCGATGAAGCCCAGGAAAAAGCCGGCGTCTCCGTGGCGAAGTCCGTGCGCCTCGCCCTCGCCGGCGAACTCGTCCCGGATGCTGTCAACGTTGCCGGTGGCGTGATCGCTTCCGACGTTCGCCCCGGAATCCCGCTGATCGAAAAGCTCGGCCGGATCTTCACGGCCCTGACCCACGCATCCCTGACGCAGATCGACGTCGAGGTCGCGGGCGAAATCGCCAGCCTGGACGTGAAGGTCCTCGAGCTGGCAGCGCTCAAGGGCGTGTTCGCCGACGTCGTGACCGAGCAGGTCTCCTACGTCAACGCGCCCGTCATCGCCGAGCAGCGCGGCATCAACACCCGCCTGATCACGACGCCGGAAGCCGAGGACTACCGCAACGTCCTGACCATCCGCGGGGCACTGAGCGACGGCTCCCAGATCTCCGTGGCCGGCACGCTCACCGGGCCCAAGCAGGTCCAGAAGCTCGTGGGCGTCAATGGCTACGACGTCGAAATCCCGATCAGCGAGCACCTGGTGGTTGTTTCCTACGCGGACCGTCCCGGTGTCATCGGCACCATCGGCCACATCCTGGGCATGAACAACATCAACATCGGTGGCATGCAGGTGGCCCGCCAGAGCGAAGGCGGGCAGGTCTTGGCGCTGCTGACGATCGACACTTCCGTGCCGCAGCAGGTCCTTGAAGCCATCAAGGCCGGGATCGGCGCCGACATGGTCCGTGAAGTGGATCTGGAGGACTAGCATCCTCACCGTTTGAGCTAGAAAAGTGTGCCGCAGTTCACATCGGCAACATATTATTGGCCGGTCTGCCTACAATGGCTTGGTCCGAAATTCGGAACCGGCGGCAGGCCGGCCAATACTTTTGCACGCACCCGGTGGATTCCCATTGCCTCGGCATGGTTCCAGGGACAGCAGTGTACACACCCGCAATCCAGGACTCAGGGAGCCCTATGAACGCCGTCCAGAGGTTCATCCGAAGCCGTGTGCTTCTGTTGACCGCGGCCATTTTGATCGTCGCCATGTGTTTGTCCGTATTCATCCAGAGCCAGTCGCAGGCCGCGCTGAACCGGACGGTGGATGAGAACTCACGCGGACTGTACGACATCCTGGTCCAGGCCAAGTCCGCGAATACCAAGGACGGCGGGGCACTCCTCCAGCCGGACATCGCGAACGGCCAGGGCGGCATCAGCTTCCCGCAACTCGAGAAGATCCGTGGGCTGAGCGGTGCGTCCGTCGCGGCGCCCATCAGCCTTGTTTCAAGGGTGACGCAGAACCTGGAAACCCCGCGTCTCGATGCAATGGACTACCTCGGCTACAACGCGGGGTTGGCGGGAGGAGCCACCGCCGGAGATCCGACCGGAACGGACTCCAAGAGCTGGCCCGCGCCGGAATCCGTGCTTCCCGCGCAGCCCAAGAAGTACCGCCTCACCGCCACTGCCGTGAGCTCCGACGGAGTGTCCCAGCAAACCCTCTTCCAGACCAGTGCTGAAGGCACGCTCGGCAAGGGTCAGGTCGTAGAGCAGCAGACTGCCGGGGGCAAGAGCATCCGCATCGCCGGCCCCGCAGGGGAGACCGGCATTAAGTTCCCCGCTCCTGCCGGTGGCTCGGAACACAACCTCTTCAACCTTTCTGTGGCGCTGCCCATGGCTCCACAGGTCACCGAGTCGGTCGTCGCCGTCGATCCGACCGCTGAACGCGCCCTCTTGGGCTCGGCCGGAGACTTCCTCGCACCGCTGCAAAAGGCGCCGCCGGCCGACACCCGCAACGCCGGTGCCATCGGCCGCTACTTCGAACAACTCTTCGCCAAGAGCCCTACTCAGCAGGAACTCGAACAAGGCCCGGATTTCATGGGTGTCAAGCTCAAATACTGGGCACCCCTCATGACGCAGTACCAGCAGGCAAAGCTTTCCGGCCAGATCACGGATGCTTCGCAGGCCATTCCTTTGATCGTCCGCCAGGGAACCTCACTGGACCTGAAGTACTCGGTCAAGATCCAGGAAATCGATGATTCGGGCAAGGTCGTCAACGACGTCGGCACTGTCTCGCGTTCCTTGGACAAGGACTACCTGCCCTTCGTCTCAAAGTCGCCGTTCGCCCTGTCATGGCCAGGATCCACGGACCACAGCCAGTTGCTGGGCAACATGGGCAACTTCAGCCAAGGCCTGTACCAGCCAGCCCAGTGGAGCACGGACTTCGCCGCCGCACCCAAGTACAAGGACGGCGAAACCTCCGCGAATGGAGCCGTCGCCAAGTCCGCCACACCGGGGGACTGGGTTACCGTCAACAAGCTGCCCGAGAAGTCGGCCTTCGGGGCGATTGTGGACCAGAGCCAGCGCAAGCCGGTCGACGAGCGCTCGTACCGGGAGAACCTTTCCACGGGATCGAAGCCCGCTACGCCACTGCCGATGGTCTACGGGACATTTGATCCGGCAGCGATCCAGAAAGCAGCAGGCGACGTCAACAAGCTGCCGCTGGGTGGCTACGACCCGGCCCCGATGACGCTCCAGAAGGACGCTTCGGGCAATGACACCGCAGCAAAGGGCCTCAAGCCCTCGCTGAGCGACACGGGGCTGGTCAGCCAGTCCGCCGGCGCCATTACCGACTACTACGGACTTGCCGCCGCGCGCGGTTACGATTCCAACGCCAACGTGATCGATGCCGTCCGGGTCCGCGCCAGCGCGCCAGGCAACTGGAAGCAGGCCCAACCCGAGGTCGACAAGCTCGCAGCCCAGATCCGCGACATGGGTCTCGAAGCCACTGTGGTGGCCGGCTCCGCGCGTGAAGACGCCAACATCTTCGTCCCGGGATACTCCAAGGACGACGCCGGCAAGGAATCCGCGCTGGGCACCGTCCAGCAGTCGTGGGTTCGGCAGGATGCCGCCGATGCCGTTTCCGGTTCCCTCACGGGCACCAACATCACCCTTCTCTTCCTGACGCTGTGCGGAGCCACCCTCCTGACCGGCGCTTCCACAGTCAGCTACATCCGCCAACGACGCAGTGAGGCGGGGATCCTCCGCGCCATGGGCTGGACCCAAAGGAAGATCCGAAGTTGGGTCCTTGAGGAGTTCGGCATCGGTGCGGGGATCGTTGCCGTGGCGGGCATTGCGCTGAGCCTTCTGAGCTGGAACCTGGCTACGGTCATTGTTTCCGCGTCGGTGTTGCTCATTTACTGCGCTGCCGCCTACATCGCGGCCCAGCAATTGCGGCACCGCGACGTCGTCGACCAGGAGCCCCAACACGATGAACGCCTGATCGCGGTGGATTCACCGCTGACGTTTGCGTACCGCCAACTGGTCACCCACCGTTTCAGCTCAGTGGCGCTGGCCGTGGCGGTGGGCGTGTTCGGGGCGGCCGTTGGTGCCCTGATCGCCTTGCTCATTGATATCCCGCGCGCAGCTGGAGCCAGCGCCCTCAGCGGGCTCGCCTCCGCCACCGTCGCGCTGCCGAGCGTCATCCTGGCAGTCTGCGGGGTGCTCGTGGGCCTCGTGCTGACCTTGGTCACTGGTCGGTTCGAACTCCAGTCCAGGCGCGAACAGCTCGGCACGCTCCGGGCCATGGGCTGGAACCCGGACATGCTGGGCCAGGTCCGATTCTTCGAAAATGCCTTGGTCGGAGCCGTGGCCCTGATCCTGGGCGTCCTGGGGGCGCTGAGCCTGGGCCTGTTGCTCGCTCCTTATGCTGCACTATGGGCCGCCTTGGCCGGAGTGTTGGCCGTAATTTGCTGGATTCCCATTGCAACGAAAGTGGTCAAATGACTGACAATCTCCAACCCGATCTGACCGCGACCACGGAATCCACCGACGAGTCGTTCCAGACCCGCGCCAACACCATCGTGCGGGCTGCGGACCACGGCATGCCCCTGCAGTTGAGCAACATCACCATCCGCTATGGCGGCGACAAGGGTGGCGCGGAGCCGGTCACCGTCGTCGAGGACTTCAACCTGACCCTGCACGCCGGCGAGATGCACTGCGTCGCCGGGCGAAGCGGCTCAGGCAAGACCAGCATCCTGACAGTGGGAGCGGGACTCACGCTTCCGACGTCGGGCCGGGTCCTCTGGGAGGGCGACTCCCTCGAGAAGATGGGCGACGACGAAATCGCCGACCGCCGCCGCGCCCTCATCGGGTACGTGGACCAGGGCGGCGCCTTGATCGATGGCATGAGCGCCTTGGAGAACGTGTTGTTGCCGGCCGTTCCCGACGGCGAAGTGGAACAGCGCACCGAAATGGCCAAGGACCTGCTGGACCTGGTGGGGCTGGGCCGGCGCATGCGCCACCGTCCTGCGCAGCTGTCCGGCGGTGAGCGCCAGCGTGTCGCGATCGCCCGGGCCCTGATCCTGGGCACCCGTGTCCTGGTGGTCGACGAGCCAACGGCCAGCCTGGACCGTACCTCGGCAAACCGCATCATCAGCATCCTGAAGGACACCACCAAAGACGGGATTGCCGTGCTGGTGGCGTCGCACGACCACGAGCTTGTCAGGCTCAGCGATACGCTGACTGAATTGAACTAGTAGCCGATGCCTCCGGACCGGCCGTCACATGCGGCCGGTCCGGTCTTTCCATCTCCAAGAGAAGGTAACTTCGTAGAGTGACGTCTCCAGATAAACCCCCGTTCTACATCACCACCGCCATTACGTATCCGAACGGCGAGCCGCACATCGGGCATGCCTACGAGTACATCGCCACCGACGCGATGGCCCGGTTCAAGCGCCTCGATGGCTTTGACGTGATGTTCCTGACCGGTACGGACGAGCACGGCATGAAGATTGCCCAGGCTGCGGAGAAAGAAGGCATCACGCCCAAGGAACTCGTGGACCGGAATGCCGAAGTCTACAAGGCCGCCCATGCTGCCCTAGGGATCTCCTACGACCGCTTCATCCGCACGACGGACGCCGACCACTACGCCGCTTCCCAGGCCATCTGGAAGAAGATGGAAGCCAAGGGGGACATTTACCTGTCCAAGTACGAGGGCTGGTACTCGGTCCGCGACGAGGCTTACTACACCGAGGACGAGACCGTACTGAAGGACGACGGCGTCCGCTACTCGCGCGGTACCGACACCGAAGTGACGTGGACCGCCGAGGAGAGCTACTTCTTCCGCTTGTCCTCCTACCAGGACAGGTTGTTGGCCTTGTACGAGGAGCAGCCGGAATTCGGCGCCCCCCAGTACCGCTTCAACGAGGTCATCAGCTTCGTCAAGCAGGGGCTGCAGGACTTGTCCATCAGCCGGACGACTTTCGACTGGGGGGTCCCGGTGCCGGGGAACGACAAGCACGTCATGTACGTGTGGGTTGACGCCCTGACCAATTACCTGACGGGGGTCGGCTACCCGGATGCCGGTTCGGAGGCGTTCCGTAAGTTCTGGCCCGCGGACGTCCACGTCATCGGCAAGGACATCTCACGCTTCCATGCGATCTTCTGGCCCGCCTTCCTGATGAGCGCCGGACTGGAACTGCCCAAGCGCGTCATGATCCATGGCTTCCTGACGAACAACGGGGTCAAGATGTCCAAGTCCCTCGGCAACGTCGTGGCCCCCAAGGATTTTGTGGAGCAATACGGCCTGGACCAGGTACGCTTCTTCTTCCTCCGCGAAGTGCCCTTCGGCGCGGACGGCAGCTACAACCACGAGGCGATCGTGGGTCGCATGAACGCAGACCTCGCCAACAACTTCGGCAACCTGGCCCAGCGTTCGCTGTCCATGGTGGCCAAGAACTGCGAAGGCAAGGTGCCGGTTCCCGGCGATTTCTCGGCCGAGGACACCGCGCTGCTGACCCAGACCGGCGGACTGCTGGACGTGGCCCGCGCGGCTTTCGAGAAGCAGGAATTCAGCCGTGCCCTTGAGGCAATCTGGGCTGTGCTTGGTGATACCAACGCGTACTTCGCCGAGCAGGCCCCGTGGGTGCTGCGTAAGACCGATGTCGAGCGCATGAACACGGTCCTGTACGTCACGCTGGAGGTTGTCCGCATCGTGGCGATCCTCGCCCAGCCGGTCATGCCGACGTCGGCCGCCAAGCTGCTTGAGGTGCTGGGACAGCCGGAAGGCGAGGCCCGCCAGTTCGCGGCCATCGCCACGCCGATCGTCCCCGGCACGGAGCTCCCGGCCCCGGCCCCGGTCTTCCCGCGTTACGAGGAGCCCGCCGAGGCCTAGACGCCCGCTCACATATGCCGTCTTTTGGGCGAACGCCCGCTCATTTATATGGTGCCTGACGCGGACGCCCGCTCACTTACGTTGCCTTCTGGGCGGACGCTCGCTCACTTTGGCGGTGCGTGACACCCCTTCACCTCACCGGTGAGGGGGTGTTCCTTTTCCGTCCCACGACCGCTCGGTGCCCGGAGGCGGGTCCGGCGGGTCGCTGGACTTCCAAGTGGTCCCTTCGCGCCGGCGAGTGGAGCTCCACTCGGGGCAGGTAGCGGCCGGGGCAAGGCGGACTGGTTCCTACCTGTAAACGCGTAGCCGCCACTCGCGTTAATTAGTAGACGGAAACCTAGCCTGAAAAGCAAGCGAACTGATGACACTTTCTGGGGAGTAACTGTCAAGATTCATCTCGCTTGTTGAGGTCTCCCGTACTTGTCTTTCCTGGGTCTCGAAGACGGTTACTCTGCAAAGTCTGGTCAGCTCGAACCCGATGTGGTTGGAGGGACCGAAATGAAACGGACTATTGCGACCCTGGGGGTCGTGGGCCTGGGATTGCTGGGTGCCACGGTGACGGCGAACGCTGCTCCCTCAGACAAGATCACCATCTGCCACGCCACGCATTCGGCGTCGAACCCATACGTCGCGGTGACATCAGCTTGTCGGCGCTTTCCGGGCATGTCGCCGACACCAACGACATCGTTCCCGCCAACGCGGGCGACCTTATGCCCAACGGGCAAAACCTCACCGCGGAAAACATCGCCATCCTTAACGCCGGCTGCAGGGTGGTCAGCCCTCCCGTGACGAGCTCGCCGGCGACCAGCCCGGCGGTGGATCCGGTGGTCAGCCCTCCCGTGACGAGCTCGCCGGCGACCAGCCCGGCGGTGGATCCCGTGGTCAGCCCTCCCGTGACGAGCCCGGCGGTGACGAGTCCGGCCGTGGATCCGGTGGTCAGTCCGCCGGCGACGAGTCCGGCGGTGGATCCGGTGGTCAGTCCGCCGGCGACGAGTCCGGCGGTGGATCCGGTGGTCAGTCCGCCGGTGACGAGTCCGGCGGCGACCAGCCCGGCGGTGGATCCGGTGGTCAGTCCGCCGGTGACAAGTCCGCCGGTGCCTGCAGCCGTCACTCCGGCAGCGCCGGCGCCTGCAGCCGCCACCCCCGCCGCGGCCGAAGCTGCTGCCGGCGCCGCAGCGGCGCCGGACCCCTCGATAACCAACGTGGGCTACAACGTCCAGACGGCCGTCGGCGGGAAGGCGGACGCGGGGATCCCCGGTTGGCTTTCCGGCCTGACTGCTCTCTTCAGTGCAGTGGCCGCGTTTGTAGTCGTGAGGAGCGGTGTGCGCGCCCGGAAGGCCGACCGCTAGGCAAACCCCGGTGGGTGCCGCCATACGATGTTCGGCACCCATCCACCTTCTTCGCCGTCTCCGGGAGTGATCATGGCCAGTCACCGTTACGTGCGGCAGCCTCGCGCAGCCGGCATCCGTGGCCTGCTGATCAGTTCCAGGGATCTTCTCTTGTTGGCGATTTGCGTCGGGGGGCTGCTTGCGTCCTGGCTGGTCAATGGCGCATACGGTCCAGGGAATCCGGCCGCTTTGGACGTAGGGCAGCTGGCGCTTTCGTCTGCGGCTCCTGCGATCAAGCCCGAGCCGAACCGTGCGGCGGTGGACGCTCCTGCCACTAGGCGGGGAACGAGTCTGCCTGCGGCGTCGGCGCCATTGCAGATTACGTACCCGGCGTTTGCCCTAAATGTGGTGGTTCACCCGCTGCGACCGGACCCCGCTGGCGGGCAGAGCATTGAGCCGCCGGAGACGATGGATGGATATTGGCTCAGTCCGTTCGGAACCCCCGGAGCGGGCTCGACGAATACCACCTACGTGATCGGGCACAGTTGGGAAGGGCTCGACGCGCCGTTCAACCATCTCAGCTATGCAGCAGCCCCTGGGGATGAGTTCAAAGTCGTCACGGCAACGGGAACGATGACATACAAGGTCGATTCCGTCACGACGTACACAAAATCGACTTTGAAAGACAGTCCCGTCTGGACAGCGGTGCCCAATCGACTGGTCCTGATCAGCTGCTATACGCAGGATCTCTGGGGCAAAAATGTGGCCGTGGTCGCTTCACCTGTCCCCGGGCAGTAGCTTCTCGCGAAGGGCGCTCCTCACAGACCTCCGGGCGCTCAAATGGTGAGACGATTTTGACCAACATGTGGATGCATTGGCAGTCTGAAAACATGAGCGCAACGCAACCCGCCGCAACGATCAACCTGGCTGTCATTCCCGGCGACGGCATTGGCCCCGAAGTCATTGCCGAAGCCCTCAAGGTCCTGGAAAAGGTCGTCGCCGAAGAGGGCGTCACCTTGGAGCAGACCGAATACAAGCTTGGAGCCCAGCACTGGCTTGAAACCGGTGAAACCCTCCCGGACGCGGTCCTGGCCGATCTGCGCACCCGCGATGCCATCCTGTTCGGCGCTGTAGGTGCCGCCCCGGGGGACACCCGCATTCCTTCCGGGATCATTGAACGCGAGATGCTGCTTAAGCTCCGCTTCAGCCTGGACCACTTTGTGAACCTGCGCCCGTCGCGGCTCTATGGCACGGTGGGCAGCCCGCTGGCCAACCCCGGAAACATCGATTTCATCGTGGTCCGCGAAGGCACCGAGGGTCCGTACGTCGGCAACGGCGGTACGTTGCGTGGCGGGACCCCGCACGAGGTTGCCACCGAAGTGTCGCTCAACACGGCCCACGGCGTCGAGCGCGTCGTCCGGGACGCCTTCCGCCGTGCCAGCGAGCGTCCCCGCAAGCACGTCACCCTTGTGCACAAGCACAATGTCCTGGTCTTCGCAGGCCACTTGTGGAAGCGCACCGTTGAAGCCGTGGCCAAGGAATTCCCAGAGGTCACTCACGACTACCTGCACATCGACGCTGCGACGATCTTCATGGTGACCGACCCCTCCCGCTTTGACGTGATCGTCACCGACAACCTCTTCGGAGACATCATCACTGACCTTGCCGCGGCCATCACCGGCGGCATCGGTCTGGCAGCCTCGGGCAACATCAACATGGACCGCACTGCGCCCTCCATGTTCGAACCCGTCCACGGTTCCGCTCCCGATATCGCCGGACAGCAGAAAGCGGATCCAACCGCCGCCATCCTGTCCGCGGCCTTGTTGCTGGACCACCTCGGCTACACGACTGCCGCCCGGAGGATCGAAGCCGCCGTCGTCGCCGACATCGAAAGCCGCAATGGCGACAGCCGCAGCACCGCGGCCATCGGCGACGCTATCGCGGCCGCACTTTAGGACCACTGCCCGGGCGTAAGCTTTACTTGAATTATTTACCTGCTGCCGTGGTCCGTCGCTGAACCATATCCTCCAAGAGATGGTTCGCTCTGCCTGGTAGCCGACTGGAGGAAACATGACTCAGACTGCCCACGGCGTCGAATTCAGCCAGCAGCTCTCGGAGACCCCGAAGCCTGCTGAGGAGCGTGCAGCTATCCTGGCAAACCCGGGATTTGGCGACTACTTCACCGACAACACTGCCATTGTCGACTACAGCGTTGACACAGAGGGCAAGGGCGGCTGGCACAGTGCCCGCGTCGAGGCCTACGGACCGATTTCCCTTGATCCTTCGGCGGCAGTGCTGCACTACGGCCAGGAGATCTTCGAAGGCCTCAAGGCATACCGCCACGCTGACGGCTCCATTTGGACGTTCCGTCCCGAGGCCAACGCCGCCCGCCTGAACAAGTCGGCCCGCCGCTTGGCCCTCCCCGAACTTCCCGAGGAATACTTCCTCGGTGCCATCCGCGAACTCGTGCAGGCGGACAAGGAATGGGTTCCGTCCGGCGACGGCGAAGCCCTGTACTTGCGCCCGTTCATGATCGCGACGGAAGCGTTCCTCGGTGTCCGCGCCGCCCGCGAGGTTTCCTTCCGGGTCATCGCTTCACCGGCCGGCAACTACTTCGGCGGCGAACTCAAGCCGGTATCCATCTGGATCTCCCGTGAATACGCGCGCGCCGGCCGTGGCGGAACCGGTGCCGCCAAGTGCGGTGGAAACTACGCGGCATCCCTGATTGCCCAGATGGAAGCCGAGGAGAACGGCTGCAAGCAGGTCCTCTTCCTGGACCACTTCAACGACGACGCCGTCGAGGAACTCGGGGGCATGAACGTCTTCTTCGTCATGAAGGACGGCTCACTCGTCACTCCGGCACTCACCGGAACCATCCTCGAAGGCGTGACACGTTCTTCGGTTATCCAGGTGGCGAAGGACATGGGCCGCGAGGTTTCCGAGCGCAAGATCACCCTCGCTGAATGGCGCGACGGCGTGGCCTCCGGCGAAATCGCCGAGGTCTTCGCTTGCGGAACCGCGGCTGTCATCACACCCATCGGCGTGCTCAAGGACAAGACCGAGTTCATCGGCTCCGAGGATGCCAAGGCAGGCGAAACCACCATGGCCATCCGCCAGCAGTTGCTCGGCATCCAGACCGGAACGGTCGAGGACAAGCACGGCTGGCTCACCCGCCTGGCCTAAGGTTCAGCAGAGCGCCCGACGGCGGCCTCCCACTTTGGTGGGCGGGTCGCCGTCGCCGTTTAACCAGTGAGCGGGGTGTTACCGGGGCTGGCTTGCCGGATCCGCGGCCCGATCAGCGCTTCCATCTTGGCCTGCAGATACTGCTGGCCCGCCGCGGACGGGTGATCGCCGTCGGGACCAATGAGGTCCGCGGCATCGTCCATGATCCAGCCGAGGTCGATCGGATCAACGAAGTCGGCGCCGGCTTTCAGGGCAGCGGCCCTGCCCTGGTCGCGGATGTCGAGCCTTACCGCTTCGGGCGAGCTCGTGTACGACGGCGGCCCGACCACCAGGATGTCGGCTTGGGGAGCGCGGGACTTGACTGAGGCGAACGCCCGTGCGGCCGCATCCTCGGTTTCTCCGGGGGCGGTGCCCATGTCATTTTCGGAACCAAAGAACAACACCAAGCGGGTCTCGTCGGTTACCGCTGTGTCCACTTGGGAACCGAAAGTCGATCCGTCCTCGCCAACACTGACATAGCCGCTGCCATCATGCGCGGCATTGACGATCGTCGCCTGGAACTGTTGAAAGCCGGGATCGTTCTCCACCAGCTTCGGCCAGGCATCGTCAGGCGAGGTGCCGTGACCTGTGCTGAGGGAGTCTCCGATGATCACCACGGTGGGCTGGGCCGGGGCGGACCGCGGTCCGGTGTCGGAGGAACAAGCGCTGAGGACTGCGAGGACGGAAAAGCAGACGGTGGCGATTGCCGTCGTCGTCCGGAGAAGTTCTCTTCGTCGGGTGTGACTCCGCAACACTTCGACTCCTCCTCCGCAACTGTCCATATGTATCCGTCCCAGTTCCTTGGCACCATGCTACGTCGTGTGCCGGGCTTGCCTCTTGGCATCGGGCTTCCGGTTCCCGGCTCCGGCCCCTTGGCGTGTGCCAAGATGGAGAAGTGAATCCGGTCAATGACGCCTCTTTCCAGAACAGCAGCCCCCTCACCCGCTCGCGGCTCGCGCCAAATCCAGGTCCGATGAGCCTCGACGGCACCAACTCGTACGTCATTGCCGCACCGGACGCTGCCGGGGTTGTCGTCGTCGATCCCGGGCCGCTCGACGAAACGCACCTCGCGGCCCTGGCTGCCACGGGAACTGTGGAACTCGTTCTCATCACCCATCGCCACAAGGACCATACCGAGGCCTCTGCCCGCTTCCACGAACTCACCGGCGCGCCCGTCCGCGCGGCGGATCCGGCGCACTGCCACGGAGGCCAACCGTTGCGGGGCGGTGAGGTCATCGAGGCTGCAGGCGTTGAGATCCGCGTGCTTGCCACGCCGGGCCATACTTCGGATTCAGTCTGCTTCCACCTTCCGGGCGACGGAACGCATGGCTCAGTGCTCACGGGAGACACCATCCTGGGACGCGGAACCACCGTCCTGGACTATCCCGACGGAAGGCTGGGGGACTACCTCTCGAGCCTCAACACACTCGAAAGCCTTGGTCCGGCAACGCTGTTGCCCGCGCATGGACCCGTGCTGCCGGCCGTCGATGCCGTATGCCGCGAGTACCGGGCCCATAGGGAGATGCGACTGGACCAGATCCGCGAAGCACTGGCGCGGCTCGGAGCCGAAGCCGGGGTCCAGGCCGTCACCGATGCGGTGTATCCCGACGTCGATCCTTCCGTGCGGTGGGCAGCTGAAACCTCGGTGGCGGCGCAATTGGACTATCTGCGCGGCTAGCGGACACCTCCACAGCGCGCGCGTACTGGCCGCCTGCGGACGGTACGCTAGAAACCATGCGTATCGCCCGGTTTGTAGTTGATTCTGATCCCGTCTACGGCGTCGTGGAAGGTGAGCCCGGCAGTGAAGTTATCACTGTCATCCACGGCGACCCCTTCTTCAACGGCGTCGAGCGGACCTCGGTCCGCCACAAGCTGGAAGACGTGCGCCTGCTGGCACCGATCATTCCGCGCAGCAAGGTCATCGGCGTCGGACGGAACTTCGCCGAGCATGCCCGGGAACTGGGTAACGAGGTCCCGCAGCACCCCTTGCTGTTCCTGAAGCCGAACACCGCCGTCGTTGGCCCCAACGATCCGATCATCTTGCCCGAGTTCTCGGAGGAAGTCTCCTTTGAGGCGGAACTCTGTGTGGTCATTGGCCGCATTTGCAAGGATGTGCCCGAAGATCGGGTGGACGATGTCATTTTCGGCTACACCTGCGGCAACGACCTCACGGCCCGCGACGTCCAGAAGACGGACCTGCAGTGGGCGCGTGCCAAGGGTTTTGACACCTCCGCGCCGCTCGGCCCGTGGATCGAGACCGAACTCGACCCCGAGGACCTGGCCATCAAGGGTTGGCTCAACGGTGAACTCCGCCAGGACGGCAGCACGAACCAGATGATCCGCAGCGTTCGGGAGCTGGTGTCGATCGTTTCGCAGGCTTTCACGCTGCTTCCGGGTGACGTCATCATGACCGGGACCCCGGCCGGCGTCGGCCTGGTCCAGGAGGGCGACCGCTACGAGATCGAGATAGAAGGCATCGGCCGCTTGTCCAACCCCGTAGTCCGCCGGTAGGGGTTTGGCGGGCCACCCCGTCAGCCGCTTCCGCCCACGGTCACTGGGCATTCCGCCCACCGCCACGGGGTAAAGTTGGAACCATTATGACTACTGTTGCTGCGCCGAACTCTGCCGCCATTCCTGCCGTGAACGCCGAAACCCCGGTCCGCGTCCGGTTCTGCCCCTCACCCACGGGAACTCCGCACGTTGGGTTGATCCGTACGGCTCTCTTCAACTGGGCCTACGCACGGCACACCGGTGGCAAACTGATTTTTCGGATCGAGGACACCGACTCGGCCCGCGACAGCGAGGAAAGCTACCACCAACTGCTTGACGCGCTGAAGTGGCTCGGCATCGACTGGGACGAGGGCGTCGAAGTTGGCGGGCCGCACGAACCGTACCGCCAGTCCCAGCGCAGCGACATGTACCAGGACGTCATCGCCAAGCTCAAGGCCGGCGGTCACATCTATGAGTCGTACTCCACTCCCGAGGAGATCGAAGCGCGGCACCGCGCCGCCGGCCGGGATCCGAAGCTCGGTTACGACGGCTTTGACCGCCACGTCACCGAGGAGCAGCTCGCCCAGTACAAGGCTGAGGGCCGCAATGCCGTGTTGCGCCTGCGCATGCCGGACGAAGACCTCACCTTCAACGACCTTGTGCGCGGGGAAATCACGTTCAAGGCGGGATCCGTGCCCGACTTCGCCGTGGTGCGTGCCAACGGAGCTCCGCTGTACACACTGGTGAACCCCGTTGACGACGCACTCATGGGCATCACGCACGTCCTCCGCGGCGAAGACCTGCTCAGCTCCACTCCGCGGCAGATCGCCCTCTACCGCGCCCTCTACGCCATCGGCGTGGCCGAGTACATGCCCGAATTCGGCCACCTTCCCTACGTCATGGGCCAGGGCAACAAGAAGCTTTCCAAGCGCGATCCGGAATCCAGCCTGTTTCTGCACCGTGAACGCGGCTTCATCCGCGAAGGATTGCTCAACTACTTGTCCCTCCTGGGCTGGTCCCTGAGCGCCGACGAGGACATCTTCACCGTGGAGCAGCTCGTGGCCAACTTCGACATCCACGACGTCCTGGGCAACCCGGCGCGCTTCGATATCAAGAAGGCCGAAGCCATCAACGGAACGCACGTGCGCATGCTCACTCCGGAGGATTTCCGTCAGCGGCTCGTGCCGTACCTGCGTGCCGCCGGCTTCGTGGGGGAGATCCTGACTCCGCGCCAGGAAGAGATCCTCGCCGAGTCCGCGCCGCTGGTCCAGGAACGGATCACCTTGCTGGGCGAGGCTCCCGAGATGCTCGCCTTCCTGTTCAAGAACGACGACGCGATCGACGTCGCCGACGACGCCCGCAAGGGTCTCCCCGAGAACCTGAACGAGGTGCTGGACGCCGCGTTGGCTGCCCTGGAACCCCTCACAGACTGGACAGCAGAAAGCATCCAGTCAGCACTCAAGCAGGCCTTGGTGGAAGATCTTGGCATGAAGCCGCGCCTCGCGTTCGGCCCAGTGCGCACGGCAATCTCCGGCCGCCGCATCTCGCCGCCGCTGTTCGAATCGATGGTCATCCTGGGCAAGGATTCCTCGCTCACCCGCCTGCGCGCGTTCCGCGGCTAGTTCAGGCACGCCGTGATCAACGCACTTCATGAGTCATTCGGCACGATCCGGGGTGTCCTGTTCGACATTGACGACACCCTGGTGGACCTTGAGTACGCCATGACCACGGCCCTGCGTGACGTGAGCGAACACCTCCTGCCCGGCCTGGACCAGACCGGGTGGGAGAAGTTCGGACGGATCTTCACGCACGAAACCACGCATTTCTATGACCGGTATCTCGCCGGTGAATTGACGTTCAACGAGCAGCGCCTCCTGCGTGGCCGCGCAGCCCTGGGGCATTTCGGCGTGGAACTGGGAGGCGAGGACTCCCACACGTGGCTCAATGACTACTCGCGCTTGCAGCCCAGTTATGTCAGGGCCTTCAGCGATGTCCTGCCCGTCCTTGATGCACTGGACGCCGCGGGCATCCCTTATGGCGCCGTGAGTAACAACGTCCATGACTACCAGCGGGTCAAGCTCGACAGTGCGGGACTCGCCCGGGTCTCGGTCCTTGTCGGAACGGACACCGTAGGCGTGCCCAAGCCGGACCCCGCCATTTACCTGGAAGGGGTCCGTCGCTTGGGCACCACCCCGGCCGAGACCCTTTTTGTGGGAGACAACCGCCTTCTCGACGCCGACGGCGCCACGGCCGCTGGTTTGCTGGGCATCTGGCTGAACCGCACCGGCGAGCTCGCCTCCGACTTTTCCGGCCGGGAAATAGACTCCTTGACGCGACTGCTCGCCTGAGGCTTCTGCCGCTACGCGCCCAGCCGGAACTTCCGCAGGAAAACGAACGTTCCGACGGAACCCGCCCCCAGGACGCCCACAAGTCCGAGCGCTGTGCCGGTATCCGACTTTTCGGCCATGCTCGACGGCGATACCGCCGCAGCTCCCTGATGCAGTTCAGCTGTGCCCGCCGCGATTCGCGCATTTCCGTCCGCGAGTTTGTCGGCACCCGTGGACAACTGGGCCGATCCCGCGGCCAGTTTGGCGTTTCCATCGGACAACTTGGAGGCACCCGCTGCCAACGCAGTGGAACCGTCCAGGAGACCGGGGGAGGAGGGATCAGCAGGGCTGCCCTTGATTCCCGCCATCAACGAGTCCGTGCCGGCAGCCAAGCGGGACGTCCCGTCCGTCATGCCGGCCGTGGCCTTGAGGAGCCCCGGATGCTCAGGGTCGCCAGGTACGCCGTCCATGCCCACGCGGATCTTTTCGGTTCCATCGGCGAGCATCTTGGTCCCCAGAACCACGCCCGGGGACGCCGGATCCTGGCTGTTGAGCTTCTGGGCGAGAGTGGCGAAACCTGCCGTCAGCTTGCCGGTCCCCGCCGCGAGCTTCCCGGTGCCGTCGGCGAGCCGCCCGGTGCCATCGTGCAGTTGCGCCGCTCCGGCCGAAAGCTGGCCCGCCCCTGCCTGCAATTGCGAGGCTCCGGCGTCAAGGCGATGCGCGCCATCGTTGAGCGCATTGATCTGGGCCTTCAGCGCTGCCAGGGGCACCACGCCCTGGATGCCGTTGGCGGCGTCGGCGAGCTGCTGGAGCCCTTGGGCCAACGCAGCGGAGCCTGTTCCCTTGGTGGGATCGTCTCCGGCTCCCGCGTAACCTTTGAGCTGATTGGTGCCCGCGGCGAGCCGGGCAGCGCCCGCGTCGAGCTGGGCGGCACCGGCGTCGAGCTGGGCGGCTCCGTTGTTGAGCTGGTTCGCGCCGTTGTTGAGTTGAGTGGCGCCGTCGCCGAGATTGTTTTCAGCGTTGCCGCCCGGCGTCGGAGTCAGCGCAGCGGAAAGCTGAAGGGCGCCGGCCGCGAGCTTCTGTGCGCCGTCGTCCACCTTATAGACTCCCGGCGCTAGCTTGGCGTTGACGTCATTCTGGATTTTCACGGCCCCTGTAGCGAGTTTGTCGGCTCCATCCTTCAACTGCTGGGCTCCCGGAGCCAGCTTGCCTTGGATTCCGTTTTGGACTTTTGACGCGCCATCCGCGAGCTTGGCAGCACCTGTTCCGGCTTCCGCAGCTCCGCCCGCGAGCCGAGCCGCGCCGTCCTTGAGCTGGCCGGCGCCGGCGGATGCCTGACCTGCGCCGTCATTGAGCTGCGCCGACCCTGCCGCGATCTTCCCAATGACCAAGGTGTAGAAGCCGAGGAGCGCGATGAGCAGGAGTGCGAGCACGGCAATAGCGATTATCTGGGCACGGCTTCGTGTTCTGGTGGCAATTGCAGGGTTCGATGTCATGGGCAATTCCTCTCGATGACTTCCCGACAGCGGCGCTGCTGCCAGGGATCCCCCCATGTGACGCAGCTAACAAGCGATTCGGCCTGCAGCTGTGCCACGAAACAAGTGCGTGGCGTTGGTTACCGGTTGGTAACTTACCGAGAGTAAACCTAAGGTCCCGTCGATTGCAAGGGTTTTTTCATGTCGGCATCGACGTCGGCGGATCGCTGAGGGTCCGCGCCGGGGCGGGCGCGGGCCTGCGCGCTCGATTTGTGTGCATCGAAAGTCTCGGGTAAAGTAATTACTCGTGCTGAGGGGCACGGAGCGAAGGTTTACGCCATCGAATCCGGCCTAAAAGTGCCAATGGGATATGGTGTAATTGGCAACACTACGGTTTCTGGTACCGTCATTCTAGGTTCGAGTCCTGGTATCCCAGCTCTGAATAATCCGCATGTTTGTGTGGGAATTCGGAGTTTCAAAGCGGTTCGCCGATTTGAAACAAAGGTGAATGTATGAAATACTCATTCAGCTTGAATGCCGGAAGCGGTATTCAGAATGCAGGAAATCAAAGTGCAAGGCCCCATCGTATAGCGGCCTAGTACGCTGCCCTCTCACGGCGGTAACGCGGGTTCGAATCCCGCTGGGGTCACAAAATGAATCCCCCGGAACCAACAGGTTCCGGGGGATTTTTCTTTGCATCGAGTATGACCCCAGAACCCTTGTACGCCGTACCTTTCTCCCCTTGTTTGCCGCGAGAAAGCCGAGGAATGACCCGACTCGCCGTGTCGCAAGCGCTTTCCCATTTCAAAGAGGGGAGAACTGTACGGGCGGCCGCTCATTCTTCTTTCTGGAGGGCCTCTGCGGCGTCCTTGACCTTGATGAGCGTGCGCAGGTTCCGCGTGGTGGTGCTCGCCTTGTAGCGGGCCTTTGCGGAGAGCTTGCTGAAGGGGCTGTCCAAGGTGCCTCCCGCCGGGGCGAGCCAAGCGGAGGCCTCGGGACCCAGCCGGACCTGCTCGACGCCGCCCTGCCCGGGGGCGCCGAGAGCCGTGCCGGCGTCGAACAGTTCGTCCAACATGGCCGCATCCGAGGCGAGGGTGACGTAGCTGTGCGTGGTTTTGTCGTCGGCCGGATAAGGGCAGGCTTCCACTAATTCGGCAACCCTTTCAGCAGTCAGGACCACCACCCAGGCGTCATAACCAAATGCTTCCCTCAAGCACTCTTCAAAATCGTTCTTGACTCCCGCCGTGTCGAACTCGCTCCGGAGCACCACGTTGCCGCTGGCCAGCAGGGTCTTGACGTCGGTGAAAGGGTGCGCCTTGAGGGCTGCCTTGAGGTCGGCCATCTTGATGTTGATCCCGCCCACGTTGATCCCGCGCAGGAACACGGCAAAGCTGTTCATGCGCCTACCCTACCTGCGCGCGTCTACGGGAGGGTGCCTAAGGGAAGCAGATGGGAAGCGGTTAGTCGTTGTTCTTCCGCAGGGCTTCGGTCAATACCCGGGCGGCGTTGCAGACGACTTCGGCATGCAGGCGTCCCGGCTGGCGGGTCAGGCGCTCTATGGGGCCCGAGATGGACACCGCAGCAATGACCCGGCCGGAAGGACCACGCACGGGTGCGGAAACTGAGGCGACCCCAGGCTCGCGTTCGCCGAGGCTCTGGGCCCAGCCCCGGCGTCGTACTCCTGCCAGGACAGTCGGCGTGAACCGGGCGTTCTGGAGTCCGTCGAGGAGGCGATCGTGGTCTTCCCATGCCAGCAGGATCTGCGCGGCGGAGCCGGCCTTCATGGAAAGCTGGGTGCCCACGGGAATAGTGTCGCGCAGGCCGATCGGACGTTCGGCCGAGGCAACGCAGACGCGCCAGTCGCCCTGGCGTCGGAAGATTTGGGCGCTCTCCCCGGTGGCGTCGCGCAACTGGATCAAGACCGGACCGGCAGAAGCGATGAGCCGGTCTTCGCCCGCCGCCGAAGCAAGCTCAACAAGGCGGCTGCCGAGGACAAAGCGGCCTTGGATGTCACGGCTCACGAGGCGGTGGTGGACGAGTGCCAGCGCCAGCCGGTGCACGGTGGGGCGGGCCAGCCCTGTTGCTGCCACAAGTTGAGCCAAGGTGGTTGGCCCCGCCTCAAGTGCATCGAGCACTTGGGCCGCTTTATCGATGACGCCGACTCCACTAGAATTGTCCATGTAATGATATTGCCGTCTCAATATCTGAGATGCAAGTTGTTTCACTGGCGCAGTTCGGATCGCTGATGTTCAGTGGAAGTAGTCAAGCCAACCGCAGTGAAGGGAGTAGGCCGTGGGAAAGACACTGGCCGAGAAAGTTTGGGATGCGCACGTGGTGCGCAAGGGCGAGGGCGAAGGAGCCAACGCCCAGCCCGATCTTCTGTTCATCGACCTGCACCTCGTGCACGAGGTGACCTCCCCGCAGGCCTTTGAGGGTTTGCGCCTGGCCGGCCGCCCCTTGCGCCGCCCCGACCTCACTATCGCGACGGAAGACCACAACACGCCGACGCTGGACATCGACAAGCCGATTGCCGATCTGACCAGCCGCACGCAGATCCAGACCCTGCGCAACAACTGCAAGGAGTTCGGAGTCCGCCTGCACTCGCTCGGCGACGCCGAACAGGGCATTGTGCACGTTGTCGGCCCGCAGCTGGGCCTCACCCAGCCCGGCATGACGGTTGTCTGCGGCGATTCCCACACCTCAACCCACGGCGCCTTCGGTGCGCTCGCCATGGGCATCGGCACTTCCGAGGTGGAACACGTCATGGCCACGCAGACGCTGTCCCTCAAGCCGTTCAAGACCATGGCCATCAACGTTGAAGGCACCCTGCGCCCGGGCGTTTCGGCGAAGGACATTATTCTTGCGGTCATCGCCAAGATCGGAACCGGAGGCGGCCAGGGCTACGTCCTGGAGTACCGTGGCTCGGCCATCCGGGCGCTCTCCATGGATGCCCGCATGACCGTATGCAACATGTCCATCGAAGCCGGTGCCCGCGCTGGCTTGGTGGCTCCGGACCAGACGACCTACGACTACATGTACGGCCGCCCGCACGCCCCGCAGGGGGAGGAGTGGGATGCCGCCGTCGAATACTGGAACACGCTGCACACCGACGAGGACGCGACTTTCGATGTCGAGGTGGACCTCGACGCCGATACCTTGGAGCCGTTCGTGACCTGGGGGACCAACCCGGGCCAGGGCATTTCGCTCAACGAGGCGGTACCGTTCCCCGAGGACTTCGGTGACGAGAACGCCAAGCTGGCGGCCGAGCGCGCGCTGCAGTACATGGGCCTCGAAGCCGGGACACCGATGAAGGACATCCGGGTGGACACGGTCTTCCTCGGATCCTGCACCAACTCACGCATCGAGGACCTCCGTGCCGCCGCCGATGTCATCCGCGGGCGGGAAAAGGACCCGAAGGTCCGGATGCTCGTGGTTCCCGGCTCGGCACGAGTCCGACTTGAGGCCGAAGCAGAAGGCCTGGACAAGGTGTTCAAGGAATTCGGCGCTGAATGGCGCTTTGCCGGCTGCTCCATGTGCCTGGGCATGAATCCGGACCAGCTGGAACCGGGGGAGCGCTGCGCGTCCACCTCGAACCGAAACTTCGAGGGGCGCCAGGGCAAGGGCGGCCGTACCCACTTGGTTTCGCCGGTAGTCGCTGCGGCCACGGCAGTACGCGGAACGCTGAGCTCGCCTTCGGACCTGGAGCCCGCCTCTGTTTCCGCATCCACCACCACCGACGCCGCCTAGGAGGGCCCCATGGAAAAGTTCACCACCCACACCGGCATCGGTGTCCCGCTGCGCCAGAGCAATGTGGACACGGACCAGATCATTCCCGCGGTCTACCTGAAGCGGATTACCCGCACCGGTTTCGAAGACGCGCTGTTCTCAGCGTGGCGCAAGGACCCGTCCTTCATCCTGAACCAGGAACCCTTCAACGCCGGTTCCGTGCTTGTGGCGGGACCCGATTTTGGCACCGGTTCATCCCGCGAGCACGCAGTCTGGGCACTGAAGGACTACGGGTTCAAAGCCGTACTCTCCTCCCGGTTCGCGGATATTTTCCGCGGCAACTCGGGAAAGCAAGGCCTCCTGGCGGCCGAGCTTGCCCAGGACGACATCGAGCTCATCTGGAAGGTGCTCGAAAACGCGCCAGGCACCGATGTCAAGGTGGACCTCGTGTCCAAAACCGTTGAGTGCGGAAACGTCGTGGCACCCTTCGAGATCGATGACTACACCCGCTGGCGCCTCCTGGAAGGCCTGGATGACATCGGCCTCACGCTCCAGCACGAGGAAGACATCACGGCCTACGAGGCCACAAGGCCTTCCTTCAAGCCGAAAACCCTGCCGGCGCGAATCCAGTAGCCGGAAATCTAGCTTCTGCACCTTGAAAGGACCGGTGCACCCGAAGGAACGGGTGCGCCGGTCCTTTTCGTGTGCGTGACGCGTTTCGCCGGATGTGTTCATGGCCTGATCCCGGCGTTGTGCAGCTTCAACAAGAGTTCGGCGCCGTCTTTCGCTTCCGGCCACATCCAGCGGACTAGGGTCAATCCCGTTGCCCTCAGGCGGTCCTCCCGGATCTTTTCGGCCTTCAGCACGTCTTCCGGGCTGCGTCCGGCCAGATATTCGCCCCGACTGTATTTCGCCCAGCCATCGAATTCGCCCACGACGCCGTATTCCGGCCAATGGAAGTCCGAGTAACCGATCAGCCCTTGTGCGTCCCGATGCGCTGCCTGCAGTTCGGGCTTCGAAACACCGGCCAGTATCATCACGGCGCGGCTCAATGATTCGCCGGCGAACCGGACGCGGGATCAGCCGCCGCAAGTACTCTTTGCACTCGCCGTTGTTTGACTTTGCTCAGCCCACCGAGTTGAGAGAGGACTCTTTCGCCGAATTCCTCCGGGGATCGCCCCGATTGACTCCAGAACGAGGCTGCGCGGTCCGCGGCCGGCAACGATCCCGTGAGGGGCAACATGGCGGCGAGGTCCCTGATGGTCTGGTCCATGGAGGTAACCCGCAGGCCGTCCAGCATCACAACTTCGCAATCCTCCGGGACGGCCAAGCGGCGCCTTATGCCATTCCGGGACCTGCCGCCGCCAGGTCCCGGCATGACCAGCGTCTCGACTTCCTCAGGCACCTCGATCAGCGGCAGGCCCCACAACACGGCTGCTGATTGGCCGCAGAAGACCGGCGGCTTGCGGGCGGCGTCGTTCACGGCTTGGACTTTAACGCGGAACTGCTCCCACGGCTCAAGCTCCATCCATCGGCTGACCGGAAGGTACAAACCCCGACGAACCCGTACTAGTTCATTGCGCAGGGCCATTCTTGCAACCGTGCGCCCTCCATGGTCGTCCTTGGGGTTGGAATGCGGGGTTATCCATGGATCGGGCCGGAAAGGTGGCATGCCTCCAGCCTTAGGGGCACCGCGTCCGGCGGCCAGCCCGCCGTCGTCGTATGTGGAAAAGTCCTGCGAAAACGGGAACGAACGCGCCACGCGATGCGCGCTCGGGCCACCAACTGCACCAGCTATGGACCATGGCACCTGAACTACCGGGAGCGCCGGTCCTTTCCGGGTGCGGAGTTGATTCCGGCGCGCGCTCGGGTCACAACCGGCACCAGCAAACCCGCCTTCGCCACGCCTCCCCATTTCGAATCGGTAACGCCAGCTTTTATGCTTAGCTTGAGCCTTCGTAAGTGTGGGGGCATCAACTCGTGAGGAAACCGGTATAGATGAGTAGTGTTCTGACAATCCGCGGCGGCGTCCCTTTGACCGGCCGCGTCACCGTCAGAGGTGCCAAGAACCTTGTTCCCAAGGCCATGGTGGCTTCCCTCCTCGGCAACGAACCCTCGGTGCTGCGGAACGTCCCGGAAATCAAGGACGTGGAGGTAGTCACCAGCCTGTTGCAGCTCCATGGCGTGACTGTTCAGAAGGATCCCGTCACCGGTGATCTCACCCTGGATCCCAAGAATGCGAAGACTGCGTCCAGTACAGCGATCGACGCCCATGCCGGGGACTCCCGCATCCCGATCCTGCTGTGCGGTCCGTTGATCCATGCCATCGGCGAAGCATTCATTCCCGATCTCGGCGGCTGCAAGATCGGCGACCGGCCGATCGATTACCACTTGAACGTGCTCCGCCAGTTTGGTGCCGTCGTCGAAAAGCGTCCGGGCGGCATCCACATTTCCGCTCCCAAGGGTCTCCACGGCGCCAAGATCTCGCTCCCGTACCCGTCGGTGGGAGCCACGGAGCAAGTCCTGCTGAGTGCCACGCGCGCCGAGGGCATCACCGAACTCAGCGGTGCCGCGACCGAACCGGAGATCATCGACCTCATCGCTGTGCTGCAGAAGATGGGTGCCATCATCAGCGTCCAGACCGATCGAACCATCCGGATCGAAGGCGTTCGGGACTTGGGTGGCTACGACCACCGCGCGCTGGCAGACCGCAATGAATCGGCGTCGTGGGCTTCCGCTGCCCTGGTGACCCGCGGAGACATCTTCGTGGAGGGTGCCTCCCAGCGGGACATGATGACTTTCCTCAACACCTACCGCAAGGTGGGCGGCGGAATGGATATCCGCGAGGACGGCATCCGCTTCTACCACCCCGGCGGAAAGCTGAGCCCGCTGGTCCTTGAAACGGATGTGCACCCGGGCTTCATGACCGATTGGCAACAGCCGCTTGTGGTCGCCTTGACGCAGGCTGAAGGCGTGTCGATTGTCCACGAAACCGTGTACGAAAACCGCTTCGGCTTCACCGACGCCCTGACCCGCATGGGCGCAACCATCCAGGTCCACCGCGAATGCCTTGGGAGCGTGCCGTGCCGCTTCGGCCAGCGCAATTTCCTGCATTCCGCCGTCGTCTCAGGACCCACTCCGCTGAGGGGCACCGACATCGACATTCCCGACCTCCGTGGCGGATTCAGCCACCTTATTGCGGCGCTCGCCGCGACCGGCACGTCGAGGGTGACCGGGATCGACATCATCAACCGCGGCTACGAGCGCTTCACTGAAAAGCTTGCCGGGCTGGGCGCCGATTTCGACCTCACCGAATCCAAGTAACGGGGGACACCTTGAAGGAATCGGCCCAGAGCCGTGCCATGTTCGCTGTTCTTGCGGGAGCTGCGCGACCGCTCATGAACATCCTCATGGCAAAGAAGTGGGAGGGTACCGAAAAGCTCCCCGCGGGTGGCTTCATCGCCGCCCCGAACCACTGCACCGAGATCGACCCCATCGTCGTGGGGCACATGCTCTACAACATGAAGCGTCCACCGCATTTCCTCGCGAAAGCGGGCCTCTTCAAGGCCCCCGTCCTCGGTAGCCTGTTGCGCGCCACGAACCAGATTCCAGTGGAGCGCTCGACGACGGGGGCGAACCGCTCGTTGCAAGCCGCCCAGGAAGTGGTGGATGCCGGCGGGGCCATCATCATCTATCCGGAGGGCACCCTGACGCGCGATCCGGATTTGTGGCCGATGAAGGGCCACACGGGAGCTGCGCGCCTGGCAATCCAGACCGGCGCCCCCGTGGTACCCATTGCCCATTGGGGTGCCCATGAGGTGTTCCCCCGGTACGCCAAGCGCCTGCACGTCTTACCGCGGAAGACCTCCCGCATCCTGGTAGGCGATCCCGTGGACCTCAGCGCTTTCCAGGGCCGGCCACTCGACCGGGCCACCTTGGTTGAGGCTACGGACATCATCATGGGTGCCATCACGGAGCTTCTTGCTACATTGCGGGGGGAAGAACCGCCCAAGGAACGCTGGGATCCTGCCGCCCACAACCAGTCGAAGCACGGTCGCTTCCAAGCGACTGAAGGAACCTCGGGCACCGACGGCACGGACGGACAGAAGTGACCTCCGGAGAAGAACTCATGGCCGACACAGGTGTTGTCGCCGTGCTTGGCGCGGGATCCTGGGGCACGACGTTCGCAAAGGTCCTGGCGGATGCTGCACTTGCCACCGGTGCGGAGCGCAGTATCCGCATTTGGGGCCGGCGGGACGAAGTGGTTGCCCAGATCAATGCGGAACACCGCAACGCCCAGTACTTGAAGGACATTGCGCTGCCCGATTCCATCACGGCCTCAACAGATGTGGCCGAGGTCCTTGCGGGCGCCGGAATCGTAATTCTGGCCGTGCCGGCCCAGTCGCTTCGGCTTCAACTGCGCAAATGGAAACCACTGGTGGCCCCTGGCGCCGTGGTCGTTTCCCTTATGAAGGGCCTTGAACTCGGTACGGATTCCCGCATGAGCCAGGTCATTTCCGAGGAACTCGATATTCCCCAGGAGCGGGTGGCCGTTGTTTCGGGACCCAACCTGGCGATGGAGATCGCGCGCCAGGAACCGACGGCCTCCGTGGTGGCCTGCAGCGACGAAGCTACGGCTGCATCATTCGCGCTCTACTGCACCGCGCCGTACTTCCGCCCCTACACGAGCAACGATGTGGTCGGCGTCGAAATCGGGGGGATCGTGAAAAACGTGATCGCCCTGGCCGTCGGTATCTGCGAAGGCAAGCAAATGGGCGACAACACCAAGGCCTCGGTGATCACCCGCGGGCTCGCGGAGACCTCTCGGCTGGCCCTTGCCCTGGGTGGCGACGCGCGCACGATGGCAGGCCTTGCCGGACTGGGGGACCTCGTGGCTACCTGCTCTTCGCCCCTGTCCCGGAACCACACGGCGGGTCGATTGCTCGGCGAAGGTTTGACCCTGGATCAGGTCACCGAGCGTATGACGCAGACGGCGGAAGGCATTAAATCCGGGTACGCTGTCTACGAACTAGCCGGAAAACTCGGTGTCGACATGCCGATCACCGCGGCCGTGGTAGCCGTCCTCGAAGGCAAACTATCCGTTGATGAACTTGGGCCCAGACTCCTGGCCCGCTCCCTGAAGTCCGAAGGCGATTACTAACTGTGACCGAAGAATCCCTGTCTGCCGGAACTGCCGAGTCCGCGAAGCCAGCCGAACATCGGCGGCCTCGCGTCGCCGTACTCTTTGGCGGCCGATCCAGCGAGCACGCCGTCAGCTGTGTGACGGCGGCGGGCGTCATGGGCGCTATCGACAAGAGCAAGTACGACGTCGTCCCCATCGGGATAGCCAAGTCGGGGCAGTGGGTGATCCCCTCCGCTGACATCAGCCAGTGGTCGCTGAGCGCCTCGGCCTTGCCTGAGGTCCTGCCTTCGGGAAAGACCGTAACCCTCGCTGAAGTGGGTGGAGCCCACCAATTGATCGTCACAGCACCGAATGCGGTGCCCGAGGAACTGGGCTCCGTGGACGTCGTGTTTCCGCTCCTGCACGGCCCTTGGGGCGAAGACGGCACTGTCCAGGGGCTCTTGGAGCTCTCGGACACCCGCTACGTGGGAGCCGGAGTCCTCGCATCCGCCGTCGGCATGGACAAGCATTTCATGAAGGTCGTTTTCGAGGCCGCCGGACTTACGGTGGGACCGTATGTCGCCGTCACTGACCGTGAATGGATCAACGACGCCGAAGCCGTGCGCAAACGCGTGGACCGCCTCGGCTTTCCGGTCTTCGTGAAGCCCGCCCGCGCCGGTTCCTCGATGGGGATTTCCAAAGTCGATTCCATGGACGGGTTGGATGCCGCTATCGAAGAAGCACGGCGGCATGACCTCAAACTGGTGATCGAGGCCGGCATTGTTGGCCGTGAAATCGAGTGTGCGGTCCTTGAAGGACGAGGCACCGCGGCCCCGCGAACCTCCATGCCGGGGGAAATCGCCGTCGCTCCAGGCGAACACGAGTTCTACGACTTCAACGCCAAGTATGTGGAGGACGGCGCCGCCGCCCTTAGCTGCCCGGCCGATATTCCGGACGAGGCCATTGCGCGCGTCCGTGAGCTCGCTGCGGCTGCGTTCGATGCTGTGGGTGCAGAAGGCCTCAGCCGCGTGGACTTTTTCTACACTCCGGACGGCGAACTCATCATCAACGAGATCAACACGATGCCCGGATTCACCCCGAAGAGCATGTATCCGCAAATGTGGGCGGCTTCCGGGCTGGGCTACGCCGAGTTGATCGACGAACTCATCTACCTGGCCCTCAACCGGAAAACGGGCCTGCGTTGATAACCGGCCTGCGCTGATAACCGGCCTGGCTGCCGCGTCTGCTACTTGCCAGGGGTGCTCGTGGGCAGGTTCTGCAGCAGCTCAGGCTGCCCGATGCACTTGCGAACGGCCTTGATTTTCGCTGCGGCGGGAGCCAGATCGGCAAGGACCGTGGCGGAGCTGATCTTATTCGGGTCCATGAGGATTTCAGTGGCGGGCTCGCGCCCGTACGTGGTCAGGGTCCACACCGGGTCGCCTTCCTTGATGACCCAGTCGACGTCGTTGACGGTGACGCAACGGTCCGTGGTGGGGCCGGGCACATTGACGCCGCAACGCAGAATCAACACAGACGGATCCCCCCATGCCGCCGTGGCCTGGCTGTTGGTCTTCCGCAGGGCGGCGCCGCCGATGGTGTCCGGGAGCGACACCATCATGGGCGCGCAGGCAGCATTCGCGGCATCAGCCGCGGGCTTGACGTCGACGACGGGAGAGCAGGCTGCAAGGGTAAGGACCGAAACCGCCGCGGCTGTCAAGGAACAGAGGGCGCGGACGTACACAGCGGCGTTCGTTTGTTGCATTGATCAAGCCTATCGCGGCTGCGGCAAGCCCCTGGCGCCAAGGGGCAGCCCTTTGTTGTCGGCGGTTCGCGATAGCGTAGAGCTGTGTCCATAGAACAACAGACTGTCGGCGAACTCTCCGAAGGCGAGCTGCTCGCGCGCATCTTTCCGCGCCTGAACCACAGCAGCAGCGTGCTGCTCGGGCCGGGGGACGACGCCGCCGTCGTCGCCGCCCCGGATGGCCGGACCCTCATTTCCATCGACACCCAGACCCAGGACCAGGACTTCCGCCTGGAATGGAACAACGGATACCGGACGACGGGCTATGACGTCGGCTGGAAATCGGCAGCGCAGAATCTCAGCGACATCAACGCGATGGGTGGTACCGCAGTGTCCCTCGTCGTCAGCCTGACCATGCCGCCCGGCACTCCGGTGCAGTGGGTCGAGGACTTCGCGGATGGCCTGACGGCGGGCATCGTCGGCTTGGGGGCTGCCGATTGTTCGGTTGCCGGGGGAGACCTGGGCCGTGGCCGCGAAATCGGGGTGACCGTCGCCGTCGTCGGGACAATGCACGGGCTCCCTGCTGTGTTGCGCTCCGGGGCCCGTCCGGGAGACATCCTGGCCCTTGCCGGAAGTGTTGGCCGCGCCGCAGCCGGCCTGGCCCTGCTTGAAAGCACCATACCCCTAGGCAAGCTGAACGCTGCCCAGCGCGGACTCATGGACAGCCAGTGCAGGCCGCAGCCGCCTCTCGCCGCGGGACCGCAGGGTGCCAAGGCAGGAGCAACGGCCATGATGGATGTCTCCGACGGGCTCTTGCGCGACGGCGCCCGCCTCGCCGAAGCCAGTGGCGTCGCACTCGACCTCGACCCCATCGCGCTCAAGGCCCTTGCCACTCCCCTGGAAGCTGCCTCGGCTCCCCTTGGCCGCGATCCCATGGACTGGATCCTGGGGGGCGGAGAGGACCATGGTCTGCTGGCGACATTTCCAGCCAATGTTCAGCGACCTTCCGGCTTCACTGCGATAGGCTCGATCCAGGCCGTTGCCGAAGGACAGCACAGCGGCGTCCGGATAGCGGGAATGCCCGTTGACACCGTGGGATGGGATCACTTTGCAGACTAAGATTGCCGCCAATACGCACGCCATGAAGCGGTGGCTGGGCAAAGCGGAGACGACGCTCGGGAACCACAGCGACCGCCTCAACGCCATCAACATCTTCCCGGTGGCAGATGGCGACACCGGCACCAACCTCTACCTCACTGTCCGCGCCGCTGCGGCAGTATTCGCCGATCGTTCCACGGCGGACGAACCGGTAAACGACGTCGGCGCCGTTCTGGCCGCGGCAGGACGGGCGGCCATGGAGCAGGCCCGGGGTAACTCCGGAACACTTTTTGCCGTCTTTTTGTGCGCAGTGGCTGAGCCGCTGGCCGGGCACACGCGCCTCAGTGCGCCCCTGCTGGCCGCAGCCCTCAACCGGGCCCAGATCAGGGCTTGGTCGGCCTTGAGCGAGCCGGTACCGGGCACCATGCTCTCCGTTCTCGAAGCCGCCGCCAGGGCAGCGGGCGAATGCGATACTGCGCACAACCGCGATGACAGCAACCAGGCGCTGGGACTGGCCCTCGATGCCGCTGTCAATGCCGCGCTGGATGCAGTAGTGCGAACCGAGGACCAACTCGCCCCGCTGCACGCCGCCCATGTAGTGGACGCGGGCGGGGTGGGCATGTTGTTGATCCTGGACTGCCTGCGTTCGGCTGTGCTCGGCGAAGAACTCCAGGATGAACTCCTGGACGGGCTGCACGGCTACGACCTGCAGGATCCGCACATCCATGCTGGAATGCCGGACGACGACGGCGTCGAGGTCATGTGCACCATCAGCCTTTCACCGCTGGCCGCCGCCACGCTCCGTCAGCGATTGGACGAACTCGGCGACTCCGTCATCATGAGCCAGGTCGGCAGCGCAAGCCAGGTGGGCGGCCTGTCGGGGCCGAATGATGCCGGGGACGACGATGACGATGAGGACGTCGCAGAAGCCAGCTACCGTTGGCGCGTGCATGTCCACGTTCCGGAAGCTGAACCCGCCGTGGCAGTCATCCGCTCACTCGGCGAGCCCACCGACATCTCCGTCAGCCAGCTCTCGATGCCGCGCGACCCAGGCCTTCCGGCAGGCCAGCACGGGCATGAATACTGAGCTTCACCTTCCCCTCGAGCGGAGGATCGGCAAGCGCTCCGCGTCCGTCATCGAGAAGCACCTTGGCCTGGACACCGTCGGGGAGCTGCTGAACTACTTTCCCCGCCGTTACCTGAGCCGTGGGGAGCTGACGCCCATCAGCAAACTCCCGTTGGATGAAGAGGCCACCCTCATCGCCAGGGTCCTGTCCAATTCAACCCGGCAAATGCGTGCAAGACGGGGATCGTTGACGGACGTCGTGGTCACGGACGAGGCCAGCGGTGAGCAGATTCCCGGAACATTGAAAATCAGTTTCTTCAACGGCTTCCGTGCCCGCAGCGAGCTTCAGCCGGGGCGCCGTGTGATGTTCTCCGGCAAGGTCAGCCGCTACGGGGGATCCTTGGGCATGACCAATCCGGACTTCATGCTGCTCGACGAGGACCCGGAGCTGGCCGGTTCCGTCGATCCGGAAAAGCTGGCGGCCATGCCCATTCCCGTGTATCCGGCCACCGCGAAGCTCACCAGTTGGTCCATCCACAAGGTCATCACCACGCTGCTGGACACCATCGATGTGGACAGCATCGAGGATCCGCTGCCTGCCGAAATTGCGTCCCGGGAGAAATTCCTGGGGGTCGGGGAAGCGTACCGGCTGATCCATTCGCCGGAAACGGCGGCGGACTGGCAACGTGCCCGTGACCGGTTCCGCTACCAGGAGGCACTGGTTCTGCAGACTGCCTTGGCGCGGCGCAGGGCCCAGCTGGCTGCCGAAGAGGCAACCGCTCGCCGCCCCGTGCCCGAAGGGCTCCTTGCTGCCTTCGACCGGCACCTGCCGTTCACGCTGACTGCCGGCCAGGCCGCCGTCGGAAAGACGCTTTCCCACGAGCTGGCACAGGACTCGCCGATGAACCGCTTGCTGCAGGGCGAAGTTGGTTCCGGAAAAACGATCGTGGCCTTGCGGGCCATGCTGCAAGTGGTGGATGCCGGCGGGCAGGCGGCACTGCTTGCCCCCACGGAGGTCCTCGCGGCACAGCACTTCGATTCCATCCGGAGGACCCTGGGCCCGCTGGCCCGCGACGGGTTGTTCGGAGGCGCCGGGATGCTGGGCGGGGCCGGATTGTTGGACAGCGACCCCGGGAAGGGCCCCGGATCGGTCCAGGTCGCCTTGCTGACAGGCTCCATGCCGACGGTTGCCCGCAAGCAAGCCATGCTGGACGCGGCCTCGGGCAACGCCGGCATTGTGATCGGCACCCACGCGCTGCTCAGTGACAAAACCTCGTTCCAGGACCTCGGCCTGATCGTGGTGGACGAGCAGCATCGCTTTGGGGTGGAACAGCGCGACGCCCTGCGTGCCAAAGCCAACCGGCCGCCCCACCTGCTCGTGATGACCGCTACTCCGATTCCGCGCACCGTCGCCATGACCGTCTTCGGCGACCTCGAAACGTCCGTGTTGGACGAACTCCCTGCAGGCCGGGCGCCCATCTCCACCCACGTCGTCGGGCTCGCGGAAAACCCGGGCTGGGCGGGCAGGATCTGGAAACGCTCCCGGGAAGAGATCGACGCCGGCCACCAGGTGTACGTCGTGTGCCCCAAGATCGGAGACGACGACGACGGCGACTTCAGCCCGGGCGAAGCGGAACCAAGCGACGCCGAACTTTCGGAGGAGGGCCCCGCACGCGAGCTCGCTTCGGTGACCGCCGTCGTCGAAACGCTCAGCCAGGAGCCCGCCCTCCGCGGCGTCCGCGTGGAGCCCCTCCACGGACGGCAGGATCCGGCACTCAAGTCCGAAACCATGGCCTCATTCACTGCCAACCAGACCCAGCTGCTGGTGTCCACCACGGTGATCGAGGTGGGTGTGGATGTCCATAACGCCTCGCTGATGGTGATCCTTGATGCTGACCGTTTCGGCATTTCACAACTTCACCAGCTGCGCGGGAGGGTGGGCCGCGGCGGTCTTCCAGGCACGTGCCTGCTGGTCACGACGCTTGAGCCCGGCCATCCCAGCCGCAGGCGCCTTGACGCCGTTGCGTCGACTACCGACGGCTTCGAACTTTCCCAGGAAGACCTCAAGCTGCGCCGCGAAGGCGATATCCTGGGCGCCTCGCAATCCGGTGGGCGTTCCACCCTTAAGCTGTTGCGGGTCCTGGAGCATGAGGACGTGATTGCCCGCGCCCGCACTGATGCCCAGCGGCTCGTCGCGGAAGATCCCGGGCTGGAGGGCCAACAGGCACTGGCCGCCGCGATTGACGAATATCTGAACCCCGAAAAGGAGGCGTTCCTTGAACGCGGCTAAGGAATCCACGCCTGAAGGTACGCCTGATTGTGCTGCCCCCGGAGTTGGCCGGTGAGCCGGATTATTGCCGGCGTGGTCGGCGGCAATCCGCTGGTCAGCGTCCCCGGAAACGCCACCAGGCCCACGACGGACCGCGTCAAAGAGGCCTTGTTCTCGCGGCTCGAGGCCCTCGACGCCATCGACGATGCCCGGGTCCTGGATCTTTATGCGGGTTCGGGGTCGCTCGGCATCGAAAGTGCCAGCCGGGGCGCGCGCTCGGCCGAACTCGTGGAATTTGATGCACGCGCCTCCGAGGTCTGCCAGCGAAATGCAGACATGGCGAACCAGGTGCTGGGACGCAGAATTGTCTCCGTCAATCGTTCCAAGGTGGAGTCCTTCCTGGAACGTGCGGCGGATGACGTCCTCTGGGACCTGGTGTTCCTGGATCCGCCGTATCCCTTGGATGAGCCTTCCCTGAAGGCTGTCCTCGCAAAGCTTGCCTTCCACCTGGATGAAGGCGCCGTGGTGGTCGTCGAGCGTTCCTCTCGGTCCCCGGAACCTGACTGGCCGGACACCCTCGAACGGTTTGCCGACAAGAAGTACGGCGAGACCAAGCTCTGGTTCGCCGAACCCGTCTAGCGCATGCCTGGCCGGAGCTGCGGCGCTAGCCCGATAGGCGGTCCAACTCCACTCCGCTCAGCACCGCCGCGGGGTGCGGGCCACGGGCGAGGAGTTCCGCCGTCCACTCGGCCGGCCACGGCCGGCGCGTCCCCACCAGGATGATGTTTCCGGGGTAGCGGCCGGCGAACATGCCGCTCTCGGCGAAGGCTGCAACGTCGGGCATCGCCCGGCGCATCGCGGCGACCTGGCTGCGCACCAGGCTCAGGGCTGCCTCGTCGCCGACGTTGACGATGAGCACCCCATCGGGCCGGAGCCGCGCCGCGGCCTCTTCATAGAACTCCTGGCAGGCGATATGCGCCGGTGCCTCGGGACCGGAGAAGATGTCCAGGATCACGACGTCGAACTCGAGTTCCGCGGGCAGCTCGGCGAGGGTTTCGCGTGCGTCGCCGATATGCGTCTCCAAGCGGGTGCCGTCCGGCATGGGCAACTTCTGCAGCACGAAGTCGAGCAATTCACGTTCGAGTTCGACGGCGTGCTGTTCCGAACCGGGCCTTGTCGCCTCGATGTAGCGGGCCAGGGTCAAGGCCCCTGCGCCGAGATGAAGGGCAGTGATGGCTTGCCCGCCTGGCGCGAGCAGATCCACCACATGGCCGATCCTGCGCAGGTACTCGTAGAAGATTTCCGCGGGTTCCGCGAGATTGACGTGGGATTGCTCGGTGTCACCGATGCGGAGGATGTAGGCGCCGTCAATCAGCGTGTCGGCTTCGATCGCGGCATGTTGGCCGGTGGTCCGCAGGAAACGCCGTCCCTCGTGGTTTTGCCCCGTTGACACAGTCAGAGCTTGTCCCGCAGGGTGGCCAGCCTGGCGGCCGCTTCTTCCAGCACTTCGGTCTTCTTGCAGAACGCGAATCGGAGAAGGCTGCGCGTCCTTTCCGCGCCTTCCGGGTGGCAAAACACGGGAACGGGGATGGCAGCCACTCCCACGAGCCCCGGCAGCCTTCGTGCCAAGTCCACGGAGTCGCTGATGCCGAGGGGCGCGGTGTCCACGTTGATGAAGTATGTTCCCTGGGGCGTGTAGACGCCGAAGCCGGCGGCCCGCAGTCCCTCGGCCAGGATGTCCCGCTTGTGCTGGAGAGTGGACGCGATGCCGGTGTAGAACTCATCGGGAAGGGCAAGGCCTACCGCGATCGCGCTTTGGAAGGGGGTGCCGGAACTGTAGCTGAGGAATTGTTTGACTGTGCGGATCGCCGCCACAAGGTGGGCCGGTCCGCTGAGCCAGCCGATCTTCCAGCCGGTGAACGAGAACGTCTTTCCGGCCGAGGAAATCGTGACACTTCGTTCGGCCGCTCCGGGGATGCTGGCGACCGGAAGGTGCTGCACACCGAAGGTAAGGTGCTCGTAGACTTCATCGCTGAGGATCACGGCATCGTATTTCCGGGCGAGCTCGACGACGCGTTCCAGCACCTCGCGAGGGAAGACCGCGCCCGTGGGATTGTGCGGGTTGTTGAGGAGCACAACCTTCGTGCGCTCACTGAATGCCGATTCCATGGCATCCACGTCCGGAAGGAAGTCCGGCGCCAGCAGGGGAGCGGTCACGTGCTTGGCCCCGGCGAGTCCGATGATGGCGCCATAAGAGTCGTAGAAGGGCTCGAAGGTCAGCACCTCGTCGCCGGGTTCGATGAATGCGAGCAATGAGGCTGCGATGGCTTCGGTGGCCCCGGTAGTCACAATGACCTCGGTCTGCGGGTCCGGGGTCAGTCCGTAGAAGCGTTCCTGGTGTGCGGCGATGGCCTCGCGAAGTTCGGGGATGCCTTTGCCAGGCGCGTACTGGTTGGCTCCGGCCGTGATGGCTGCCTGCGCTGCTGCCTTGATTTCCGCCGGGCCGTCCTCGTCCGGGAATCCTTGGCCCAGGTTGATGGCACCGGTGGATATTGCCAGGGTGGTCATCTCTTCGAAGATGGTCACTCCGAGGCTGCCGTCGGCCGAAAGCAGGTTGGCTCCGCTGGCGGCCCGTTGCCAAGGGGCGACAGACGTGTTCTGGCTGAGAGAGGCCGGGCTCGTCACTGTGGGGCTGCCTTCCTGGGTGCTGGCTTCCGGCTCGTCCGGCCCGCCGTTTCAGCCATGGTATCGCCATAGTGCCCGCGGCCCCGGATGCGGTAGGTTCGAACCATGAGACGCGCAGTGTGCCCTGGCTCCTTCGACCCCATCCACAACGGACATCTGGAAGTCATCGCAAGGGCCGCCGGCTTGTTCGATGAAGTCGTCGTCGCGGTGTCCACCAATTACGCGAAGAAGTACCGCTTCAGCCTGGAAGAACGCATGGAAATGGCCCGGCAGACCCTTGCTTCCTTGCGGGGCATCATTGTGGAGCCCATGGGCGAGGGACTGCTGGCCGAATACTGCAGGCACCGGGGAATTTCGGCCATCGTGAAGGGCCTGCGCTCATCCTCGGATTTTGACTACGAACTTCCCATGGCCACCATGAACCGCCAATTGTCCGGTGTCGAGACTGTCTTTCTTCCGGCGGAGGCCCACTACCTGCATTTGTCCTCCACGCTCATCAAGGAAATCTCCCTCCTGGGCGGAGATGTCTCCGATTTCGTGCCTAAATCGGTGCTCAAGAGGCTCCTCGCTGGCGGGTCGGCAGCGGAGTAGCCCCGCAACGGGTAAGCTGGATCGGTACCTCGGGCAGAACGCGTTGTAATTGGCCCGGTTTGAGTCCGCTCGCGCGTTCAGGCTAAGATGGTACGTCGGTCATATGTTCTACAGGAGTTCTCATTAAGCGAGATGCAAGTTCGCCTTTGACGCTGGACGTCAAGGACCTCGGACGTAGTCCAGGAAGCATGCGGACGCTCACGGAACATGTACCCGCGCCAAGTGACCTTGGCGTGGCACTCATTGGCGTTCAGGAAGGCTCGGATATCGAGCTCGACCTGAGGCTTGAGGCCGTACACGAAGGAATTCTGGTATCTGGAACCGTATTCGCTGAAGTCAAGGGCGAATGCGGACGATGCCTGGATCCCCTTGCGTATGACCTTGAGGTCAATGTGCAAGAACTTTTCTTCTATGAGGGCGTCGAGCTTTCGGACGAAGAAGACGATGAAGAGCAACGTCGAGTCGAGCACGATCTAATCGATCTTGAACCGGTGTTGCGGGACGCGGTTGTAACCATGCTGCCGTTCCAGCCGGTGTGCCGGGAAGACTGCCAGGGCCTTTGCTCAATCTGCGGAGTGCGTCTGGAAGACGAGCCGGGGCACCACCACGAGGATCTGGATCCTCGCTGGGCTGCCCTAGCTGAACTGGCTAAGACCGACCGGCAAACTGATTAGTAAGTGTTGACTAAAAGAGAAATGAGATAGCCGTGGCTGTTCCCAAGCGGAAAATGTCTCGCGCAAATACACGCGCCCGCCGTGCCCAGTGGAAGGCAACTGCCCCCAACTTGGTCAAGACCATCGAAAACGGACAGGTTGTTTACAGCCTGCCGCACCAGGCAAAGGTCGTAACCGACTCTGCCGGGACTGCGCTGTTCCTTGAATACAAGGGCCGCAAGGTCGCAGACGTCTAAATCCGCCACAAGGCTGACAAGGATGTCTTCAACTGAAGAGCTTCTGAAGCGTCTCGGTGTCTCCATTGACGCCGAGACGCTTCGTCTTGCTCTGACACATCGTTCATACGCGTATGAAAATGGCGGGATTCCCACCAATGAGCGCCTCGAATTCCTGGGCGACTCCATCCTGGGCTTCTCCGTGACCGATTCGCTCTACCGCGACAACCCGGCACTGCCGGAAGGCGAACTCGCGAAGCGACGCTCCGCCGTCGTCAGCACCCGCGCACTGGCGGGTATCGGCCGGGATCTCGGCATCGGCGAGTTCATCTACCTCGGGCAGGGCGAAAGGCTCACCGACGGTAAGAACAAGTCTTCGATTCTTGCGGACACCATGGAAGCGCTTATTGGCGCCACCTATCTTTCCAATGACATTGAGACCGCGCGGCAACTCGTCATGCGGCTCGTTGGTCCCTTGCTGAAGGACGCCGCAGCCCTTGGGGCCGGCACCGACTGGAAGACCAGCATGCAGGAGCTTGCCGCGAGCCGGCAGCTCGGGTCCATCTACTATGCCGTCGAAGGCTCAGGACCGGACCACGCGCGCAGCTTTGAGGCAGTGCTCCAGATCGGCGGCACCGCCTACGGCAAAGGCACGGGTCACTCCAAAAAGGAAGCCGAGCAGGAAGCCGCCGCGGATGCGTGGCGCATCCTTAACAGCAAGGTCACGCTGAACAGCAAGGCCGACTCTCCGGCTGATCCTGCGCACAGCGCCTGATTCCACATGCCGGAACTGCCCGAAGTCGAAGTGGTCCGCCGCGGCCTGGCACGTTGGGTGCGTGGCCGGACCATTACCTCCGTGGAGGTCCTGGACGCCCGTTCCATCCGCCGCCACGCGTTGGGCACGGAAGACTTTATCGGCAACCTTGAGCACTCCACCGTTTTGGATGTCGTCCGCCGGGGTAAGTTCCTGTGGATGCCCTTGCGGACCGAGGAAACCCGCAGCACTGGCGGTACCGCCGAGGCGATGCCCGGCGTCGCGCTGATGGCGCACCTTGGCATGAGCGGACAGCTCCTCATGCAGGACCCCGGGGTTCCCGATGAGAAGCACCTCAAAGTCCGTCTCCGCCTCAGCAGTTCCGACGGCATGCCCGAGGAGTTGCGGTTTGTGGACCAACGGATCTTCGGCGGACTGTTTGTCACGTCCCTTGTACCGACGTCCGACGGCGGTCCCGGCGGCCAGGGCGAGACGCCCCTTCCGGAAATTGCCGAAGAAGCCTCGCATATCGCCCGCGATCCGCTGGATCCGCACTTTTCTTTTGACGAGTTCTACCGCAAGGTCAAAGCCCGGAAGACAGGGCTCAAGCGTGCCCTGTTGGATCAGGGCGTCATCTCCGGGATAGGCAACATCTACGCCGATGAAGCCCTCTGGCGGGCCAAACTCCACTATGCCAAGCCGACAGACACCCTCAAGCGGGCCGATGCCGTGAGGCTCGTCGACGCCGCGAAGGAAGTCATGAGCGACGCCCTCGCGGCCGGTGGGACGAGCTTCGATTCGCTTTACGTCAATGTCAACGGAGCTTCGGGATACTTCGCCCGGTCCTTGGATGCCTATGGCCGGGCGGGCGAGCCGTGCAGGCGTTGTTCCGCTGTTGGACTTCCGAGTGTGATCAAACGCGAGCAATTCATGAACCGCTCCTCGTACACTTGCCCCATCTGCCAGCCGAAGCCGCGCAACGGCCGCTGGTAGCACGGATTCGCGGGTATGCCCCGCAAATCCGGGGATTTCCGCCGTCGGGCAGTAGATTGAGAACGGGAAATCAGCCACTCAGGAGATCCGAAACACCTTGCATCTGAAAAGTTTGACTGTCCGGGGATTCAAGTCGTTCGCGTCGGCCACGACGTTCGACTTCGAGCCGGGCGTCACCGCCGTTGTCGGCCCCAACGGTTCGGGCAAGTCCAATGTGGTTGACGCGTTGGCCTGGGTCATGGGCGAACAAGGTGCCAAGACCCTGCGCGGCGGCAAAATGGAAGACGTCATCTTCGCCGGCACATCGGGGCGGCCCCCTCTGGGCCGCGCGCACGTTGCCCTGACGATCGACAACGCCGACGGCGCCCTGCCGATCGAATACAGCGAAGTCACCATTTCCCGCACGCTGTTTCGGACCGGCGGATCCGAGTATGCCATCAACGGCTCGCCATGCCGCCTCCTCGACATTCAGGAATTGCTCTCGGATTCGGGCCTGGGCCGGGAAATGCACGTGATTGTGGGGCAGGGACAGCTGGACCGTGTCCTGCAGGCCACCCCCGAGGACCGCAGGGGATTCATTGAAGAAGCCGCAGGCATCCTCAAGCACCGGCGTCGCAAGGAAAAGACTGTCCGCAAGCTGGAAGCCATGCAGGCGAACCTGCAACGCCTTGGTGACCTCACGGCGGAAATCCGTCGTCAACTCACACCGCTGGGTAAACAGGCCGAAGTCGCCCGCCGCGCCCAGACGGTGCAGTTCGACGTTCGTGACGCCAAGTCCAGGCTGTTGGCCGATGATCTCCTCCAGCTCACCCGGGCGTTGGAAAAGGACGTCGCCGATGAAGCCGCGTTGAAAGAGCGCCGCGAGGTGGTCGAAGCGGAGCTCGGCGCAGGCCGCCAACGCCAGATCCGTCTTGAGCAACTCGCGGCCGAGGCCACACCCAGGCTCAACGCCGCCAGGGACAATTGGTACCAGCTGTCAGCAACCAGGGACCGGCTTCGCGCCCTGGGATCCCTCGCGACCGAGCGTCGCCGCCTCCTTGGTGCCTCCGATGCTGCCCCGGATTCAGGCCGCGACCCGGACCACCTGGACCGGCAGGCCGCCCGGGTCCGGCAGGAACAGTCGGAGCTGGAGCACGACATCCTGGCCAAGCAAGCCGTGCTCCTCGAGTCCACGGCAGCCAAACAGGAAGCCGAGAACCTGGCCGCGGCCGAGGACAAACGCCTGACGGCCGTGTTGCGGGCAGCCGCCGATCGCCGTGAAGGCCTCGCGAAACTCGTAGGTCAATTGGCTGCCGCACGCTCCCGGGCCGAGGCAGCCGAGGCTGAGCGGGGCAGGCTCAGGGACTCGCTGGCAGCCGGTGACGAACGCCGCCGACACGCGCAAAGTGAGTTTACGGCCCTCGAGTCACAAGTGGCCGGCGTCGAAGACGGCGAGGAAAGCCTCGACGCCGAATACGAGGACGCCAGCGCCCTTCTTGACGAGATCAACGCCGAGATCGACGCGTTGAAAGCTGCCGAACGCGATGAAGTCCGCGAACGCGATGCGCTCACCGCCCGCCGCGATGCTTTGCAGCTTGGACTCAACCGCAAGGATGGCTCGTCGCGGCTTCTGTCCTCGGACCACCCCGGAGTCCTGGGTTCGCTTGCTTCCCTCCTGACGGTGGAGCCCGGGTATGAGACGGCCGTGGCCGCGGCACTTGGCAGTGCTTCCGACGCCGTCGTGGTGGCGGACAGTGCCGGGGCCGTTGCCGCGATGCAGCTGTTGAAGGACGCCGACGCCGGACGCGCCTCACTTTTGGTGGCGGGCGCGGTACCCGCAGCGGGTCCGGAGCTTGGCCTGCAGGAGTTGCCGACGCTGCCTGACGGTGCGCGCTGGGCTGCCGAGTTGGTGGCGACTGACGCCCGCGAAGCGGGTGGCGCAAGGACACTCCTGGCGTCCACCGCCGTCGTCGACGACTTGCACGCGGCGGCAAGCCTCATTGCCGGCAACCCGACGCTCACTGCGGTGACCCGCGAAGGCGACGTCTTCAGGGCCCTGACGGTGGACGGCGGATCGGCCACGGCACCGTCGCTCCTTGAAGTCCAAGCCGCAGTGGACGACGCCGACACCCGGCTCCTGGAGCTCACCACTCGTCTCGAGCGGGGAAAGTTCGCCCTGGCTGGAGCCGAAGCACGCCGGGCCGATGCCCAGGAACGGGCGAACGCGGCGCTGGACGAACTCCACGACTCGGATGCCCGCCTGGCTGCCGTCGCGGAACGGCTTGGCCACCTGAATTCCCAGTTGCGCAGCGCCGTCGCGGAACGCGATCGAATGGCGGAGTCCCTGGCCAAGGCCGAACTGAACATCGCCGTGGCAGAGGAATCCCTTGAGCTTGCCGCGGAACGGCTGGCCGCGGCAGAAGAAGCCCCCCAGGAGGAAGAGCCTTCCACGGAGCACCGCGATGCCTTGGCCAGGGCTGCCAGCGAAGCCCGGTCCCGTGAGATGGAGGTCAGGCTGGGCTTGCGGAGTGCCGAGGAACAGCTCGCCGCAACCGCTAACCGGGCCGCATCCCTGGAACGGGCCGCCGCGAGCGAACGGCGGGCACGCGAGGAAGCTGCGCGCCGGGCCATGCGGCGCAAAGCCCAAGCCGGGCGGGCCTCCGCCGTCGCTTCCGCCGTCGAACAGGCTGTGCGTTTCGTTGACGTGTCAGTGGACCTGGCCGCCCGCGCCCGCGACCTCGCCGAGGCCGTCCGGGAGCAGCGCGAAAAGGAACTCGGCGATATCCGGAGCAGTAACGAGACATTGGCCCAGGAGCTGGCGGGACTGACGGATTCCGTCCACCGCGACGAACTCGCGCGAGCCCAGCAAAGGCTCAGGATCGAAGCGTTGGAGACCCGCGCCATCGAGGAGCTCGGCCTGTCCGCGGAACAACTCGTGGCTGACTTCGGTCCGGAGCAGCCCGTTCCCGTGCCTGCCGCTACCGTGGACAAGTGGGCCGAACTTCGTGCACCGGTGGACGAGGACGGAAACACCATTCTCGAGGGTGTTCCCTTTGTCCGGGCCGAGCAGGAGAAACGGCTCCGCAAGGCCGAACGGGACCTCGCCGCCCTTGGCAAAGTGAACCCCTTGGCGCTGGAGGAATTTGCCGCACTTGAAGAACGCCACCAATTCCTGAGCACGCAGCTGGAAGACCTCAAATCCAGTCGCAAAGACCTTTTGGACATTATCAAGGAAGTGGACAACCGCGTCCAGCAGGTCTTTGCCGAGGCCTTCGCCGATACCTCCAAGCAGTTCGACCACGTCTTTGCGCGGCTCTTCCCCGGTGGGGAAGGCAAATTGGTGCTGACGGACCCCGATGACATGCTGACCACCGGCATTGAGGTGGAGGCAAGGCCTGCCGGCAAGAAGATCAAGCGGTTGTCCTTGCTTTCCGGTGGCGAACGGTCGCTGACGGCTGTCGCGTTGCTCGTGGCGATTTTCAAGGCGCGGCCTTCGCCGTTCTACGTCATGGATGAAGTGGAAGCCGCGTTGGACGATACGAACCTGGGCAGGCTCATCACGATTTTCGAAGAGCTGCGCGAGTCCAGCCAGCTGATTGTCATTACGCACCAGAAGCGGACCATGGAAGTCGCGGACGCCCTCTACGGAGTGACAATGCGGGGCGACGGCGTGTCCACCGTCATCAGCCAGAGGCTCGGTGCCGAGGTCTAGCTTTGTGAGAAGCTAGGGGAGTGAACGATCTCCTCCCCATTATTTTGTCCATTGTCGCTGCCATCGTGGTGGTCGGAGGGCTGATTCCTGTCCTGCTCAAGGCGCGGAAGTCTTCCTCGACTTATGCTGGAACGCGCGACGCCAACGACCCCGCTGACAAGGCGCCGGCAGGCGGCGGAACGATCGTCGACGACGCCCCCGGGACCGCGCCGGATCGCACGGCGCCCGGACCCGTCGTCGAACCCGCCGAGCTTGCTGTACCGGAGACCGACGTTCCGGACGACGCCGCGGGACTGGAACTTATCCAGGTGGAGACCCCCGCGCCTGTCGAGGGCCGCCTTAACCGGCTTCGGGCGCGACTGGTCAAATCCAACAGCATTCTCGGCAAGGGACTCCTGGCCCTGCTTTCGAGCGACAAGATCGACGAAAACGTCTGGGACGAAGTCGAAGAAACGCTGCTCCTTGCCGACCTCGGCACCGAGCCCACTATGCAGCTGGTCGATGCTTTGCGTGCACGGGTAAAAGTGCAAGGCACCCGCAGTCTAGAGGACGTCAAGGCACTCCTGCGCGAGGAACTCATCAAGCTCGTGGACCCCACGATGGACCGCAGCCTGAACGTGGAACGCAAGGGAGCCCACCCGGCCATCATGATCGTCGTCGGGGTCAACGGGGTCGGCAAGACCACCACCGTCGGCAAGCTGGCGCGCGTTCTCGTCGCCGAAGACAAGGACGTCCTGCTGGGCGCAGCCGACACCTTCCGGGCAGCGGCTGCGGAGCAGCTCGCCACGTGGGGCCAGCGTGTCGGCGTCGCAACCGTCAGGTCGCACGTCGACGGCGCGGACCCGGCTTCTGTCGCCTATGAAGCCGTCAAGGCCGGCATTGAGCAGGAAGTGGATGTCGTCATGATCGACACCGCCGGCCGCCTGCAGAACAAGGTCGGCCTCATGGACGAGCTCAGCAAGGTCAAGCGCGTCATCGAGAAACTGGCCGAAGTGGACGAAGTCCTGCTGGTACTGGACGCGACCACCGGCCAGAACGGCCTGAACCAGGCCAAGGTCTTCTCCGAAGTAGTCAACATCACGGGAATCGTGCTCACTAAGCTCGACGGCACCGCGAAGGGCGGGATCGTCGTCGCGATCCAAAAGGCCCTCGGCGTGCCGGTCAAGCTCGTTGGCCTCGGCGAAGGCCCGGACGACCTCGCGCCGTTCGAGGCCGAAGCGTTCGTCGACGCCCTGCTGAATTAGCCGCATCTTGCCCAACTGACTCGCAGTTAATGTCGTTTTCAGCCCTGAAAGCGACATTAACTGCGACTCAGTTGGGGGAGTCGACGCTTTCCGCGCCGCGCTGCATTGGCTCGCGTGCCGCGGACCAGCCGACGGCGGCGAGCACGAGGATGCCGCCGGTTGCGCCGAATGCCCAGCCGTAGCCAAGTCCATCGGCCAGGAGGCCGACCAGGACTGGGCCCACGATGGCTCCGGCGTCGGAGGCCATCTGGAAAACCGCCAGCACCTTGCCGCCGGAGCGGCCACGACCGATGATGTCCCCGACGGCAGCCTGCTGGGCCGGGTTCAGCAAGCCGGAGCCGAAGCCGGCCGCGGCAGACGCCGCGAAAAACGCGGGAAGATTGCCCGTCAAGCCGATGGTGGCGGTGGCCAGGCCGGTGACGACCAAGCCCAGCAGCATCATGGGCTTGCGGCCGAAACGGTCAGCCATGCGGCCGGAGAAGGTCAGCGCCAGCGCGTTTCCGCCTGCAAATACGGCCAGCGCCCAACCCGCCGAGGCCGGTCCTCCGGCCAGGACAACCACCGCAAACAATGGCACAGTGGCCATGCGCACGCCGAAGGTCGCCCAGCCATTGCTGAAACTGGAGAAGAGGGCGGCCCTGTAGGCAGAATCGCCCAGGGCCTCCTTCATGCGCATTGCCGCGCCCGCCGCGCCACCTTGCTTCGCTGCCTTTGAACTTCCCGTGAGCTGCGTGCGTACAACCAAGGCCGCCAGGACCAGGGCTGCCGCGTAGGCGAGGAACGGGACGCGCAGGCCGAACCCGGCCAGCAGCCCGCCAACCACGGGCCCCAGGACGCTGCCGATCAGGAAGGCGGAGGCGTACGCGCCGGACACCCGTCCACGGCTTTCCGGAGGGGCGAGCCTGATTAACAGGCCCATCGCTGCAACGGTGAACATCACGGAACCGGCTCCGCCAAGGCCCCGGAAGACCAGCAGCTGCCAATAGTTCTGGGCGAACGCGCAGGCCGCCGTCGACGCCGCCACAATCAGCAACCCTGCGATGTACACGGGACGCTCGCCGAAGCGGCCCATCAGGGCACCCCCGGCCGGTGCGAACACCAGGCGCATGAAGGCGAAAATACTCACGATCACCGCGGCTGCCGTTGCTCCGACGTCGAAAGTCGTGGCGAACTGCGGGAGCACGGGCGCCACGAGGCCAAAACCCAGTGCAATCAGGAACGCCGCCGCCAACATCACCTTGATGTCCCGCGGCATTGCGGCCTTCGCGGCCCTCGCCCCTTGATTGGCGGGGGATTCGGGGCTTGCGGTCATGGTGTCGGGGTCCTCTGGGTAGTGGGAACGCGGGGAAAGTGGAACTGACGAAACATATCCGTAACAAGGGCGATATGCACCATTTACGTTCGAGAAGTTCTTGTAACAGCCCCGCAATCTAAAACCTTCGCAGGTGAAACACTGCCCCGCAAAACTCTTACATAGAACGCAAATGCGTTGGGACAGGCGGCTCAGCCCGCATCTAAAAGCAGAGAGGACGTAGACATGGACTTCACCGCCGGTCTCGTTTGGCTCCTGGTCGCATCAGCATTCGTGCTGTTCATGACCCCGGGCCTGGCATTCTTCTATGGCGGCATGACCCGTGCCAAGGCCGCCTTGAACATGATGATGATGAGCTTCATCGCCATCGGCACAGTGACCATCGTCTGGGTCTTGTGGGGCGCATCGATGTCCACGAGCAACACGGACAACTTCTTCGAGCTCTTCGCGAACCCGTTCAGCCACTTCGGCTTGCACAACTTCACGGATCCGGCAGACCTCCTCCACGTCGGATACGCCGCAACCTTCGCGATCATCACTGTCGCGCTCATCTCCGGTGCCATCGCGGACCGCGCCAAGTTCTCGGCATGGACGTTGTTCACCCCGATCTGGGCCACCCTCGTCTACGCGCCCTTGGCCTACATGGTCTGGGGTGGGGGCCTCTTCTCGGCAACCGGCTGGTTCGGCCAAACCTTCGCTCCCGTCATCGACTTCGCCGGTGGCACCGTGGTGCACATCAACGCCGGTGTAGCCGGCCTCATTCTCGTCCTGATCATCGGCAACCGCAAAGGCTTCGGCAAGGACCCGAACCACCGCCCGCACAACGTGCCCCTGGTCATGCTCGGCGCAGCCATCCTCTGGTTCGGCTGGTTCGGCTTCAACGCGGGTGCTGCGGCCAACGTGCAGCAGGCTGGCCTGATCTGGATCAACACTCTCGTCGCGCCGGCAGCCGCCATGCTCGGCTGGCTTATCGTTGAGCGCATCCGCGACGGCCACCCCACCTCGCTTGGTGCGGCATCGGGCGTCGTCGCCGGCCTGGTTGCCATCACGCCGGCTTGTGCGAACGTTTCCCCGCTCGGCGCCATCGCCCTCGGTGTTGCTGCCGGCGTTGCCTCGGCCCTCGCGGTTGGCCTCAAGTTCAAGCTTGGCTACGACGATTCGCTCGATGTCGTCGGCGTCCACCTCGTGTCCGGCATCATCGGCACCGTGGCCATCGGCTTCCTCGCCACTCCGACCCAGGGTCCCGCAGGCCTGTTCTACGGCGGCGGTACGACCCAGCTGGTCGCACAGTCCCTGGCGGCGCTCTGCTCGATCGTCTTCACCGGCGTCATGACATTCATCATCGCCTACCCGATCCACAAGCTCATGGGCTTCCGCATCTCCGAACGCCAGGAGATCGCCGGTGCAGACCTCAGCCTGCACGCCGAAACGGCATACGAGTTCGGCGTCGGCGGCCACGGCGGAAGCTTCCAGCCCCTTCACGACCTCATCACCGGCAAGGTATCGTCCGAAGTAGCTGAAGAAGCATCCGTATCAGGCAAGGAGAGTGTCCAGGCATGAAACTCATCACGGCGATCGTCCGCCCGGAGAAGCTCGACGCCATCCGCGAGGGGCTCGAAGCATACGGGGTACAGGGACTGACGGTCAGCGCGGCCAGCGGCTACGGCCGGCAGCGCGGTTACACCGAGGTGTACCGCGGGGCCGAGTACAACGTGGATCTGCTTCCCAAGATCCGCGTGGAGGTCCTGGCCACGGATGAGCAGGCAGACGACATCCTCGATGTCCTGATTGCTTCCTCCAACACCGGCCGTGCCGGTGACGGCAAAGTCTGGACCGTAGAGGTCTACGAAGCCGTTCGTGTGCGCACGGGCGAGCGAGGCGCAGCAGCCATCTAAGGCACCAACGCAAAGGAGGGGCCGGGAACCTGGAAGGTACCCGGCCCCTCTTGCGTGTGAGCTTCCGAAGGAGTGCGGCCGGCTGGCTAGCCCCCGACGGCGGTGGGCCAGTCCGCGGGACCGGGGCCGCCGGCGTCGTACTTTTCGAGCGGCACGGAATCCTTGGCCCAGGCCTTGATCACGGGCTCGATGATCCGCCAGCAGTCGACTGCGGTGTCGCCGCGGACTGAGAGCAGGGGATCGCCGGTAATGATGCCCTCCAATACTTCTCCGTAAGGCAGCAGATCGGAAGCATTCAATTCCGCGTTCAGCGTCACGCGATTGAGCGTGAAGATGTTTCCGGGACCGTTGACGTCGACGTCGAGCTGCAGAGTGTCAGGACCGAACCCGATGCGCAGCTGGTTGGGGGAGTCCACGCCCTCGAATCCGGACGGCAGGTGTGGAACGGGCCGGAAGGTGACGATGGCCTCTTTCCGCGCGGCACCGAGCGCCTTTCCCGAGCGCAGGATGAAGGGGACGCCTTTCCAGCGCCACGTGTCGATTCCCACTTCGACTTCTGCGAGTGTCTCCGTTTCCCGGGCCGGGTCCACGCCCGCTTCCGCGACATAGTCCGGCACGTCCCGGTCGCCGATCCGGCCGGCCGTGTACCGCGCACGTCGGGTGGACTTCTTGTAGGGTGCGGTGATGCTGCTCGCACGCAGCACCGTGGAAATCGCGTCGCGGAGATCGCGCTCGCCGATGCTGGAGGGGGCATCGATGGCCAGCAGCGCCATGATGTGGAGCAAATGGCTCTGGATCATGTCCTTGAGGGCGCCGGCTCCGTCGTAGTAGCGCGCACGCCCCTCGAGTGCGAGGTCTTCGTCGAAGATGATCTCCACCTTCTCGATGTGATCCCGGTTCCACACCGGCTCCAGGAAGCTGTTGGCGAAGCGCAGGCCCAGGATGTTGAACACGGTGGCCTTGCCAAGGAAGTGGTCCACGCGGTGGATGTGGTCTTCCGGGACCAAAGCGGCGAGGGTCTTGTTGAGTTCCCGGGCGGATTCGGAACCGGATCCGAAGGGTTTCTCCATCACCAGGCTTGTTCCGGGGGGAAGCTGCTGGGCGGTGAGGACCTCGCAGGCCTTCTGGCTGATGTGCGGGGGCAAAGCGAAATAGACGGCGATTGGTGCTTCGAGCCCGGCCAGGAGCGTCGCGAGCTGGCCATCCGCCGTGACGTCCAATTGATGGTATTCGGTACTTTTCTCCAGGGCCGCGATTGCTTTCCTGCCCGCGGCACCTGCACCGTTGGCGGCATCCTCGAAGGCACCACCCACACGTTTGGTCCACTGCTGCGGCGTCCACGGGTCGGAGCCGGCTCCGACAAGCTTCAGGCCGTCTGCGAGGCCATTCGCCACGAGCCTGGCAAGGCCCGGCAACAGCAATCGGCCCGTCAGATCTCCGGAGGCGCCTAGGATGAGCAACGTATTTACTCTTGTTTTGCTGGTCACTGTGCCAGCATGCCATCTTGCAGGCGCGTCTTGGTACCCTAGATAGTCGAGTCCCTCAGTTGAGTCAGATTTGTTTGGGGCAGGAATCGTCAAGATATTGGTGCGTCGGAACGGCCGCCATTCGTAGACCATTGAAAGAAGTGCACGGCGCGTGTTCAATTCACTCTCTGACCGGTTGACAGCAACCTTCAAGAATCTCCGTGGCAAGGGCCGCCTCACCGAGGCCGACGTCGATGCCACCGTCCGGGAGATCCGGCGCGCCCTTTTGGACGCCGACGTTGCCGTTCCCGTGGTCCGCGAGTTCACCGGCCGCGTCCGCGAACGTGCCCTGGGCGCCGAGGTTTCCGCAGCCCTGAACCCGAGCCAGCAGATCGTGAAGATCGTCAACGAGGAGCTCCAGGAGATCCTCGGCGGCGAGACCCGTCGTATCCGCTTGGCGAAGACCGGCCCCACCATCATCATGCTCGCCGGCTTGCAGGGTGCGGGTAAGACCACCCTTGCGGGCAAGCTTGCCAAGTGGCTCAAGGCCCAAGGCCACAGCCCCGTGCTGGTTGCCGCCGACCTCCAGCGTCCCAACGCCGTGACGCAGCTCCAGATTGTCGGCGAACGCGCCGGTGTTCCCGTGTTCGCGCCGCACCCGGGCACCACCTCGGATCTGGATGTTCCCACCGGCGACCCGGTCGCCGTCGCACGCTCCGGCGTCGACGAAGCCCGCCAGAAGCTGCACGACGTCGTGATCGTGGACACCGCGGGACGCCTCGGCGTCGACGCCGAAATGATGGACCAGGCGCGACGCATCCGCCAGGCGATCATCCCGAACGAAGTGCTGTTCGTGATCGACTCCATGATCGGCCAGGACGCCGTCAACACGGCTGTTGCCTTCGATGAAGGCGTCAACTTCACGGGTGTCGTGCTGTCAAAGCTCGACGGCGACGCCCGCGGTGGTGCCGCCCTCTCGGTCGCGTCTGTGACTGGAAAACCGGTCATGTTCGCGTCCACCGGCGAAGGCCTCGACGACTTCGAACTGTTCCACCCGGACCGCATGGCTTCCCGCATCCTCGATATGGGTGACGTTCTCACCCTGATCGAGCAGGCCGAGAAGAACTGGGACAAGGATGAAGCGGCCCGGATGGCGAAGAAGTTCGCCGACCAGGAAGACTTCACCCTGGACGACTTCCTCGCCCAGATGCAGCAGATCCGCAACATGGGCTCCATGAAGAAGATGCTCATGATGATGCCGGGTGCGCAGAACATCCGCCAGCAGCTGGAGCAGTTCGACGAGCGCGAAATCGATCGCGTGGAGGCGATTGTCCGCTCCATGACCCCGCACGAGCGTTTGGCTCCGAAGATCATCAACGGTTCCCGTCGCGCCCGCATCGCCCGTGGTTCCGGTGTCCACGTCTCCGAGGTCAACGGCCTCCTGGAGCGTTTCGCGCAAGCCCAGAAGATGATGAAGAAGCTGGCCCAGGGCGGCGGCATGCCCGGGATGCCTGGCATGCCCGGCCTCGGCGGCGGTTCCCGCAAGGCGGGCAAAAACGCGCCCAAGAAGAAGCCCCGTTCCGGAAACCCCGCCAAGGCGGCCCAGGAACTGCGCGACGCCGAGAACAAGCGGGCGAAAGCCGTTCCCACCGGCGCGGCATTCGGCCAGGCCGGCGGCGACTTCGATCCCTCGCAGCTGAACCTGCCCAAGGGCTTCGACAAGTTCCTCGGCGGCAAGTAGCCGTCCCACCCAACTGGCAAGCAGTAGATGTCGTTTTGATGGCTCAGAACGGCATTAACTGCCGGGGCCCACGCCGCCGGGGTTCCCTGGCCGAGCTTGCGAGGCGAGGGTGGCGGTGGGGATTAGTTGGGTTGTCAGCCCCGTGCCATAGGCTGGGGGAATGCAAAAGCAGCGCGTTGTGTTTGTCCACGGAGCAGGCACATTCGGCGCTGCCGCTTGGCCGAAACAGCACGGCATGGGGCTGGCGTACGATGCACTGTTCCTGAAACGCCACGGCTTTGATGCGCAGGCCGAGCCTTTGGAATCCGATGTTGCGGCCGATGTGGACATTATCCTGGAGTGCCTCGGGGGACGGGAGGCCGCGTCAGCTTCCGGCCCCGCACGGGGAGGCCATGTCGTAGCGCACTCCCAGGGCGCGATTTCCGCGATGTTGGCCGCGGTGGAGCGGCCGGACCTGGTCCGGTCCCTCGTGTTGGTGGAACCGGCTTGTCTTTCATTGACGGCCGAGTTGCCCGCCACCGCGGCTTACCGGGCACTCATGGAGCCGTTGTTCCGGATCCGCCACGAACTCAGCGATGACGATTACCAACGCGAATTCGTCCGCAGGGCGTTTTCTTCCGAGGCGGCCGTCCTCAGTACCCCGGAGGCCCGGCGCACCGCTCGACGCCTGCGGCTCCAGGCTCCGCCATGGGAAGCACCCCTGCATATTGTGCCGGGAGTCCCCACGCTTGTCCTGACCGGTGGTTGGGAACCCCTGTACGAAGAAATCGCGGGCTATTTGCAGGAAACCGGTGCCCTCCACCGCGTTGCGGCTGGAGGACACCGGCCTCATGACTCAGTTGAAGGAGACCGGATGATCCGGTCCTTCATTGCGGATGTCAGCCGTGCCGGATCAGTCCAGGCTTCCTGATTAGTTCAGGCTTCCTGACTTCGCCTCACGTTTTCGTGCGGGAACCTCGAGCTCGGGCAGGTAGACCTTGCCCCCGGATGCGAGGAACTCCTCGCTCTTTTCGCGCATCCCGCTGTACATTTCGGCGATGGCCGCTTGGGAATCCGCGGAGCCGTATTCGTCGCGGATGTCCTGGCTGATCCGCATGGAGCAGAATTTCGGTCCGCACATAGAGCAGAAATGCGCCGTCTTGGCTGGTTCTGCCGGGAGCGTCTCATCGTGGAACGCTTCGGCCGTGACCGGATCCAACGACAGTGCGAACTGGTCACGCCAGCGGAACTCGAAGCGGGCCTTGGACAGGGCATCGTCGCGTTCGTGGGCGCCGGGGTGTCCCTTGGCAAGGTCCGCGGCGTGGGCGGCGATTTTGTACGTGATCACGCCGGTCTTGACGTCGTCCTTGTTTGGCAGGCCCAGGTGTTCCTTCGGGGTGACGTAGCAGAGCATCGCGGTTCCGTAGCGTGCGATCTCCGTGGCGCCGATGGCCGAGGTGATGTGGTCGTAGCCCGGAGCAACGTCGGTGACGAGGGGGCCCAAGGTGTAGAACGGTGCGCCGTCGCACAGTTCCTGCTGCCGCTCGACGTTCTCGCGGACGAGGTGGAACGGGATGTGCCCGGGGCCCTCCACCATGACCTGCACGTCGTACTTCCACGCCCGCTTCGTGAGCTCCGCGAGCGTGTCGAGCTCGGCGAACTGTGCGGCGTCGTTGGCGTCCGCCGTCGCTCCCGGGCGCAAGCCGTCGCCGAGCGAGAACGCGACGTCGTACTTGGCGAAGATTTCGCAGAGTTCGTCGAAGTGGGTGTAGAGGAAGTTTTCCTCATGGTGCGCCAGGCACCAGCCGGCCATGATGGAGCCGCCACGGGAAACGATGCCCGTCACGCGGTTCGCGGTGAGCGGCACGTACCGCAGCAACACGCCGGCGTGGATGGTCATGTAGTCCACGCCCTGCTCGCACTGTTCAATGACGGTGTCGCGGAAGATTTCCCAGGTGAGCTTGTTGGCTTCGCCGTTGACCTTCTCGAGGGCCTGGTAGATGGGCACGGTGCCGATCGGGACGGGCGAGTTGCGGATGATCCATTCGCGGGTGGTGTGGATGTCGTCGCCCGTGGACAGGTCCATGACCGTGTCCGCGCCCCATTGCGTGGCCCACTGCAGCTTGTCCACTTCTTCGGCGATGGAACTGGTGACGGCCGAGTTGCCGATGTTGGCGTTGATCTTCACGAGGAAGGCCTTGCCGATGATCATCGGTTCGGATTCGGGGTGGTTGATGTTGTTGGGAATGATGGCACGGCCGGCGGCGACTTCGCTGCGGACAAGTTCGACATCGCAGTTCTCGCGAAGTGCCACGAACCGCATTTCGGGCGTCACGATGCCCTGCTTGGCATAGTGCATCTGTGTCACGGTCTTGCCTTCGACGGCGCGGCGGGGCACCGGCTGTGCGCCCTTCCACTCTGCGGAGGCGGCGCCGCGGCGCACGGCCGACTTGCCGTCGTCCAGCAGGTTCCGTTCGCGGCCGCTGTATGCCTCGGTATCGCCGCGGGCTTCGATCCACTCGCTCCGGAACGGCTCCAGGCCAATCACAGGGTCACTGCCGGGCCCCGCGGTGCGGTACACCTGGAAAGGCGCGTTGGCCTCGCCGTTTGGGGACGGTTCCAAGGCGATTTCAGTCACTGGAACCCGGATTCCCGTCTCTGCATCTTCCAGGAACGCGAGGGAATGGGACTTGAGGGAATGTGTCACCTCTTGCGCCGATCCGTTTTGGGTAGGGCTCAGCTGTGTTTCTTTGGTGCTCAAAGGATTACTCACTTCCTTCGCCGGCATTACCCGGACAGGTTCAACGGTCGCAGGCTGCGTCAGCCCGATCTCAGCCCTTGCAAGGGCCCCCGTGTGGTCGTAGACGAAGCTACCACAGCTGTGGGTGCTTGGGAGAGATGTGACCGAGGACAGATGTGACCGGGCCGGCAACGGCCCCGGGAACTAGGGTGGAATCATGGCGGAAATCATCGAGTTCAGCGGCGCCGTCCTCACCGGGCCGGAAGAGGAACGGCGCGGCCTCTGGTCGGTCGACGGACGGCTGACCTTTCTGCGGCCTGCTGCCGCGCCGGACGTCGTCCTGGACGGATGGGTGCTGCCCGGCCTTGTCGACGCGCACTGTCATGTTGGTTTGGGGAGGGGCGGAGCGGTGGACGACGAGACTGCCCGACTGCAGGCAACGGCGGACCGGAACGCCGGGACCCTCTTGATCCGCGACGCAGGATCCGCAAGCGACACGCGCTGGCTGCAGCGCCGGACGGACATGCCGAGGATCATCCGCGCGGGCAGGCACATCGCTAGGCAACGCCGGTACATCCCCGGACTGGCCGAAGAAGTCGAGCCCGAGGATCTCGTGGAGGCCGTGCGCAAGCAGGCACGGTCCGGAGACGGCTGGGTCAAGATCGTAGGGGACTGGATCGACCGCTCGGCAGGGGATCTTGGCCCGTCCTTTCCGGCCGCCATCGTCAAGGACGCGGTCACCGCGGCACACGAGGAGGGAGCCAGGGTGACTGCTCATTGCTTCGCCGAAGGGACTATCGACGACATGCTCGACGCCGGCATCGACTGCATCGAGCACGCCACCGGTCTGTTGCCGCACCATATCCCCAGGCTGCTGGAACAGGGTGTGCCGATCGTCCCCACGCTCATCAACATTGCGACTTTTCCGGACATCGCGAAGCAGGCGGAAGCGAAGTTCCCGCCTTACGCCGCGCACATGACCAGATTGTGGGAGCGCAGGCATGAACGCGTCGCCGAGGCATTCGACGCCGGGGTGCGGGTGTACGCCGGGACCGACGCCGGCAGCGTCATCAAGCACGGCCGGATCGGCGAGGAAATCCTGGAACTGCACCGCGCGGGCATTCCGGCGGCCGCCGCCCTCGACGCCGCCTGCTGGTCCGCACGCGAGTGGCTGGGTGCCGACGGCATCAGCGAAGGTGCCAGTGCCGACGTCGTGCTCTACGCAAACGATCCCCGTGCGTCACTTGAGGTGGTGCTGAATCCGCAATGCACCGTGCTGAGGGGACATATTTCAGGAAGCGCCGGGCATTAGGAATAAATTGAAGCTTCAAGTAATTTAGATAGATAGAGGTTGCCGAAGGGCGGCGCCACAAAAAGCCGGGAGTTTCACATGACCATCACATCCAGCCAGGATCTCCTTCCTGCCGAACTCACCATGGGTACGGTCATGCTCAAAGTGGGGGACATGAAGCTCATGGTCGACTACTACCAGCGGGCCCTGGGGCTGGAGGTCGTCGCCGAACAGGACGGCGGACTCTACTTCGGCAGGCTCGGCAAGCCGTTGGTGCACCTCGCGCCGGCCTCCGGGCTCCAGATCCCGGGTCGCGGAGAGGCTGGACTCTTCCACACGGCCTTGCTCTTCGAAGACCAATCCTCGCTCGCCGCGACTGTTGCCTCGGCCGCGCAGTACGAACCCCACGCCTTCGTCGGCAGCGCGGACCACCTGGTCAGCGAGGCCTTCTACTTCACCGACCCTGAGGGCAACGGCATCGAGCTCTACTACGACAAGCCCCGCGAAGGCTGGGAGTGGAATGGCAGTTCGGTCGTCATGGACAGCCTGCCGCTCCCTCCGCAGCGCTACCTCCAGCAATACCTGAACGAAGCGGCGGTGACAGGCCAGCATGAGGCGGGCGCCGGCGTCGGGCATGTCCACCTCCAGGTGGGCGATGTGCAGACCGCCCATGATTTCTACGTCGACACCTTGGGCTTCGAGCAGACCGCCGGGTGGCACGGGCAGGCCCTGTTCGTCTCCGCGGGCGGCTACCACCACCACATGGCCATGAATGTCTGGAACAGTCGCGGCGCAGGTCCACGCAAGGACACGCTCGGTCTCGGCGAGGTTGTCATCGAGGTGCCGTCAGGAGACGACGTCGGCGCGCTCGCCGACCGCCTCAAGGTTGCCGGCATTGCCTCCCACCACACCGGCCAGGAGTTGCGCTTCGAGGACCCGTGGCGCAACCGGCTGCGGGTCGCCGTCCGCTAGGCTGGAGTCTGCGGCGTGGCGCATTTTCGGCCGCCGCGCCGCAGCTCCGTTGGCACGAATGAATGAGAGTACTTTCCATGGGCTTTGCTGAAATCTTTGTTGCCACCCACGATGAAGCACTCAAGAGGGCCGCTGCCCTGGAGAAGGGCAGTGACGTGTCCGGCGCCGCTGTACGGATCCCGGGAATCAGCGATTTCGAAGTAGAACAACTTGGCGACCTGGCGGGCACGGCCGTGCACGCAGCCGGGGCCGACTATGAGCTCGCATTGGTGGACGTCACCAGCGACGCCTTGCTGGGCGTCCCCGAAGCCATGGTGCGTGCCCTGTCCGAGCTTCTCAGCTACGAGACCGAGGGGGAGGGAAGCATCCTCGACGATGTCGCCGAACGCTGGGCGTCCCAAGAGGATATGCCCTTTGATGCCCAACAGTCCCGCCAGTACGTCCAACAGTTGGCGGCGCTCGCGAGCGACGTCGAAAAGGCCGAACGGGCCGGTCTCTACGTCTGGTCCGCAGAGCAGTAACCCTGCAGTAACCCTGCAGTAATCCCGCCGCACGGGCCGCGCGTTCGAAATACTGTCCGCCATCTGGCACAATGGACAGGTACTCGATCCGCGCGGCCCCTCTCTCCGTGTGTGCATCTTGTCCTTGGAACCCTCAAGTATGGCCCGCCCCACGGGTGCAGAACGACGGGCTCAACCCCGTTTCAGAAACAGGAGTGACCACAAAAGTGGCCGTAAAGATTCGCCTTAAGCGCTTCGGTAAGATGCGCGCACCGTACTACCGCATCGTCGTCATGGACTCCCGCGCCAAGCGCGATGGCCGTGCGATTGAAGAAATCGGCAAGTACCACCCCACCGAAGAGCCCTCGTACATCGAGGTCGCCTCCGAGCGTGCACAGTACTGGCTGTCCGTCGGCGCCCAGCCGACCGAGCAGGTTGCCGCGATCCTCAAGATCACCGGTGACTGGCAGAAGTTCAAGGGTCTCCCGGGCCAGGAAGGCACGCTGAAGACCAAGGTCGCCAAGCCTGCTTTCGTTGCACCGGAGAAGGGTTCCGTCATCATCCCGGAAGCCATCACCAAGAAGGCCAAGCAGTCGGAAGCAACTGAAGCTCCCGCTGACGCTGAAGCAGAGACCACCGAGGCTGAGTAAGTTGCTGGCAGAAGCGCTCGAGCACTTGGTCCGTGGGATCGTTGACAGCCCTGAGGACGTCAAGGTCAGTGCCAAGAACAACCGCCGCGGGGAATCCCTCGAGGTGCGTGTTCACCAGGACGACCTCGGACGGGTGATCGGTCGCCAGGGTCGCACCGCACGCGCTTTGCGCACTGTGATTGCGGCATTGGCGGGCGGCGAGCAGGTCAGGGTCGACGTCGTCGACACCGACCGTCGCCGGTAACGCGCTCAGCAATACTTGTCTTAAATCGGGCCCCTTCACCAGATTATGGTGGAGGGGCCGGATTGTTTTACGAGCAAACCCCCAGCCTTGGTCCCTAAACCGGTCCAGCGAAGAAATCAGAGGAACCCCATGCAGCTCCAGGTTGCCCGAATCGGCAAGCCCCACGGAATTCGCGGCGAAGTCACTGTCCAGGTGCTCACTGACGCCCCTGGCGATCGTTTTGTCCCGGGCACCGAATTTGTGGTGGAGCCCGCAAAGGCCGGTCCCTTGACCATCACCAGCGCCCGGTGGAACAAGGACATCCTGTTGCTCGGTTTTGAAGAGATCTCCACGCGCAACCAGGCGGAGGAAATCCGCGGCGCGAAGCTGTTCATCGAGACGGAAGAGCTGGAAGAGGACGACGACGAAGGCTGGTACGAGCACGAGCTCGTCGGCCTTGAGGTCCATGTCGGCTCGCAGGTCGTAGGTAAGGTGACCGCACTCAACACCATGCCCGTCCAGGACCTGCTGGTCATTGAAGACGCCGACGGCAAGGAAATCCTGGTGCCTTTCGTCGAAGAGATCGTGCCCGAGGTCAACGTCGAGGACGGCTATGTGCTGCTCACGCCTCCGCCGGGCCTCTTCGAACTGAACACCGACGCTTCCGGCTCCGACACGGAAGAGGACGACGCTGAAACCAAGGATGACGCCTAAATGCGCATCGACGTCGTCAGTATCTTTCCCGAGTACCTGGCGCCACTCGAGCTTTCCCTCATAGGCAAGGCCCGTCAGGATGGGCTTTTGGAGCTGAATGTCCATGACTTGAGGACCTTCACCACGGACAAGCACCGCACGGTGGACGACACTCCGTATGGCGGCGGTGCGGGCATGGTCATGAAGCCCGAGCCCTGGGCCCAGGCCTTGGAATCCATTGCCTCTGGAGCGTGTGCCGAAGCCGGAAGTCCCGAAGCTGAGGGCTCATCGGACGGTCCGACGACGAAGCCGGTCCTGATCGTCCCGTCGCCCGCGGGGGAGCGCTTCACCCAGGCCCTTGCCTATGAGCTCGCCGAGGAAGATCGGCTCGTTTTCGCCTGCGGCCGCTATGAAGGCATCGACGAGCGCGTCATGGAATGGGCGGCAGGACACTTCACGGTCCGCCCGGTCAGTTTGGGCGACTACGTCCTCAACGGCGGCGAAGTCGCAGTCCTGGCCATGGTCGAGGCCATCGGACGATTGCTTCCGGGCGTCGTCGGCAATCCCGAATCGTTGGTGGAGGAATCCCATTCGGACGGCTTGCTGGAGTACCCGGTCTACACGAAACCCTCGGCATGGCGTGATCGTGACGTACCCGCCGTCCTTTTGAGCGGCAACCACGGCAAGATCGCCCAGTGGCGCCGCCACGAACAGTTCCGCCGCACGGCGGAGCGCCGCCCGGACCTTCTCGCAGGGTTCGACGCCGGCCGCCTGACACGTGCGGACCGCACGGCTTTCGGCGAACTCGGGTACGACGTCGTCGACGGCCGGTTGCGGCGCCGTCCGGACAGCGACCTCCCGGCCTGAGCCCGCCGCCGTCGGGCAGTTTTATCCACCGCTCGACCACAACAACCGGGCCGCATTCGCGGGATTGGCCGGAACTCCCGGGGTGTGGCAGAATTAACCCTTGTGTCTACTGGGTTCGCGCCTGCCACAGGGGGAGCGTCACCAACAGCCTGACAACCCGGAACCGCCAATCAGTGGTGGTACCGGACTTGAAAATCTTCGGCGGTAATTTCCGGACGGCCTTGCGCCCCGGGCTTGCCCGCCGTGACCCAAAGTGGATGACCTGTGGCGTTCACCAGGAGTGGATTAATGCATATCCTCGATAACGTAGATGCAGCTTCGCTGCGTAACGATGTTCCCGAGTTCCGCGCGGGTGACACCATCAAGGTTCACGTGAACATCATCGAAGGCAAGAACTCCCGTGTCCAGGTCTTCCAGGGCTTCGTTCTGGGCCGCCAGGGTGACGGCGTTCGCGAAACCTTCACGGTCCGCAAGGTCTCGTTCGGTGTCGGCGTAGAGCGTACCTTCCCGGTGCACTCCCCGATCATCGACAAGATCGAGGTCGTCACCAAGGGTGACGTCCGCCGCGCCAAGCTCTACTACATGCGCGCACTGCGCGGCAAGGCTGCGAAGATCAAGGAAAAGCGCGACTTCGCCACCGGCAAGTAGGTCTTTCGACCAACAGCGGGTCCTGGATTCGTGTCCGGCCTGCGCCGGAGAAATCCGCAACGCAACAGGAAACGAATCATGGACCACGCAAAACGCCAGCCCCGGAAACAGGGCTGGCGTTTTGTTTTGCTCGCACTTGTCCTGGCCGTGGCTATCAGCGGGCTCGTTCGGTCCTTGTGGATCGACGTCTACTTCATCCCCTCCGAGTCCATGGAGCCGATCCTGGGCACCGGAGACCGCATCCTTGTGTCCCGGACCGATTTCGCCGCAGACCCTATTCGCCGTGGAGACATTGTGGTCTTCGACGGCAGGGGAACCTTCGCTCCGCTGAACAGCGGCAAAGGACCGTTTGCCGACGCCGTGGCCGCCACGGGCCACTGGCTGGGCCTGACGGGAAGCGACACCACATACGTCAAGCGTGTCATCGGGCTTCCCGGAGACCACGTCGCTTGTTGTGGCACCGATGGCAAACTCACAGTCAACGGTCAGCCGCTTGAGGAACCCTATCTGTATCCCGGCGACACGCCGAGCGAACAGAGGTTCGACGTCATCGTTCCCAATGACCGATTGTGGCTCATGGGTGACCACCGTTCACGATCGGCCGATTCGCGCAGCCTTCTGGGCGCGCCCGGCGGAGGGATGGTGCCGCTGGAGCGTGTCATCGGGCGTCCGGTCCGGATTATCTGGCCGCTTGATAGATTTGCAGAACTACCTCGCCCTGCGCAGGCCGGTACAACCTCGAAGAACGGACAATAGATGCCCGAGACAACTCCCGGGAAGCCGGAACGGCACGACGACGACGCCCGGCTCCTGGACGGACCGTCCGCTCCCGCCATGGATCTTGCAGCGGACGATGCCGATCCGGCCCCGGGGAGCGCGACTGGCTCGACGACGCCCCAGCCTGAGGAGCAGGAGTCTCCGCGCCGCGCCGCACGGCGGGATTCGCGGCTGGAATCGGGCGAAAGCGATCGCTCCGAGACTGCCGGCAAAACCCAAGGCAGTCCGTTCCTCGGCTGGCTCAGGGAAATCGGCACCGTGGTGGTCATCGCGATCGTCTTGTCCTTCCTGATCAAGACCTTCCTGTTCCGTGCTTTCTTCATTCCCTCGGAATCCATGGTCAACACCCTTGACGTTGACGACCGGATTTTCGTTAATCTGCTGGTCCCGCAACCGTTCGCACTGGAGCGCGGCGACATCGTGGTCTTCAAGGACGCACAAGGATGGCTTCCGCCTACGCAGAAGACGACGCCCGGGCCCTTCAAATGGTTCCAGGACGGTCTTGTCTTCGTCGGGCTGCTCCCGGACGAGACCAATCAGCACCTCGTCAAGCGCGTGATCGGCCTCCCGGGGGACCGGGTCTCCTGCTGCGACAGTTCCGCGCGGGTCAGCGTCAACGGCACTGTCCTCAACGAGAGCTACATCAATCCTGCCCAGGTTCCCATGGCCAAGTCTTTCGATGTAGTGGTCCCGGCGGGCAAAATTTGGGTTATGGGCGACAACCGCAACAACTCGGCCGACTCCCGCGAACACCAATCAGTCAATGGTGGTTTCATCGACATCTCCGACGTCGAGGGCAAAGCCACGGTTATCGCCTGGCCCATCAACCGTTGGCAAATCCTTGACAACCACTCCGAGGTCTTCCGCAACGTTCCCGCGCCGTCGCCCCAGAACACGGCTTCACCAACGGCTCCAGCGGGCAAATGATGGTTCCGGCGGGGACGGGAGCTCCGGTTCGGACGCAGCGGAAACCCGCCGCGCGGACCAAGCACGCTCCTGATTTTCCGACCCTGGACGTCGAACGGGGTTTCTTGTCTCCTGGAGTCACGCTTCTGGCCGGTGTGGATGAAGTAGGCCGCGGATCCCTCGCCGGACCGGTGTCGGTGGGGATCGCCGTCGTCGACCTCAGGGACCACGGATTGCTCGCCGATGTCCGCGACAGCAAGCTTCTCAAACCCGAGGACCGTGAGCGGTTGGAGCCGCTGGTGCGAGAATGGGCGGTTGCCTCCGCAGTGGGCCACGCAAGTTCGGCGGAGATCGATGCGTTCGGAATAGTGGGAGCCCTGCGCCTTGCAGGAACACGCGCCTGGTTCGAGATTCTCGCCTCGGGCGTGCATCCGGACCTCGTCCTCCTGGACGGGAGCCACAACTGGCTCTCACCCCAGACACAGGGCTCCTTGTTCGACACCGAGCCGTCCGGGCCCGCCTGCGAGGCGCCGGTGCACACCCGGGTGAAGGCGGACATGAGTTGCCTCAGCGTGGCGTCCGCCAGCGTACTGGCCAAGGTGGCCAGGGACCGCATCATGATTGAGCTGCACGAGGAATATCCAGCTTTCGGCTGGAACGAGAACAAGGGTTACGCCACGTCCTTCCACCGCGATGCCATCCGTTCGTTGGGTCCCACGCCGTACCACCGGACCAGCTGGAACCTGCTCTAGCCTCCGCTTTTCCTTGTCCTGGATGCCGCCCGCCCGACCGTGGCGGCGTGCGCGCCCTCTATGGTGCAAGATGGATCTATGAGTGCCGAGGATCTTGAGAACTACGAAACCGACATGGAGCTGCAGCTCTACCGCGAATACCGCGACGTCGTTGGTTTGTTCAGCTACGTTGTCGAGACCGAACGCCGGTTCTATCTGGCAAACCATGTTGACCTGCAGGCCCGGAGTGCCGATGGCGAGGTCTATTTCGACCTGACGCTCCAGGATGCCTGGGTTTGGGACGTCTACCGTTCGGCCCGTTTCGTGAAGAATGTCAGGGTCATTACGTTCAAGGACGTCAATGTCGAAGAACTGCCGCGCAGCGAGGAACTCTCCCTGCCAAAGGACGGCGATCTAGGCGATCTCGGCAACCTGGGCAACTAGGAAAACCCGCCTACGTCTCCTCCACACCGTCTTACTGACGGAGTTTCCCACATAGCCAAACTGGCCCCTGTCTTTGGATTGTCCGCGCCTCCAGGCTGGAAGCGGAGGTGGTCATGAGAGCCAAAGACTGGTTGGGCCGGCACGGTGAAACGCTGGCCGTAGCTTTCCTTGAAACCCAGGGAATGCGCATTGTGGACCGCAATTGGAGATGCTCCGAGGGCGAGATCGACATCGTGGCGCTCGACGGCGACACCTTGGTGATTGCCGAGGTCAAGACCCGGAAGAACCTGGCCTATGGGCATCCTTTCGAAGCGGTTGACGCCGCCAAACTCGCCCGGCTCCATCGCTTGGCCCTTTCGTGGTGCCGTGATCACGAACTGCAGGCCCCGCGCCGGCGGGTGGATGTCGTGGGAATCATCGACGACGGCGTAGTCGAGCCAAGGCTCGAACACCTCAGGGGCGTGGGCTAGATGGGCGTCGGTCGAAGCTACTCTGTGGCTTTGCTCGGCCTGAACGGCTACATCGTGGAGGTCGAAGCAGATATCGGCCAAACCCTCCCCAACTTCGTGATCCTGGGGTTGCCGGATGCCTCCCTGAACGAAGCCAAGGAGCGCATTCGTTCCGCGGCGCAGAATTCCGGCATCCCGCTGAGTCGCCGAAAGATCACCGCAAACCTGATTCCGGCCTCACTGCCGAAGCGCGGCTCGGGGTTCGACCTCGCGATCACCATGGCAGTATTGCGCGCTGCGGGTGATATCCGTTCTACCGAAGACACGGTCTTCATCTCCGAGTTGGGGCTGGATGGCAGGTTGAGGCCGGTTCGCGGCATCTTGCCGGCGGTCATGGCGGCGGTTCAGGCCGGTCACCCCGAGATTGTGGTGGCCCAGGCAAACGTCGCCGAGGCAGAGTTGGTTCCCGGGGCGGTGGTTCGTGGCTACAAGACCCTGGCTCGTCTTGCGTTTGATTTCGGGGCCGATCCGCAGGACCTGGCCTTGGATTATGACCCGGCCGGCGGCGACGTTGCAGGAGATCAGGACGTCGGTGCCGCGGTTGTTCCGGATCTTTGCGATGTCTCGGGGCAGGGCGATGCCCGCCGCGCCTTGGAGGTTGCAGCGGCCGGGGCACATCATGTGCTGCTTTGCGGTCCGCCGGGTGCCGGCAAGACGATGCTTGCCGAGCGGCTCCCGGGACTCTTGCCGGATTTAGGGGACCGGGAAGCCATGGAAGTCACGGCGATCCATTCGCTTTCGGCTGTCCATGTTGACTCGGTACAGCTATTGCGCCGCCCGCCCTTTGAAAATCCCCATCACAGCGCGACCGCCGCAGCAATCATCGGCGGTGGTTCCGGCCTGCCGCGGCCCGGGGCGGCATCACGGGCGCACCGTGGCGTCTTGTTTCTTGACGAGGCACCCGAGTACGAACGCCGGGTCCTGGACGCCCTGCGGCAACCTCTGGAGAGTGGAGAGCTGGTCATTCACCGCTCCGCCGGCACCGCTGCATATCCGGCCCGTTTCCAGCTGGTTCTCGCGGCGAATCCTTGCCCTTGCGGGAAGGCCACGGGGAAGGGAGTCGATTGCACCTGCACTCCGGTGATGCGACGCCGCTACTTCGGGCGCATGTCCGGGCCCTTGCTGGACAGAGTGGACATCCAGCTCCAGGTGGAACGTGTATCCCTCGCGGACTTTGGGCAATCCGGCGCGGAGGAGGACACAGCCACGGTCGCCGGGAGGGTCCATGCCGCCCGGTCACGGCAACGCGAGCGCCTGGGGAGTTTCGGGATGGAAACCAACTCGCAGGTTCCCGGGCGTGTACTGCGCGGCGAACTGCGCCTGCCTTCAGCGACCACGAAGATTCTTGACACTTCCCTGGAGCGTGGAATCCTCACTGCGAGGGGCTACGACCGCGTCCTGCGTCTCGCGTGGACCCTCGCGGACCTGGGCCACAGGGACCAACCCCACAGCGACGACATCGGGCAGGCCCTCGGCTTGCGGCAGGCGGTTGCGGCCGCATGAAAGGACACGCCATGACTGAACACGGCCAGCAGCTCACCTCGGACGCTCCGGACCGGAAAAGGGAGCGCGTAGCCCGGGCAGCGTTGTCACGGCTCATGGAACCGCAAGATGCGGCCGGACTCGCGCTCGTGCAAGCCGCCGGGGCCGTTGACGGTCTCAGAATAGCTACCGGCGAGCTCGCTCCCGGGCATGGGCTTGGGCAGGAAGTGGCTTCCTTGTTGGTTGACAGCGGGGTTTCTTCTGCCGGGGCCGGATTGGCCGCTGCGTTGCGCCGGTGGGCGCCCCGGATCCCGGACCTTGCCCCGGAACGCGATCTTGCCACCATGCAACGCCTCGGTGGCCGCATGGTCATCCCCGGCGACCCGTTGTGGCCCTCGCAGTTGGCAGATCTGGGCCTTCATGAACCGTTGTGTTTGTGGTGGCGGGGACACGAATTGGAGTTTCCACCCGTGCGGCGGGTAGTGGCGCTTGTCGGCTCACGGGACAGTACGAGCTACGGGGCCTCTGTAACGGGTGACTTTGCCTATGGGCTGGGTCAGCGCGGCTGCACGGTCGTGTCCGGAGGGGCCTACGGGATCGACGCCCACGCGCACCGCGGGGCTTTGGCCGGGGGCACCAGCGACATGCCGACCATCGCGGTGATGGCCGGGGGCGTGGACCGATACTATCCGTCCGGAAATGAGGGCCTGCTGCGTGCCGTGGCAAACCAAGGGGCGGTCATCGCCGAGGTTCCCCCGGGCTCGGCGCCTACCCGTTACCGCTTCCTTCAGCGGAACAGGATTATCGCCGCCTTGGCCGCGGTGACCGTGGTGGTGGAAGCGCGATGGCGTTCGGGTGCCCTGAATACAGCTCATCATGCTGAATCCATCGGGAGGGCGGTCGCCGTGGTCCCGGGATCCATCCACAGCGCCAACTCTGCGGGCTGCCATCGGCTCCTCCGGGATGGCGGGGCTGTCTGCGTCACGGACGTCGGAGAGATCGCTGAACTGGCGGGGTCGAGCGGTGAGGGGCTCGTCGGCGAAAAGGAAACGGCCGCCTCAGACCACGACGGACTCACCCTCGAGGACCTGATCCTGCTCGACGCCCTGCCCGTCCGTTCGACGAGCTCGGTGGAGAAGCTCGCGGTCGTGGCAGGGCTCAGCGCCGAGTCCGTCAGGGCCGGTCTTGGACGCCTCGGTTTGTTGGGTTTAGCGGTATCAGTGAGCGGGGCGTGGAAGAGGTCGGGGAAGCAGGGGTGATTCTGGGACTGGATGGCAGGTTGAGCCTGGTTCGGGGTATCTTCCCGAGTTTCTTGATCCTGGGCCGGAGAAACATCAACCTCCCTCGGATAGGCGGGTCGGAAGACCGTCTCGTGTCTGATATCACATCCGGCTTTCAAATTCGTAACTTATTTGACAGTCAACTATCAGTTAGCTGCAAGTTGGCGTAGCGTCAGTAGGGACGACATGGGTGATCGTCCTTCCGTCGTTTCAGCAAAGGAGCCGAAATGACTGTGAAACTAAACGTGCTTTCCATCTTTGCCGTGATTGCATTGCTACACTCATTTCCCTTCCCGCAGGAGGGGCCGCGGGCTGGGCCATATACGGTATCGGTGCTATGGCAGGAGGTGCAGGCGTTGTCTGGAGCTGTGGATAGTTGCCCCTCGAGACTAATCGCTCTTGAGCAGGGATGATATGGACATGATGAAGTCAAGGGCGCAGCCCGCGAGGTTCGTGATTGGACAGCAAATCGGTCTCTTTCTGATCCTGGGAGCCGTCTTGTTCGTCCAAGGCGGCACTGGCCCGGCATGGCTTTGGATTCTTTTCGCAGTCTGGCAGGGGTTGCTCCTGTGGCAGTACTACAGGATTTACAGGTCCATCGGTCAAAGGTGAAGATGGCCGAACGTGGCGATGCCAGCCACCGGGCCTCGCGGCTGGCACAGTGGAAGGGTGCAAGAGAAACCCCTCCCCGAAGCACTCGCCGGGTCCGTTCAGGACTTCCGGCGTTACCTCGAAGGCGAACGGGCCAGGTCTGCCCACACTGTGAGGGCGTACATCGCAGACGTCGAGAACCTGCTGCGTTTCGCTGCCGCGGAGGGCGTGGGGGAGCTCGCAGCCCTGGAACTCGGTACCCTCCGGCGTTGGCTGGGGGCACAAAGCGAATCCGGCCGGTCCAGGGCAACCATCGCCCGGCATGCCGCGACGGCCCGCGCGTTCACCTCCTGGGCCCTGCGGGAAGAACTCATCGCCTCGGACCCGGCTATTCGGCTCCAAGCCCCCAAACGGGACCACACGCTTCCTGGAGTCCTTCACCAGCAGCAGGTCTCCAGGATCTTCGAAAACCTGTCAGAGGCAGCCGCGGACGGCTCTGCGATGCCGTTGAGAAACCGCGCCGTCGTCGAATTGCTCTATGCCGCGGGGATCCGCGTCGGCGAGCTCGCCGGTCTGGACATCGATGATCTCGATATGGAGCGCCGAACTCTTCGCGTGCTCGGCAAGGGCAACAAGGAGCGGACGGTGCCGTATGGGGTCCCGGCTGCGCTCGCCGTCGACGATTGGCTTCGCCTCGGCCGTCCGCGGCTCGCAACCGAGCGTAGCGGACCGGCACTCTTTCTCAGTTCAAGGGGCAACCGGATCGATCAGCGCCAGGCCCGCAGCGTCGTCAACGACCTCCTGGCGGCCTTGGGGGATACCGGGGCAACCGGACCCCACGCCCTGCGCCACACTGCCGCCACCCATTTGCTCGACGGCGGGGCGGACCTGCGTGCGGTGCAGGAAATTCTGGGACACAGCAGCCTCGCGACAACCCAGATCTACACCCATGTGTCGGTAGACCGGCTTCGCAGGAGCTATCAACAAGCCCACCCCCGTGCATGAAAACCTGGAAACCGTGCAACACTTCGAAAGCCCTAAGGGAGGAAATCCGCCCGTCCGTGAATCGCACTGGCGTAATTCCGGTCCGTACGGCAAAATGAAAGCACTGCGGGGAAACTTTCAACCTAAACTTGAAAGTTCTTCCGCTGCGGAAAAAATCAAAGATAGGTAGGGAAACCGGAACAGCGCGGCACCCGCGCGCAGCAAGATTTCATCCAGGCAGAGGTCGTTGGGGAAGACGTACCTACAGCTATGGAGGATGGAATGTCTGTTGCAATAACCCGCGGTGTCTTGTTTGTGCATTCGGCCCCTACCGCGTTGTGCCCTCACGTTGAGTGGGCCATCGGATCGGTCGTTGACAAGCGGACCGATCTTGAGTGGACCCCTCAACCTGCCGCGCCCGGAATGTTCCGCGCCGAGCTCTCTTGGGCAGGAGTCCCTGGAACGGGTGCCCAATTGGCTTCGGCGCTGCGTGGGTGGGCACACCTACGCTACGAAGTCACCGAGGAGCCGAGCCAAGGCGTGGACGGCGCGCGTTGGTCGCACACTCCGGAGTTGGGTATTTTCCATGCCGTCACCGATGTCCACGGCAACATCATGGTGACTGAGGACCGCATCCGGTACGCCTACGAGTCGGGGGCGGGAGATCCTGCCGCCGTCTACCACGAGCTTTCCTTGGCGCTTGGCGAGGCCTGGGACGAAGAGCTCGAGCCCTTCCGGCATGCTGCCGAAGGGGCCCCTGTGCGCTGGCTCCACCAAGTCGGTTAGGGAACAAAGTACCTAGACAGTTTTTCCATAGCAAAGAGGAGGGCCCCACCACGGTGGGGCCCTCCTCTTGTGCCTGGCTTGCGCCTCGACCTGCAGCGACTGTCAGACGTTGCGGATGGCGATGACGGCGTTGTGGCCACCGAAACCGAAGGAGTTGCTCAAAGCGACGATGTCACCGGCGGGCAAAGTGCGCGCCGAAGTGACGACGTCGAGCGGGATCTCCGGATCCTGGTTCTCAAGGTTGATGGTCAACGGAGCCTGGCGTTCGTAGACGGCAAGAACCGTGAGCACTGCTTCTACGGCCCCTGAAGCGCCCAACAGGTGGCCCATCTGCGACTTGGTGGCAGAGACCGCCACATTGTCGACGTGGGCGCCCAGTGCGGCACGGAGCGCCGTGTACTCGGGCTTGTCACCGACAGGCGTCGAGGTGGCGTGGGCGTTGACGTGCACGACGTCCTCGGCCTGGATGCGGCCATCGAACATGGCAGCCTTCAAAGCGCGGGTAGCGCCCAGGCCTTCCGGGTCCGGTGCCGTGATGTGGTAGGCGTCAGCTGTGACCGACGTACCGGCGAGCTCAGCGTAGATGCGCGCACCACGGGCGATCGCGTGCTCCTCGGCTTCCAGGACCAGGGCGCCGGCGCCTTCACCCATGACGAAGCCGTCGCGGTCGCGGTCGTATGGCCGCGAAGCGTGCTCGGGATCGTCATTGCGGCGGGAGAGGGCCTGCATCGAGGAAAACGCGGCGAGTGGCATCGGGTGGATGGCGGCTTCGGCGCCACCGCACACGACGACGTCGGCCTTGCCCGAGCGGATGAGGTCCAGGCCGAGGTGCATCGCTTCGGTGCCGGAAGCGCAAGCAGAAACAGGGGTGTGCGCACCGGCGCGGGCACCAAGGTCAAGGCTGACCGCTGCGGCGACGCCGTTCGGCATGAGCATGGGGACCGTCATGGGCAGGACCCGGCGGGGGCCCTTTTCCCTCAGCGTGTCCCAAGCGTCCAGGAGCGTCCAGACGCCGCCGATGCCCGTGGCGAAAGCCACGGCAAGGCGATCGTGGTCGATTTCGGTGATACCGGAATCCGCCCAGGCCTCGCGGGCGGCAATGACACCAAACTGCGTGGACGGGTCCATGCGTTTGGCTTCAACGCGGCTCAGAACCTCGAGGGCCGGCGTCGAGCACCGGGCGGCAAAGTGGACCGGAAGGTCATACTTGGCAACCCACTCGTCCTCGAGTGTGTGGGCACCGGAGACCCCTTTGAGCGCGTTCTTCCACATCGTGGGGACGTCGCCGCCGATGGGCGTTGTAGCGCCCAGACCGGTTATGACTACTTTGCGTGCCATGCGATCACTCTCTGTCGGATCAGCCAACCCATGTGCTGTTCTCACTGGGGAGGCAGGAAAAAACTTTGGGAGATATAGCAGCTGTGCCGGGCTTCGGATGCAACAGGGCGCACCCGAAGTCCGGCACAGTTGAGGCCAGGCTAGGCCTGTGCGTTCGAGATGAAGTTGACGGCGTCGCCGACGGTCTTGAGGTTCTTGACCTCTTCGTCCGGGATGCGGACGCCGAACTTCTCTTCAGCGTTGACGACGATGGTCATCATGGAGATGGAGTCGATGTCCAGGTCCTCGGTGAAGGACTTGTCCAGCTCCACGGCTTCGGTGGCGAGGCCGGTCTCTTCGTTCACGATTTCAGCCAGGCCGGCCAGGATTTCTTCGTTGCTAGCCATTGTTGGCTCCTTTTCTTGTTGTGCCGGCTATTGCCGGAAATGGGGGCAAACCGCGGATACGGTTTGGGTTTCAAAGCACTATTCAATTGGAAGGTAGGCACGGTCCGAAACTACGGAAGAACGATTACCTGGGCACCAAACACAAGACCGGCACCGAATCCGATCTGCAAGGCGAGGCCACCGCTGAGCGCAGGGTTCTCCTTGAGGAGGCGGTGCGTGGCCAGCGGAATGGAGGCAGCAGAAGTGTTTCCCGCATCGGCGATGTCCCGTGCAACCACCACGGTTTCGGGAAGTTTGAGCTTCTTGACCATTTCATCGATGATCCGCATGTTCGCCTGGTGGGGGACAAACGCTGCCAGATCCGAGGCTTCAATCCCTGCGGCGTCGAGGGCTTGCTGGGCAACCTTCGCCATTTCCCAGACAGCCCAACGGAAGACCGTCTGGCCGTCCTGCCGGAGCGTCGGCCAAACATCCTGCGCTGCCGAAATAATGGCCTGATCGTCGGATTCATCCGAATGGCGGGCAGTCTCGCCAAGGTTGCGGACTTCGTCAAGGGAATGCGTCATGCCGATCGCGTTCCACTTGCTGCCATCGGATCCCCAGACGGACGGGGCAATGCCGGGCGTGTCGGACGGGCCGATGATCACTGCGCCGGCACCGTCGCCAAGTAGGAAGGAAATGGTTCGTTCATGGTTGTCGATGACGTCCGAGAGCTTCTCGGCGCCGACCACCAGGACGTATTCAGTCGCGCCCGATCGGACCAAGGCATCGCCCTGGGCAATGCCGTAGCAGTAGCCTGCACACGCCGCGGAAATGTCGAAGGCCGGTGCCGGGGTGGCCCCCAAACGGTCGGCGAGGGCGGCAGCCGCGGACGGCGTGGCATAAGGGTGCGTGACGGTGGAGATAATGACGGCACCCAGTTGGGAAGCCTCAATGCCGGCCTGCTTGAGTGCCTCGCGGGCGGCCCCCTCGGCCATGTCGATGACGCTGACATTTGCTGCGGCGCGGTGGCGGGTCACGATACCGGTGCGTTGGCGGATCCATTCGTCCGAGGAATCGATCCACTGGCAGACGTCGTCGTTGGTGACGATGATCTCCGGGCGGTATGCCCCGAGGCCGACAATTCGTGAATATTCCCTTGTCGGTGCTTGCTTGAGTACGGGGGCGCTCATGCGTCTCCCTCCAATTCCGCGAAGAGTGCGAGTGCGGCGGACAAATCATCCGGGGTCTTGACGGCAACGGTTTTCACGCCTGGCATGCCGCGCTTGGCGAGGCCGGCCAGGGTGCCCGCAGGTGCCAGCTCGATAAGTCCGGTGACTCCGCGCTGGACCAGGTTCTCCATGCACAGGTCCCAACGCACCGGGCGCGAAACCTGGGCGATCAGGCTTTCGACGGCGGCGCCGCCGTCCGTGACCTCCTGGCCGTCGAAGTTCGAGAGCAAGGGAACTGTTGGAGCCTGCGGCTTGAGGGACGGTCGCAGTGCTTCAAGCGCGCTCACCGCGGGAGCCATGTGGGAGGTGTGGAATGCTCCGGCGACCTTCAGCGGGATGACCCTGGCTTTGGCCGGCGGGTTGTCAGCCAGTGCCTGGAGCTGTTCGAACGTGCCTGCGGCAACGGTCTGGCCCGCGCCGTTGACATTCGCGGGAGTTGCGCCGGCGGCCTCGATAGCGGACAGCACCTCCGCCGGATCGCCGCCGACGACGGCACTCATCCCGGTGGGGGTGACGGCGGCGGCAGCGGCCATGTTGTTGGCACGCTCGCGGACAAACGTCATGGCTTCTTCCTCGCTCAGGACACCTGCAAGCGCCGAGGCCGTGATCTCCCCGACCGAGTGGCCGGCAAGGACGATCGGAAGGGTACTGAGTTCGACGTCGAACAGCGATTTCGCTGCCACGAGCCCTGCGGCAACAATCAAGGGCTGCGCGACGGCAGTGTCCTTGATGGTTTCTTCATCGGAGGTGGTGCCGTGGGCCTTGAGGTCGATGCCTGCGATTTCGCTCAGGAAGGCCAAATGGCCTTCTACGGAAGGGAGCTCCAGCCAAGGGGCCAAAAATCCAGGGGTCTGGGAGCCCTGTCCAGGGCAGACGATTGCAAGCACGTAACCAGCTTTCCAAATTGCCGCGCGAACTACTGGTGTTTGCGTACACCAAGCTCACTGGGTCAGTTTGTAGGAAGTCTACAACGGTTCAACCCGCGGATCGGGTACCGTGACGCTCCGACGTCGCCTTTGGCTGGGCCGAAAGCCTGCCCACAACCAACGCAATTTGGAGCACGAAAGCCTCCCGCGGGAGGAGCGGGTCCCACCCTGTGACGTCGCAGACGCGCTTGAGACGATACCGCACGGTGTTTGCATGGACGAACAACTCGCGGGCCGTTGCTTCGAGGGAATGGCCAAGTTCCAAATAGGTGCTGAGGGTTTCGACAAGGCCGTTGGAAGCGGCCAGCAGCGGGCGGTAAATGTTCTTGATGAGGGAACGACGGGCGGCGTCGTCACCCGAGACTACGCGTTCCGGGAGGAGGTCGTCCGCCGCTACCGGTCGCGGAGCCGACGGCCAGGCCCTGGCGGCAGTGAGCCCTGCAAAGGCTGCCTGGGCAGAACTGCTTGCCTCCAACAGGGAGCCGGCCTCGGGTCCGTAGACCACCGCGCCCGGGGCGAACAGCTCGCTTAGTTTCAGATACGCGGTGTCGCGGTCTTGCACGCCACCCAGAATCAGGATGAGGCGGTCGCCCTGGATGCCAACAAGCGCGTCCTCCGCGTAGCGTCCTGCGGTCCGGCGCAACTCGCTCACATAGCTTGCGCTTGGTTCCGACGGCGAGTTTCCCACCATCACCGTGAACCGCTCCTGGGCCTTCCAGCCGAGGGCCGCGATGCGGGAACGGAGGGCATCGGTGTTCTCGCCACGGAGGATGGCGTCCACAATCAGGGCTTCAAGCCTGGTGTCCCAGGAACCGCGGGACTCGGCGGCGCGGGCATAGACATCAGCGGCGGCGAATGCCACTTCCCGCGAATAGCGCAGGACCGCTTCGCGCAAAGAAGGCTGGTCGGCTTCGGGTGCGATCACGGGGACCTGGTCCTCCACCACCTCGACGACGATCCGGATCAGCTGGAGGGCCTTTTGCAGGCTGATGGAGCGGGTCAGCTCCGTGGGAGCATTCCCGAAGACGTCCGTCAGGATCCACGACGGCGAGCTCGGCCTTTCGTACCACGTCACGAAAGCCGCGATTCCGTTTTGGGCAACCAGGCCCAAGGCTGAACGTTCGTCGGAGCTCAGCCGGCTGTACCAAGGCAACGATTTCTCAAGCTTGCGCATGGTGGTGGTGGACAACTGCCCCACATTGGCACGGAGCCGCTTGAGGGTCTCCGCCTTTTCCGGTGTTACCGTGCGCGCAGCCGCTTTGCGTTTTGCGGGGGTTTGAATCGGCTCTGCCATGCCTTGAGCATACGGCGCATCATCCACAAGCTCCATTTGTGCGAAGGCTACAACTGCGATTGGTGCGCGTCACGCACTGGCTGCGCCGATTGGTGTTGTGCGGCGATCATTGAAGCCCGGGTGTTAAAGCCCGACGGCGGCCCGCGCCTTTCGGTGCGGGCCGCCGTCGGGATGTTGCCTGGCTTCGCTTTGCTTCGCTTTGCTTCGCTGGAGGCTTAGCTTTCGCCGCCTGCCCCTCCGGTGGTGCCGGCGTTGACATCGAGGAGACTGTACTTCTCGATTGCCTGGGCTGCCGCCTGTGCGTCAACTTCGCCTCGGCGGGCGAGGAGTTGCAGGGCTTTCACGACGATGGAGTGGGTGTCGTTTTTGAAGAAGCGGCGTGCGGCCTGGCGGGTGT
>NZ_JBIYDB010000016.1:0-108877 GCF_044908325.1 Arthrobacter sp. GAS37
GCTCAGGATTATGTGGCCGGAACCGGTTCCAGCGGCGCTCCCACCAGCGGAAACACCCAACCAGCCACATAACCCAGCCGTCCACGTAATGCCGGAGCACGTGTGCTGTGATCGTTTTGCCGTGCAGTGATGGGCAGGCGGCGGCCGCTGCGCTGGCGTAGTGGGCGATTCGGTGCTCGATTGCATCGCGGCTGAGCTTCGCGCCGCGGAGGGTCGTGAACAAGGGGTTGTTGGGATCGCCGTGCTGTTCGTTGATCCAGCCGCGGAGGACGGCGATGGTGCCACTGGTCAGCGGAGTGATCCGGTCTTTGCGCCCTTTGCCGTGGCAAGCGACGTGCGCGCCGGTGCCAAGGTGCACGTCAGCGCGGGTGAGCCCGGCGATTTCGGAGATCCGTAGCCCGGTCTGAACGGCGAGCAGCAGCAGCGCGTGGTCGCGTCTCCCGGTCCGGGTGGTTTGGTCGCAGGCGGCGAGAAGCGCATTGATCTCGGCCTCTTTCAGGTAGGTGATCAGGGCCCGGTCGAAGCGTTTTGGCGGGATTGCCAGCACGCGGGCGATGCTGGCGGCGTGCTCGGGGTGGGCCAGGGCGGCGAACCGGAACAAGGAGTGGATCGCGGCCAGGCGAGCGTTGCGGGTGCGGATGCTGTTGCCCCGCTCTTGCTCGAGGTGATCGAGGAAGCCGGCGATCAACGGTGCGTCGAGATCGGATAGATCCAGTGCTGACGGCGTGAGCCTTGTCTGTGCCGAGGCGTATCCGAGCAGCAGCCGCAGCGTGTCGCGGTAGGCGGCAACTGTGTGTGCGCTGGCGTTCCGCTGCCGGATAAGGCGGTCGGTGAAGAACGCTTCCAAGGTCGGGGCGAGGGCGCTCATGACCGGCCTAATGACTGGTCGGCAAGGTATGCGTCGAGGCGTTGCCCGGCGACAGCCATAAGGTCGGGCGATGCGGATAGATACCAGTAGGTGCTGGCCGGATGGACGTGGCCCATCCAGGTGGACAGCAGCGTCAGGCGGGTCTGCCCGTCCTGGCCTGCTGCATAGGCGTCGAGCATCGACCGGACGGCGAAGGAATGCCGAAGGTCGTGGATGCGGGGCCGGCATGACCCGGATCGCGGTCGCAGACCGGCGAGACGGGACAACTGCTTGAACGTGTGGTGGACATTGCAGTAGATCAGTCTGGTTCCCGCCGTGGACACGAGCAGAGCCGACGTCCCGGTCGACGGGGCAAGCCGATCACGTAGCCGCTGGTAGCCGTGCAGCTCGTCTACTGTCGTTGGGTGCAGCACCAGAGCTCTGGTCTTACCGAACTTCCCAAACCGCACCAGGAGCCGCCGTTGCGTGAGATCCAGGTCACCTCGGTTCAATGCGATCGCCTCGCCGACGCGGATGCCGGTCACGGCAAGCAAACCGATCAGCGTCGAGAATGTAGCCCGCCGCAATGGGGTGCGCAGCGTGGCCGTCGCGGCGATCAGCCCTGCGATCTCAGCGTCGGAATACAAGTACGGGCTCGCGCGGTGCGGGCGCTGCGGCAACAACTCCGCGGCTGGGACCTGATGCACCGGATCGAGGGTGCGCAGGTAGGTGGCGAAGCCGCGCACCACCGACAACCGATAGGCGTGCCAGTTCGAGTCTGCGTTGGCAGGCAGCCGCGACCAGTCCAGTGCCGCCTCGGTCGTGACGACGTCCGCGCCGGCCTGCTCGAGATGATCGAGGAACTGGCGGAGCAGCTTCTCCGGCCGGGCCAACCGGTAACCCAGCGCACGGCGCAGCCCCAGGTAGTCAGCCAATTGCTCATTCAGAAGCCGGCTCATGACAGACCACCGGTCGGGTCGACGGGCCAGGGACGGACCAGCACGGCCAGAGCCGCGTGGTCGACCTTGGCATAGATCGCCGTGGACATGGCTGACCGGTGCCGAAGGACCTGCCCGACTTCGGCCAGCGGGGCCCCGGCGCGCAGCATCGCGGTGGCCGCGGTATGGCGCAGCCGGTGGGCGTGCATTCTGGGGAGCCCTGCGCGTTGCGCGCCGTCGAACACGATCATGGTCACGCCTCCGGTGGTCAATGGCCGGTGCGGGGCGTGAACACGAACGAAAACGCTGCGTCCCTCGGCGTCGGAAGGTCTGCCCCGGCGAAAGTAAGCCGCGATCGCCGCGCCGATCTCATCGGGCAGCGGCAATCGTTCGGACCGGTTGCCTTTCCCCACTATCACCACCTCACCGCGGCGCCAATCGATATCGTCCAACCCGAGAGCTGCGACCTCGCCAGCGCGCAGGCCCATCCGCGCCAACAGCAGCATCACCGCGAAATCGCGCCGACCGACCGTGGTGTGCCGATCGCAGCCGGACAGCAAACGCCGCAGTTCGGCAGGTTCGAGTCCTTTCGGCAAGCCTGACAGCCGCCAACCCGCCACCGATGGCGCCGCTGTGGCCAGCGACATGGGCACCTGGCCGGTGACATGCAACCAGCCCAGCAGCGACCGCAACGAGCACACGATCAACTTCGCCGACCCGACTGCCCGTCCGGGACAAGCAGTCCGCACGAACCCGGTGACGTCAGCTGCGGTCAGGCCGGCAAGGTCGAGCACCTCACCGCGCAGGCGACCCGCGACGAAAGGCCGCACGCAGTCGACGTAGCCGCGAACCGTGCCCTCGGTAAGGCCCCGCTCACGGAGCAGCCAGCCGCGGAAGTCGGCCAACAACTCCTCCACCGGCCCCAGCGGAACCTCATGCGGGACGGGCAGCACTCCAAGCGGAACCAGGTAGTCCAGCAGCGGCTGCAACGCCCTGACCGACCGATATTCTCTATAGCCAGCTGCACGCCGCTCGGCCAGATAACGATCAAGCACCTCCCCGTTCAGATCGCCTAGACCGACGCCCGCACCCCGCATCCAACGGTCCAGATGCGCGATGAAACAGACGTGCTGCTCGGCCGAGGCCCGCGAATACCCTTGTCGAAGCAATTGCCCGGCGAACCCCTCGACGTGCGGCTCCAAGGGTCCCCGCACGAACGACCGCAATACCTTGACCATGACGCTCTCCTCTCCACGACGGAAAGGCAAGCATGGATCAGCGCACTGCATTATGCCGACCTTGCCAGGGTCGGGCCCCTGTCCCGCAAGGGATCCCGCGACCACATCGGCATAATCCGAAGGTCGGCATAATGGATGTTATGCCGACATCGGCATAACATCCACTTGATCCGCAACACCTTCCGTCTGGCCTCGAAGCAGGACTGGGACGCGCTCAAACGGGATGTGAAGCCGATCTACACAGCCGTGAACGCCACGGCGGCCCGGGCAGCGTTCGAGGAGCTTACGGAGCGCTGGGGCAGGAAATACGGGGCGATCGTGAGGCTCTGGGAAAACGCTTGGGAGGAGTTCATCCCCTTCCTGGACTACGACGTGGAAATCCGGCGCGTGATCTGCTCGACCAACGCGATCGAATCGCTGAACGCCAGGTACCGGCGCGCCGTCAAGGCCCGGGGTCATTTCCCCACCGAGCAGGCCGCGCTAAAGTGCCTCTATCTGGTCACCCGATCCCTCGATCCGACCGGTGCCGGCAGGACCCGATGGACAATGCGCTGGAAGCCCGCTTTGAACGCCTTCGCCATCACTTTCAGCGACCGATTCCCGGCCGCTGAAAACTACTAAAACAAACCGCCGGATACACCGTTTATGAGATAGTCCCGGCGGGCGAGCCTGTTTCTGAGCGAGTCTCTTTCCTCGAGCACGTCAAGGAGGGCGTTTGCATAGGCTTTGAGCCGTTTGTCGAGGTCACGGTTGGCCGCGGTGAGCCGGGCATTCCGCTGTCTTTCGTCCGAGAGCGCCGTCCGCAGGCTTTCGACCTCGGGTTTTGTCCGGTTTAGCTCCCTTGTCCGTTCCTGGAACCTTGCGTTGATTTCGGGGTTGTCGTGGGTGAGCCGGTGGCGCTTGACGCCGGCGAGTTCGACGAGGCGCAGGCTTGTGAGGGGGCCGGGCACGCGGCCGTCCAGAAGGTCGTCCATGGCGCGTTCGAGGGCTTGGCGGATTTGTTCCTTTTCCGGGGTCGTCATGGTGTGCCCTCCTGATGGGCTTCGATGATGCTTTGGATGGACTTTCTGATTGCGGTCGTGCGCTGGTGGCGGATCGGCGGGGCCAGCGTGTCGTCCGGAAGGCGGGCGAGCCTGGCGTGGAGTTGTTCGACGTCTGGGCTGGTGCGGGCGATGTTGGAGCAGTCTGGTTGGCAGCCGCTGAGATCGGGGCCGTCGTCCGTGGCCGTGATGCAGCGGGCTTTGGCGCGGTCGAAGACGCAGTGCAGGCCGCGTCCGGGGTAGACCTGGAGCAGGGGGTCTTGGAGCAGTTTTCGGGCCTGGCGGCCGGTGAGGAGGATTTTCCCGGCGAATTTCTTGCCGGTTCCCCGGACACGGTGTTCCAGTTCTCCGGCGGCCGGCCCGCTGAGGTGTCCACCGGTGTCGAGGTACGCTTCGAGGTCTGTGGCTTGGTCGATCCGTTCGAGCCATTGTTCGAAGGCGAGGTCGTCCGGGAAGCCCGAGGTGTAGTTTCCGGCGTAGCCCTGGGTGACGTGGACGTTGATGTGCCCGTATTGGATCGCGGCCGCGACCAGGCCGCGGGGCCGGCGCACAATGTGCCAGGCGAGGGTTCGGCGGAAGCGGCTGGGGGTGATGCGCCCGTCGGGGTCGTTCGGGATGGTGTCCGGACGGCCGTTCGCGCGGCAGAAGCTGTTGACCCATTCCGCAAACGAGGCGATGTCCACTGCGACTTGGGTGGCTGTCCGGGCCTGGCCCGGCCGCACCCATTCCCTGCGGGTCTTCGGGTGGTTTTCCTTGGGCCGGATGCTCTTGGGGAAGAGGAGGCGTCCGTCACCGAGTTCCTCAGCGACGGTGACGGCTTGGGCGACGAGGGGGTGGACGACCCACGGGTTCTCACGCGTTGCGCCTTCTTCTGCCTTGCCGCCGTGGGGTCCGGTTGCTCCCTTCCACCGCGTGCCGGTGAGTGTCCACAGGTCCCGCTCGGGATCGTGATGGAGACATCCGGCCGTGAGGGTCAGGACCTCTCCTGGCCGCATGCCCGAGAGGTAGGCGATCACGATGTAGCAGGCGGTATGGAGCAGTCGGGCGTAGTCGAGCGCGTCGTCGTACTTCATGGACCCGGGGTGCCAGGGGATTCCGTCGACGGTCACGGCGCAGCCGGGGGTCAGGTAGGCGTTGTCGTCGATTTGAAGGCCCGAGGCTTCGATCACTGACCGGTCATACTTGGCGTGCGTCGCCCCTAGCGTGCCGGTCAGCCGTGCGAGGTGCGCCCATCTGATCTCGCGTGACCCGTCGGTCAGCACGCGGCCGGGAAGCCCCAGGCCTGCTGCGCGCAGCTGCGCCAGGACCTGCGTCAGCTTCTGATGCCGCTCCGCCTCATACAGCCTTCGGCCTGCCTGCCGGTATTCGCGTCCGCCCACGATGGTCCTGCGGAACTCGCCGAAGTTGGGTCGGATGTCCCATGAGATCTCTTCGACGAACCGGATCGCCCATGCGAACAGGGGGACGAGCGTTGCATCGCCGATCCGGGGTATGCGGTTGTGCGGCTGGACGTCGGAGCGTGCGCCGAGCAGCTCCCTGGCGGGCGCATCGTCCCAGGGCGGGGCGTCCGGCATCGCCAGCCGCGGCGGGACCAGGCCCCTGTAGGCCCACAGCCGCCGCACTTCCGCGACGGAGTGCTGCCTGGACCCGTAGGAGACTCCGGAGTCGCCCAGGTGTGCCAGGTACTCATTGAGGCGCGCCGCGTCCAGCTCCGCGAAGGATTCCAGACCGCGTCCGAGGGCCCAGATGATCAGCCGCTCGATAGGGCCCTTCACGAACGACACCGATCGCAGGGAGCAGCGGATTCCGGCGCGCGCGGATGGCAGGGCGCGCGGATGGTCCTCGTTGATCAGCTGCCATAGGTACCCTTTGACCGCGTCCCGCCATGGCTGCGGAAGCCGTTTGAAGTTGATGCTCGTTGAGTCGCTGTGGTCCTCGAAGATCCCGGCAGTGAGGTCCCAACGGTTATCGCCGAAACGTGACAGCGTCTCCGGGGCGATCTCCGGCCGGACTGGTCGGCCGAGCAGGACCGGGGTGTCGGACACCGGTGCCGGCCGGGCAGTGTCGATGGCGTGGATGCTCATGGGATCTCCAACTCATTTTCAAGGAGGGCTCGGACAAGGCGGGCGTCTTCGGTGGAGGCTCGCCCGGCTTCCGCGGGGACATCTGCGCGCTGGAGCCGGAGGACGTCGTCGAGCCGATCGGCCGCCGGGGCGAAACGCCGGTCCCACTCGGGCGGCGTCATCTCGGTGCGTCGGGCTCTGAGCTCGGTGAGCATCAGGGCCTGGACCGGCACGTGCCTGGGCTCGGAACGCGAGCACGGGCAGGTGAGGCAAAGGAGGAACGATGCGGTGCACGGCCGCCCGTGCTCGCTGTAAGGGCTGTGCTCGTTGTCCACGCACGCCGATCCGACCGTGTCCAGTCGCCCGGCGAGAACTTTCCCGAGGATCTCCTCGCTGACTCCGAACCTCGCCGCTACCTCTGCCGGGTGGTGAAGGGCTGCGCGGCAGTCTTCATCGCTGAGGGTGCGGTCCAGGTTCTCGGCGCGGATCCTCTCGACCTCGCTTTTGAGAGCTCCTGCCACGACATCCTGATAGCTACTGAGCGACGTTCGGTCACGGACGAGGTAGACGGAGGCAAGCGTGGCGCTGGCCTGGGCCACCGGGCGCTGGTGGAGCTCGAGGAAGGTCCGCCGGAGCCGACGGGAATCCACGCGCCGGGGCATGCCGTCCCCGTCCGGAAAGCCTTCCAGCGGCCCGAACTCTCCCGCGGCCGGCGTGCGGTAGCCCAGATTCCCGGGGGTTCCCAACCGATAGCTGAAGGAGTGGTAGACGATTAGATCGGGGTAGGCGAGGTACTGCCGGGCGTCACGGCCGAACTCGAGGGCGATCTCGTAAACGCCGTGGGCGGAGCCGTAGTCGTCCCGGTCCGCTAGCGGTCTCCGCGCGGCAGAGAGGGTCAGGTCCATCTCGGACCGCAGCGGTCCGCGCAAGACGAGTACCGTACCTTGCCGCTGTCGCGTCGTGGGACGCCCCCGTGAACTGCGATATATGCCAGCTTCGCTGCCTTCGTTCCCGCCCGGAAACAGGCGTCTCCCGGCAGGGGGTCCCCGGACAGGTATCGGTCGGCCTCGGCCCGGGCAGCCCGGATACGCGTCACCGCCGCTCGGACGATGCGCCTGGCCGCCCGCCGGATCTGGCGGAACTCAGCCTCGGTGTAGGCCTGGACAGCGGCGCGGGGGTTCGTCGCCCGGACCGGGGTGTAGAGGGCATCGCGGAACTCGTTCGGGACACCGTCGACGCCTCGAAGCACGGTCCTGAGGGCGAGCACGACCGCGTTTCCTTCCCGTGTCCCCAGCATCCGCAGCTCGAGGACATATCCGGCCCGCAGCTCGCCCACGCATGCGGCCGGTCTTGGCCTGGTAAGGATGAGGTTCGCGAACGACCGCAGGGTTTCGAAGAGCCCGTCGGCGGACGGAATCGTCCGCCTCGTCCCCGCGGGTCCCGTCGCGCGCGCGAAACCGGCGGCGAGCTCCCCGGTCAGGACCGGGGAGAGCCCAAGCCTTCCGAAGTGGAAATCACGTGGCCCCCGTCCCCGCTCCGGATAGACCCGCGCCACCGGAGCGTCGCCGTCGAGGAAGAGCGTCTGCGGGGTTGAGTAGCCAGACGGGGGCAGGGATGCAGCCCGCCCCGTCACTTGCCGTCCCCCGGATCGAGTAGACGGACCCGTGGATCAGAGCGCAGGAACGCAAGGACCCCGTCCCGGCTGAGCTCATCGCCGCTGTGCGCCAGGAGGAACTCCACATCCAACCCGATGAAAGGCTCAAGATAGATATTCCTGGTCGTGTTCACATCCGAATGCCCGAGCATCGTCTGCACCAGCGACCATGTATCGCCGAACTGCTCCCGGAAGTCCTCCAGACGGTCCGACCCGGTCCCTGCGCGCCGGCGTTCCCACACCAGCCGGCCGACGGCGTACCACCTCAGCGCGAAGCTGTGCCGGAGCATGTGTGGATGGCATTCGAGCCGGTCGATTCCGGCCTTGCGCACACGGTTGTTGGCCAAGGCGAATGACTTGTACCACCCGCGCTTCGCCCGCGGCAAGCCATCCTCGTTCAGCCACAGCGCCAGCGGTTCAAGACCGTCCGGTCCCTTGATGAACAGCAGGCTCCGGTCGGCCGGGGACAGGTCATTCAGGTTCGCGAGCACGGTACTTCCACCCGGTTCGGCAATCCGCACCAGGCCACGGTCGGTTATCCCCTGGACAATCCGCCTGCCGGCCAGGCTTTCGTACAAGCCGCTCTCGAGGCCGCAGAGGATCGCGGCGGCCCGGTCGGTCTGGACGTAGTTCCACATGCCGTCGAGCGACTCGCGGCCCATCCAGTACCGTCGGCTCCGGCCGCCCTTTGCGCAGCTGCCCGCCAGGCGAGCCGTGGCGTAGGCTTTCGCGGCACCGTCGGTAGGGAGCTCGATGAGGCAAATCGAGGCGAGCTCCTGTATGCGCAGTCCGGTCCTGTAGAGGCCGTCAACGAATGCCGCATCCCGGGTCTGGGACCGCGGCCTCCAGCGCGTCTTCTCCGCCCCGCCGGGCTCCTTTCCGTGGATCCCGACGTCACGCCACAGGCGGAACGCTCCTGGAGAGAGCCATTTGACGTCTGCTGCACGGATCGCCGAGGCTCTGGCGCGGGGGTCTCGCACCGCGACCCGGTTCCCTGCCCACGCTTGCTTTTGAGCCGCGGGAAGGAGCCGGTTCGTGCCGAGCCGGTCTGCGGCCCAGTCGTGGAAGGCAAGGATTGCGGCAAGGTCGCCCTGCCATGTCGCGCCGGAAATACGACGCGGATTATCCAAGGCCGAGGTCCTCCAGAAGCGATAGTCGAATAGATCGTTTTCGGCTGCCCCTGTCCACTCCTTGCTCCGCGTCTGGAGGAAGTTGAACCAGGTCCGAAGGGCAAATGCGTACTGTCGGTTCGTTCCCGCCGTCAGATTCCGCATCCGCCCGCTGGCAAAGAACTTGTTGCCCGCGTCATGCGGCACGCCTTCGTGATCCAGGAACAACGGGCGCCCTGCATCGAGCCGCACACCCAGCCGGCCAACGCGGGCCAGGAGACCGTCATCCCGTGCTGGGCCGGAGTCCTTGGCGAAGTGCAGCCACCACGTCCCGCCGCCAGATTCGACCATGGCCCGACAGTACGACCGATCTCATGAATCCTCCTTGCAACACGTACGAAATGGCGAGAGTTCACACGACGTCCACGGACCGGCGGTACTTCACCTTAACCACTGCTTCTTGCCGCCCACGTAAACCTGGGAAGCCCCCTTGCGGACAAGGCCTTCAATGCCGGTAGCTGGCATTTCCTCGAACCAGGACACCGGCAATTCCCGGTCCTTGGTCACTGGGAGAGGTTCAATGGGGCAGACCAGTCCCGTGCCAGCAGCTCCTCAGCGAGGTCCGGGGGCCTGGCCTACGCCAAGGAAGCCAACTACCTGCGCGTGTACATGGCGCAGCTCCGGCGGAAACTGGAAGCGGAGCCCGGGAACCCGCGCCACTTGATCACCGAGGTGGGGATCGGATACCGGTTCATGCCGTGAGGCGGGCTGCGGCGCCGGCGAACTCCACAGTCCCTCCGGCCTCGACAAGCCGTGCGTACGCGCCGCCGGCATCGCGAAGCTGTCCGGGCGTTCCAGCCTCGACGATGGCACCCCGGGCCAGCACTGCCAGCTGGTCGGCTTTCTCCACTGTGGAGAGCCGGTGGGCGATGGTGAGCGTAGTCCGGCCAACCGCCAGCCGGTCGAGCGCCGCCTGGACCTGGGCCTCGGTGGCGTTGTCCAGGGCGGAAGTGGCCTCGTCGAGAACCAGCACTTTAGGATTGCGCAGGATGGTTCGGGCAATGGCCAAGCGTTGCTGTTCTCCTCCGGAGAACCGGTGGCCGCGGGCGCCGACCATGGTGTCCAGGCCGTCGGGCAAGCTTGCGATCAGGTCCGCGATCTGCGCGGAGGCCAGGGCGCTCCACAGGACTGCGTCGTCCGCACCGGGTGCGGCCAGCAGCAGGTTTTCCCGGATGGTGTCGTGAATCAAGTACGTCTCCTGGGACACGACACCCACGATTTTCGTCAGGTCCTCAGGGGCGATGTCGCGGACGTCCACACCGTCAATGGTGATTCGTCCGGCCGTGGCGTCATGCAAGCGGGGGACCAGCGAGCCCAGTGTTGATTTCCCGGAGCCCGTGGGGCCCACGATTGCGGTGCGGGTGCCGGCCGGAAGCGTAAGGTCGATGCCGAGCAGGACTTCAGTGCCGCCGTCGTACGCGAAACTGACGCCCTCGAAGCGGACCTCGCCGCGCACCGCGGCCGGGTCCAGCGGGACGGGCCGCGCCGGGGCCGTGATCTCGGGAGCCAAGTCCAGGTACTCAAAAATGCGGCTGAACAGGGCCATCGCGGTGACCCATTGAACGCCGAGGTCCAGCAGGCTCATGACCGGGCGGAAGATCGCACCCTGCAGGGCAGTGAACGCCACGAGCGTGCCGATGGTCATGCCTCCGCTCGTGACGGGAAGTCCAGCGGCCAGGTAGATGAGCGCCGGAATAGCCGAGAAGATGATGCCCATGGTGGACATCCGCCAGCGGCCGGCCAACTGGGAGCGCATCTCCAGGCCGATCAGCCGTTTGGAGCTTTCCGTGTAGCGGTGGGCGTCGCGCTTGGTGGTTCCGAGGGTTTTGGAGAGCCGGACGCCGGAGACCGACAGCCCTTCCTCGACCTGCGTGTTCATGATGGCCAGTTCGCTCTGCAGCGTGGACGTGATGTTGCGCCGGAGCAGGGCCACCCGGCGGGTGAACAAGACTGCCGGCGGGATCACTATCAGGGACAGGAGCGAGAGCCCGGGCGAAATGGCGACCATGGCGATGGCGGTGGCAATTGCCGTGGTCAGGTTGGACGCAACACCGGTCGCGGTGGAGGTGATGACCTGCTGCAGGCCGGAAATGTCGTTGTTCAACCGCGACTGCACCTCGCCGCTGCGGGTCCGGGTGAAGAATCCCAGTGATTGCTGCTGCAGGTGTGTAAACAAGCGCGTGCGCAGCGTGTGCATGATCTTCTGGCCCATGCCCGTGGTCATCCAGGTCTGCAGCACGCCAATGAGTGCGGTTGCGGCTGCCACGGCGATCAATCCGGCGGCCAGCCACGCGAGAAGCGGTAGATCCTTGCCGGGGAGCGCGACGTCGATGATGTGGCGAACGAGGAACGGCTGTGCCAAGCCGATGATGCTCGACGCGCTGATGAGAAGCACGACGGCGGCAACGGTCACCTTGTGCGGTGTGAACAGCCCGGCGATCCGTTTGAGGCTCACGGGATGCTGTTTTAGCTGGGTGCGGTCGGCAGGATTGAGGCGGGCGGGGCCGCGGCCGGGATTTCGGGCTCCAGCGCCCGGACGATGGGGATTTTGGGTGAGGATATTCTCCGTCATAAGCACCACCTCCAGTGGCGAGCGGGGCGCGGGAATCGCGCCTTTCTAATACAGAGGCTACCTCACTATGTGGTTACCGGTCAAATTGCTAGACTGGCAAAATGCACTCACAGCCCTCTGATTCTGCCGACCTTGGCGATCTCTTCCATGCCGCTTTCCGTGGGCTGCGCCGGACCTGGGCCGAGCAGCTGTCGCCCTGGGAGCTGACGCCGCACCAGTGGCGGGCGCTCATGACGCTTATGCGCCCGGCGCCCGGGGAGCCGATGCGGTTGAAAGACCTGGCGGAACGGCTGCGCATTGCGCCGCGTTCGGCCACGGAAGTGGTGGACCAGCTGGAGGTCAAAGGCCTCGTCCGTCGCGATCCGGACCCCACGGACCGGCGGGCCACCCTTGTCGCCGCCACCCCAGCCGGCCAGCAGCTCTTCGCGAAGATCAGCGCCGAACGTCGCGGCAAGTCGTCCGAGTACTTTGCCCGGCTCAGCGCAGAAGATCGCGACGAGCTGGCCCGGATTCTGGGGCAGCTCAGGGATTGAAGCCAACGCCGCTTCCCTCCCAAGTTGCCGCAGAGTAGGTAGAGTCGAAGCCATGACTCGCCGGAAGGTTCCAGTTGCCCTCGTCGCGCTCCCTTTCGCGTTGTGCCTTATCGCACTTGCGCCAGCGGAGACCGCAGGGGCCGCATCCTGCGATTCGCAAGGCCTTCTAGGGGTAGTCGGCATGTGCTCTCCCGGCAGCTCCCCATCTCCCCGGCCGACGGGCAAAGCAACCCCGTCCACCACGGCCAGCCCACCGGTACAACCGCAACCCCAGCCGGATCCCGGCGTCGCAGTTCCTCCCGGTGGCGCTTCAACGACCGCGCCGGCGGTGACCGCCGAACCGGCACCCACCCAGGTGGCGCCACCCGCTACGATCACCGCTGCGGTGCCGTCGCCGATCGTTTCCAATCCGAGCCCCTCGACGCAAAATTCAGCCTCGGCGGCGGCCGCCCGCATTGACCACGGCGCCCCTGCCCAGGGCGACCATCCCATCGCTCCAACCGTCTCGGTGGCTGGAATCCTGCTGGCCTTCGGCGGAACCCTCATTGCCGCGGGCGGCGTCGTTGGCCTCAGAAGATTTCCGCCGCTCTAATCCCGGCCCCTGAGATACTGAGCGAGTCCGAATTGAGCGAGGCGATTACGCACTTGGCGTTCTACGCGGGCTGGCCGAAAGCGATGTCCGCCATGGCGGTCGCCAAGCAGGTGTTTGCCGAGTAGCCAAGTTCACGTCAGAGGGCGCTTGGCCCCCTCTTTCCCGGTTGCTGGCCGAAGTCAGGCCTGCGGGGTCTGCCCTTGGAGGGAGGCAATCTGTGCCCGCGCGGCTGCGATGAGCTCCTCGTTAGTGTTGGCGTGGCCGTTGAGGCCCCAGCCGCCGTCGGGGGCTTCCGTGAGCAGGACCCAGGTTCGATCGGGCAGGGTCGGATCCGCTGCCGCCGTCGCGACGAGCGCGGTGAGCTGTTCGACCAAAGCGAGCTGCTTTTCGCGGTTCAGTGCACCCGCGTTCGTGAGCACCTGGACGCGCACGTAGTTGCTGTCGCCGTCGACATTCGACAGATCTCCATCCGGGAGTTCGTGGATAAATGCCGCCGTGTTCTTGCGGAACATCGGGATATCCGGAACCTGCTCCACCCGCATCACGGTCGATGCCAGATCAACGGCGAGCTGATGCTTGTCGGCAAAGGTCCCTGTCGTTGCGTACACGTCGATCATGGGCATGATGCTTCTCCTCTTCGATGTGGGTCAACGGTCATTTCTTGTGCCATCCTTGCACTTTGATGTCACCGTGTCTTCCTCTGGGCGATCATTTGGGGGTCGTCTGGCTTGACGTCCTTGGAAGTGCGGTTCTTCGGCCGGTGCGGCATGATCGGTTCGGACGCGAAGCGTCGTGGGCCACTCCACATTGATGGCGGGGCGTCGATCGCGTAGGCAAGGGCGTATGCGACTTTCTCGTAGTTGACGCGCCAGCCCCTGAAGTGGGGCCACGCTTGTTCCGCCGTCACCTCAACCGGGTAGTCGACGGCCCGCATGAGCTCCACGGCCGCTTGAAAGTCTTCGAATTTCACGTCGAGTTCGGAATCGGGATCGGGGTCTTCCTCGACCGGGATACGAATAGCCCGCGCCACTTGATTCAGGCAGGTGAAACCCATCCGAAGGACCAGCCGCGCCCGGGTGCTCGGGGCAGACCCCGGACTCAAGGAAAGCTGTAACGCGGCCGCGTCCATGACGCTGAGGATGGAGTTGAGCCAGTTGGATTGCGGTGAAGGTGAACGGAACCACACCAAGGTGAGGTAGGTGCTGTGTGATTCGGCTACATCCGCGGCCCATCGCTCCCACCTTTGGTAAAGCTCGCTGAGCTCGCTCGTACTGGTTTGAGCGGCCATGCCAAACCGTGTGCGCACCAGAAGCTCCGGTCCCCATGAAGGTGAACCTGCCCGCGATACCAGGAGCGTTACCTCCGCCTCCCGCCTATTGAAGGCTGCATAGAGGGTTGGTAAGTAACCAATCTGCAAAGCGATGACAATCAACCCGGTATACGCGGCAACGTAAACCAACACCGTATTGCCGACATTCGATGGCGCAGCGTAGCCGAGCGTGAACATCGCGGAGCCGGCCTCGCTTGAAGCTGCCCAGTAGTCGCCGTCGACGAAGGGAAGGAGCAGGAGGCTGAACGACAGATCGAACAGGATCACCCAAACCAGCAGGCGGACGAAGAGCGCCATCGGAGACTGCCAGGCAAGGATCCGATCACGCGCTTCGTACGAGGTGACGGGTTTTGTGATGGCAAAGAAGATTTTCGCAGTGACCAAATGGGTCACCCGTGAAAGGTTGCTGTGCAGCGGACGTGGCACGATCAGCGTTCCGATCACACTCATCCAGTTCAGGAGCAACCCAACCAACCCGACTGAAAAACTCGCCCACACGATTACTGTCAATGCGCTCTTTCGACATTGTTGGACACCAATTCAGCTATTGACCACCGGAAAGGACAAAGCTGGTGAGGCTCGTATCATTCATTCCACCGTCGGACCTTGTCAAGGGTGATGGGCTCCGTCGTGTTGTAGGGTGTGCCGTGTCACCCAGCAACGCGTGGCCGGACAGCTCAGGAGATAACCATCGTGGTAAGCCATCTCATCCTCGGCGCGGGACTGGTAGGCGGGACGCTCGCGAGGCAGCTCTCCGCCCGTGGAGACCAGGTCACACTCGGCACGCGCAGCGGCACTACGATCCCTGGTGCGACTCCCGTGAAGCTGGACGCCAGCAACCCGGCCGATGTGACACAGGCTGCGCGCGGAGCCGGCGCGATCTTTGTGTGCACCAACCCGCCGTACACCAACTGGGTAGCCGACTGGCCACCGATCTTCGACGCTGTGATCACTGCGGCCCGTGACTCCGGGGCCGCGCTTGTGCTCATGGGCAACCTCTATGCGTACGGACCGCCGGCCGGTCCGATGACCGAGCACTCACAGCTCGCCACCACCGAGAAAAAGGGCCTGGTACGCAAAGCGGGTTGGGAGAAAGTGCTCGCCGCGCACCAACGCGGTGAAATCCGGGCCGTGGAGGTTCGGGCCAGCGACTACTTCGGTCCTGGGGCTGCGGGGACGTCGACACACCTTGGCGGTGGCTTCTTCGAACCACTCCTGGCTTCCAAAACGGCGCGGGTCGTTGGGAACCCTGCGCTAGAGCACAGTTGGAGCTTCCTTCCCGATATCGCCGCGACATTGATCGCAGCTGCCGACCACACGGGCGAATGGGGGCGCGCCTGGCATGTGCCGAGTGCATCCGTCCCCCGTTCGGAAATCGTGCGGCAGGTGAACGAGCGCTGGGGCGTCAATGGTCGGGTCGCGCGGATCCCGCAATGGTTGCTCAGCGCTTCAGGCACGGTCATTCCCATCCTGCGCGAGATCTCGGCTTCAAGCTACCAATTCACGATGCCCTTCGTGATCGACTCCGCGGAGACGCAGAAGATGCTGGGTGTCACGGCAACACCATGGCACGAAGCGCTGGAGGTCACGGTGGACAGCTACCTTAAGCCGTTAACAAGCAACTAAAGCGCCTAGATCACGCGGTGATCCACAATAAATGCCCTGGCACCATCACATAGTGCCAGGGCATTTTCGCGTCCTGCCAGAGGGCCACTCCGATCACAGGAGCGGCCTCTCTGGCCCTGTCGGTCTTCTATTGTTGATACGCGCTCACGGCCTCATGGTCATGCATTCGGGGTCGCCGCGGCCCTACGGACCATTCCGGTCCCCGGGCATTAGAACCCTCCCGACGTCGCGCCGGCAGACCCAAAGGAGGGGGTCGTTAAGGTCGAGTTGGAGCCTGGCTGCCAGGCGTCTGCGGATGCGGGGTAGTTGGCTTCCTGGCGCTTGATGCATTTCCATTCGATGGCAGTGTTCGGCGGGAGGTCGCTGATCGTTCCGGTCCAGGTGGGGTAGGAGGTGGGGTCGAGCTTGACGGCGCTGGCCGGTGACCAGTTCCCCAACCCGGGGACGTTGCCTACGACGTAGACCGACTGCCCGCTCGTGGTGGTGCCGTTTGAGCAGGTGAAGCTGGCTGATACCGGGGTCTGGCCGAGGGTGAACTGGAAAGACTTCGCGGTCCCGACCGCGGTGCTGTCGGATTTAGCGACGACGAGGTTCCCTCCGGCGTTGTACCAGCCGCTGGCGGCGGCATCGAAGGCTGCCTTGTTCGCGTACTGGGTCAGCGGCATTCCGTTCAGCGTTACGGCGGAGGCCTGGGTTTCGTCGGTGACGAGTTGGACGACGTTCTGGCGGCTGTCCGGCGCTCCGGTGTAGGTGCCTGATGATGCGGCGATGTTCACGGTTTCGGTGGACCCTGACAGTTGCTGGGTGATGCCGGTGAGGCGCTGCGCCCCGGTCTGGTAGTTGACCGACTTGCCGTCGTCTTCGGTAAGGGTGAAGTTGGAGGCGTTGGTGTCGGGGTAGACCTGGGCGACGAGCTCGTTGCGGGTGGTGGCGTCGGTGCGGGCGCCGGTGACGTTCATCGTTTTGTCATCGACGTACATCTTGGGCAGGATCGCTCCGGCCTTGGCGAATGCGGGGAGCTGGAAGACTCCGTTGGTCCATTCGGGCAGGTTGTTCACCCACTGGCCGGTGCTGACGTACTTCTTGTTCGTGTGGTAGTCGTACCAGGTGCCGGCGGGCAGGTACATGTTCCTCTGCCGTTCGCCTGATGCAGCGACGACGCCGACAAGCATGTTCGGTCCGATCATCTTCTCGCTGCCCATGGTGCGGACGTTGGGGTCGTTCTGGTAGTAGTACACCAGCGGCGGGGCGAGGGGGTCTCCGGTGCTGTAGGCGTTGTGCGCCACGGAGTAGTAGTACGGGGTGAGCTCGTAGCGCTGGCGGAGGTTGGCCAGGTTGCTGGGGACGTCGCCGATCTTGTCGGGGGCTGTCTGCTGGCAGTTGCAGGTGTTGTCGGTGTGGGGGCGGATCGGGACGTCGAACCATGCGGAATTCGCGAACCATTGGGTGTAGATCTCGTTGATGTCGGACCCGGCGATGGCCTCGTCACGGTGGAAGCCGCCGATATCGGAGCCGAAGTAGTCGATGCCGGACATCGACATCTCCATCTGGACGTTGGTTTGGTCTGCAAGGGCGGTCATGCGGGTGGCGATGTCACCGGACCACATGGCTGCGCCGTCGCGCTGGATACCGGCGGCTCCGGAGCGGGAGAGCAGGAAGGGCCGCTGGGTTGACGAAGCGGCGGTGTACCCCTTGGCGACACTGTTGGCCCATTCCAGGGCATACAGGTTGTGGTAGTCGGCGTGGGCGTGTTTGCCGGGCGGCAGGCCGGCGGTCCAGTCGTTGGAGTCATACATTTCGGGTTCGCCGAGATCGAGCCAGTGGCCGAGGATGCCCATGTTGACGAGTGGCTGTTCCTTGGTGGCGGCCCAGTAGGCGCCGGCGGCCGGCTGGGTTCTGTCGATCATGCTTCCGCGGCCCCACCAGTCGTTGGCGGTGAGGTAGACGGGGTCGCAGGTGGGGCAGCCGGCGCGGGCCAGGAAGCCTTGGTTGGCAAGGTTGGTGTATTCGGGGAGTCCTTTGCCGATGTAGGACTCTTCGATGGTCATGAGGCCGACGCCTTGGTTGTCGCGGTAGTCGGCGATCTTGGACGCGGCGTTGGGGAAGTTGGTCGGGTCGAACTGGAGGGTACCCATCTTGGTGTTGTCGGAGCCTGCGGTGACGCCGCCGAACCATTGCAGGTCGAGCATGAATCCGTCGACGGGGAACTTGTCGGCGCGCAGGCCGGCCAAGGTGTTGTCGATCTCGGTCCAGTTCTTGTACCCGTATTCGGAGTTCCAGAGCCCGAATGCCTTCTGCGGGGGCACCGGGGGGTGGCCGGTGAGGTTCATGTAGCTCTTGCGCAGGTCCGGCAGGCTGGGACCGGCCATGACGTACCACCGCAGCTGGTCGCCGTAGGTGTCCATGGTCCAGGGGTCTGCGGTGAGGTTCCAGTCCTGCTTGTAGACCTGGTCGACGAAGAGGCCGTAGTTGGCATTGTTGGCGCCGACGGCGAAGAGGACGGGGATCTGGGTGTTTCCGACGGGGCCGTTGTCGACGTCGTAGTTCATGGTGTTGCCGTAGGCGCCACGGGAGGAGCGGTCGACTCCAACCCTGTCGCCGTCGGCATTGCCGCCGGTGAAGAATTCTTCGCCGAGGCCGTAGGCGTCCTGCATGGCGGACTTGGTGAAGGACAGCCCCTTCCACGCTGCCGTCAGGTTCCGTGGGCAGACTGTGTGCAGCAGCAGGGCCGGCGTCCGGGTCGTATCCGTGACGTCGGCGCACATGGTCGTGGTGTTGACGCTGACCTGGATGTGCGCGCTGCTGGCGGTCGAGGCGGTCTGGGTGAAGGCGGTGGGGCCTGCGTAGCTGGTCGAGGCGACTTGGTCGGTCGTGGGGATGGCCACCCCGGCGCCGGGCCCGGATCCGGTGCCCATTTCGAAGTGGACCAGGTCGTCGCTGAGGAATTCCGCGACCAGGTAGTCGCCGGCTCCGGTGAACTGGACGCGTTGGATCCCTGCCGCGTGGGCCGGGACGGCGGTCACAAAGGTGGCCCCGGCGGTTGAGGAGAGCAGCAGCATCATTCCGACGAGGATCCCGCTGAGGCGGTTTCGGCGCCGGTCTCGGCGCGGGGCGGTCATGGCCTGCCCACTGTGAGGTTGTCGAGGTTGATGGCGGCTGTGTTGGCCGTGTCGTAGGAGATCTTCACCGAGTGCCGTCCTGAGGTGAGGGTGGTGCTGATGGTTGCGGTGCCCCATGTGTCCCAGTTGGCCAGGGTGGGCAGTGTGAGGGTTCCGATGGAGGTTCCGTCGACGTAGATGGTCCGGGTGGCTGGCCCGCCTGTGGCGTTGGCGTAGCGGAAGGTGAGTTGGTGGGTTCCGGTGGCGTTGGCGCTGACGTCGAAGGTGAGGGAGGAACCGGCGGCGGTGAAGCCGTCGACGAAGCCGGTGCCGGTGAATCCGGGGTGGTTGGTGTTGGTGGTGGTTCCTGTTGCGGTGGCGAATTCCGCTTCGTATGCGCTCTTGTTGACCCCGGAGAGGATGACGGTGCGGGTGGTGGTTCCGGAGGCGATCTTGATGAGGGCGAACTGCTGGACGGGATCCCAGTACCAGCCGGTTGCCGCGGCGGTGAGGCCGCTGAGCGTGCTGTAGGCGGTCAGGGCGATTCCGTCGACTGTGATGGTGCTGGGGACGGTGGTGTTGACCTGGAGGGTTGCGGTGGTGGCGAGCGGCGGCACGGTGGCGATGACCTGGTGGCTGCTCCAGTTCTCAGTGCTGGTGATCTGCTTGACGGTACCGGCGGCGTCGTCGAAGTAGTCGGCCGAGGTGGTTCCTGCGGGGTAGATCCGGAAGACCAGGTTCGTGTAGTTGTAGACGTCGTTGCCGATGCTTCCGCCGTATTCGTAATTGGAGTTGAGGTTCAGCGGGATGATGGCGCCGTCGCGGGCATAGACCGGGATGGTGGAGGTGTCGGCGATGTAGGTCTTGTTGCCGGGACCGGAAGCCTTGCCGCCGTTGATGACGTCGTGCCATTCCCCGCCGGGGAGGTAGAGCGTGACCGAGGTCGCACCTTGCGTTGTGATCGGGGCGACGAGCAGCTGGCGGCCGAACATGTACTGCATGTCCAGGGGCGCTGCCGAGGCGTCGCCGGGGAAGGCCAGCCGCATGGTCTGAAGCAACGGCAACCCGGTCAGGGAGGCGTTCTTGGCCTCGGTGTAGATGTAAGGGATCAGGTTCATCCGCGTGTTGGCGAACTTGCGGAACGTGGGGACCACCGTTGTATCGCCCGTGCGGGCCTGGACGTTCCAGGGGGTCCGGGCCTCTGACGGGCTGGGATCGGACTTCTCGGAGTGGTACTGCATCATCGGGGAGTAGGTCTGTTGGGCGGCGGCCCGGAGGTAGAGCTCGCTGCTCGGGAAGGTTCCGGTGAAGCCGGCCATGTCCCACGCCCAGAAAGGAATGCCGGACTCCCCGCCGCTCAGGCCGGCACGCAGGGCCTGCTGGAAGGCCGAGAACGTCGAGGCCTGATCCCCGGCCCAGTAGATGGAGTGTGCCTGCGCACCCGCGGTTCCGCCGCGGCTGAACAGGACCCCGTCTCCGTTCTTCTTGGTCTGAACGTAGGCGCCGTAGGCGCCGGTGTAGGCGTTGGTATACCCGTTGTGCATCTCGTCACCCTTGCGGCCGTCGGAGAAGGAGGCAGTGCGGCCGAAGACCATCTCGCCGCCGTCGGTCTTCATCCCGTCGATGCCGACATCGTCGAAGAGATAGGCGCGCTTGCTCATCCACCAGGACGTCGCCGCGGCGTTGGTGAAGTCCGGCATGGTGCTGTCCCCGAACCATTCTCCGGTGGGGATCCGGTATTGCCCGCCGACCCCGTCTCCGATCAGGTAGCCCTGGGCGGCGGCGTAGCTCTGGTCGTTGAGGTGCTGCTGGGGCGCGGTGGCGGGGTTGGTGCTGAAGTCCTGCTTGAGCACGGGGATCTGCCACAGGACGACTTTGATGTTCTGGGCGTGGGCGGCGGCGACCATGGCCTTGGGGTCGCTCCACTCGCCGCCGGACGGGAAGGTGAGGTCGGTGTAGGCCAGGGCGCCGCTGCCAGGCTTGGCGGTGTAAGTCGCGCCGTGCCAGACGTAGAAGGTGGCCTCGTCGCTCCACTGCTCCAGGACCAGGACACTGTGCGGGATGTTGTTGCTGGTGACGTTGGCGAGCTCGTTCGTGACCTCGGTCTGGGTGTTCCACTCGTTGGCGGACATCCACAGGCCGAACGCCCATTTCGGGGGCAGCCATGGGCGTCCGGTCAGAGAGGTGTAGGCATCCAGGATGTTTCCCTGGGTACCGGTGAGGAAGTGATAGTCGACGGTGGAGTCGAGCGCGCCACCGGTGTCGACGGTGAAGCCGACCATGTCGGAGAGATAAGTGCACACATTGAACAGCGAGTAGCGCGTGCTGGGGACGTACACCCCGTAGCCTGCGGAGTTGGTGAAGAACGGGACCGACATGTAGGTGCGGTGGGTGGGTCCTTGATCCTGGTACTGGTTATAGACGTAGTTGTCGACGTCGTGGCCGCGCTGGTCCAGGTAGTCGTACCGTTCGCCGAAGCCCTCGAACCGTTCTCCGGCGGGGGTCAGCCAGTGGTCCTCGATCTTGGTAACTGTGGTCGCGCCGTCGCTGGCCCATCCGGTGTTCCGGAATATGGCCGGGTCGTACTGTTGGGCAATCAGCGTGGTGCCGTCGGCCTTGTAGACGGAAACGCGGGCGGGGCTCTTCTGGATCTTCACCTGCAGCGCGCTGGTGGCCAGTTGCAGCGTGGTGCCTGTGTCGGTGACGGTGTAGCCCGTGGCGCCCGTGATATTCAGGCCGGTGCCGTGGGGTGCGATCTGGACGTGGAAGCGGTCTGGCGCAGGGAAGGTGTAACGGATCTTGGGGGAGAAGCTGCCGGAGGTGTCGCTGACAGCGACGTCGACCGAGGTGCCGTTGTCGGTGTAGCCGCTGACGTTGCCGGTGCCGGACCAGTCGGTGACGGCGAAGCTGAACGGGCCGCTGGTGATCGCGCCTGCGCCGTCGACGTTGGCGTGGACGGTGTAGGTGATCTGGTCGCCCCTCGCGAAGGAGCCGAGGTTGACCTTCCAATAGCTGTTGTTGCCATTGTTGTAGTCGAAGGAGCAGCCAACGTCAGTCTGGGCGACCCCGTTCTTCGTCCAGGAGACCCAGCATGTCTGTCCGGGAGAGATCGGCCATGTGGTCGAGTGCAGCTGGACCGTCTGGGTGGACATCGGGTCGCGCGGACCGCGTTCGGTCGGCGTGGTGCTGTACAGCTGGTCGTAGCCGGTGGGCCCGTGGAAGACGCCGGTGAGGGTGTCAGCTTTGGCCGATTCTGCGCCGAAGACCGCCGGTAGCAGGGCCAGGGGCACCGCGCCCAGGATGCCGAGGACGGCTGTGCGGCGGGATATTGTCGGCGTGACTGAAACGGACATCGTTGCCCTGCTTTCTTTTGAGAGTGAAGCTCACCCAGCGGAGCGGCCGATGAGGGTCGGCTCGTCGCTGTTCAAGCGGAGGTTGGGTTCGAACAGCTCGTTGAGCAGGAGGCTTGCGGCTCCGCGTGCCCAGGCCTCGTCGTCCCACGCCTCGGCGTGGATCGAGAGTCCGTCCTGCAGTCCGTCAAAAACGGTCTCGTTGAGAGCGCGGCGGAACGCAGGCATGATGAGGTCGAGATTATGCGTACCTTCGCCGGCCAGGAGGAGCCGGTCAGGGTTCAGGATGTTCACGACGTTGCCGACAGCCCGCCCCAGATGTTGGCCGGCCTCGGCGAAGACCCGTGCTGCACGCTGGTCCCCGTCCCGGGCCATCGTGCCGGCCTCGTCGACCGAGACGCGCCGTCCCAGCTCACCCGCGAGGGATCCCAGGAGGGCCGGCTCGCCGATCACGGCCTCCAGACAGCCGCGGCCACCGCACTCGCACTCCGGGCCTTCGGGCACCACCTTCATGTGGCCGAGCTCGCCGGCACCTCCGCGGCTGCCACGGAACAGGCGCCCGTCGAGCACCATGCCCATGCCGACGCCGCGTCCTATGGTCACGACGGCGAAGTTCTTCACGCCCCGCCCGGCCCCCCAGCTCTGCTCGCTCGCCACCAAGGCGTTGACGTCGTTGTCGATGAGAACCGGCAACCCGATCGCATCTGAGAGCCGTTTGGCGAGCGGTTCGTTGTGCCAATCGAAGTATGTGGCGTGGCGCACACTTCCCTCATCCCGGTCGATCACCCCGCCCATGCCCAGCCCGACGCCGAGGATCCGGCCATGGCCGGCGGGAGCAAGCGCCTCGACTGTGCTGACGATGCCTGCCACTACCGCGCCGGGCGTCGGTAGCGCCAGGGCGGCGTCGGCTCGGGCCACGACGTTGGCGTCCAGGTCCGTCAGGACGCCGATGGCCCGGTTCTCGGTCAGTTTGATGCCGACGACGTAGCCGGCGCGTTGACGCAGGCCAAGGAGAACTGGTGGCCGCCCTCCCGCCGATGCGCCGGTGGCCCGCTCTTCGACGAGGCCTCGGTCTATGAGCCGTGACGTAATGGCAGTGACCGTCGGGCCGCTGAGTCCGGTACTCCGGGCGATGTCCGCGCGGGAATGGAGCGACTCGCCGCGCAGCTCGGCGAGCACGAGGGCCTCGTTGATCTCCCTGATCAGCCCTTTGTTGCCCGCACGGTCGATCCTCACAGCACACCCAACCTTTCCGAAGTAACTAAATTAAGTCGCCGAACAAACGCTAGGGGAGAGCGGGCTGCACCGCAAGAGGAATTTTCTGCTCGGACCAGGAGGCAGCCTTTGAGCATAAGAGACCCCTTGACGTGAGGTGCGTCATAGTTCTAATCTTCATTTAGTCGTAAATAAAGGAGAATACAATGGTTCGGCCGAGCGGCAACGCTGACGTTACGCGGTCTGCGATCCTGGCATTTCTTGGTACCTCCGGTGGTGCGTCCCGGGCTGACTTGGCAAGGGCACTTGGCGTCTCCCCGGCTCTTATGACCCAGCTCATCAAAGAGCTCATCGCGGACGGCCTCGTGAGGGAGCTGTCAATGTCTCCCTCCAGCGGCGGTCGTCCTGCACGGATGCTGGGCCTTGCCACCGCTGCAGGGCGCGTGGTGGGTATGAAGATCTCGAAGGATCATGTTGCCTTCGTTGAAACGGAACTTAGCGGGCATGTAGTCCGGTCCGGCAATAGGGCATACGACGCTTCCTCGATCACATCGCTTTCCGACGTCGTCTCACTGGTCCATTCATTCGTTGGCGAAGATCGTGTCACCCCCCTCCTGGGAATAGGCGTCGGTGTTCCCGGATCGGTGGATGGGCAAGGTAGTGGTGTTGTTGATTCAAGCCTCCTGGGGTGGCGGCAGGTACCGCTTGGAGCGGTTCTGAGCCGGGAACTCCATGTTCCGGTCCTGGTGGAGAACAATGTCAACGCCCTCGCTGTAGCCGAACGGCTCTATGGGTCAGGCCGCGAGCATGCCGAGTTTCTGGTTGTGACGATCGGCGAAGGCGTCGGCGCGGGGTTTGTCACCGGCGGTGCGGTCGTGCGCGGCAGCAGAGGCGGTGCCGGCGAAATCGGTCACATACCCGCAGTTGCGGATGGACCTCTTTGCACCTGCGGTAACCACGGATGCATCGAGGCCCTGATTGGGGAAAAGACACTCGTCGCGAATGCGCGGCAATCCGGAATCATTTCGTCATCAGAGACCATGGCAGATCTGCAAGAGCGCGCAAACGACGGTGACCCCCTCGCCCAAGATATTTTCAGGGGAGCCGGTCAGCCGCTGGGGCGAATCGTCGCTGGTCTCGTGCAGATCCTGGATCCGGAGATTGTGATCGTCAGCGGGGAAGGAACCCGTGGATGGCGCCACTGGGCAGCAGGATTCGAACGATCATTCCGGGGTGCCCTGACGGCAGACCGCCGGAGCATCCCCGTGATCGTCGAGTCCTGGGACGACGAGGCCTGGGCCCGCGGAGCCGCCGCGCTCGTGGCGTCTGCGCCCTTCTACAGCGAAGAAAGTTCAGGTGAGCAGGGGAGACGGGTTCGTGCCCGGCTCACCCACGTACCGGCGGAGGTAGGAGGATTGTGACCGCTCTGCAAGACTCGAGGTCCGGCAGCCCCGGACCCACGGCAACAACGAAGCGCTACCGAGGACCCGGGATTCGGCGTAAAGCAACCGGCAATCGTCTCAGATACGGGCTGACTGTCGCCGTTTTCCTCATCCCGAGCGCGTTGCCACTGTTGTTCTTCACCATCATTCCCATGTTTTCCGCGTTCTGGATCAGCTTGAACCAATGGAATCTAGTCGGTCCGATGAAATGGGTTGGCCTTGGGAACTACGGCAAGCTCATCGGCGACCCCGGCACGCAGGGCGCCTTCCTGCACACCATCTACTACATCGTCGGATACCTGCCGCTTGTGTACATCGGCGGGCTGGCCATAGCGCTTGCCCTCAATTCCCGGATCAGGGGACGCAGCATGATGCGCGGCCTTTACTTCCTCCCCGTGGTGACCAGCTGGATCGTCGTTGCACTCGTCTGGCGTTGGCTACTGAATCCCAGCACGGGAATCGTCAACTGGCTGCTTGGACTCATCGGCGTGACAGGGCCGGGATGGTGGACAGATCCGGCATGGTCCATGCCTTCGATCATCGTGGCTTCGGCGTGGAAGGACCTTGGCTTTGTCATGGTGATTCTGCTCGCCGGCCTCCAAGCCATTCCGGAGGACCTGTATGAAGCCGCGACTGTCGACGGCGCCGGCCGGTGGAGGCGGCTGTTCAGCATTACGCTTCCCATGCTTTCCCCCTCGACCTTCTTTGTCATTGTGCTGTCGCTGATCAACGGATTCCAGGTCTTTGACCAGGTCTATGCCATGACCGGAGGCGGCCCCAACAACTCTTCCCAGGTCGTGGTCGAGCAGATTTACGACCTCACGTTCCGCTACGGCAGGGCCGGCGAAGCATCGGCTCTGTCATGGCTACTGTTCCTTTTCATCCTGGTCATCACTCTGATTCAGGTGCGCGGTCAAAAGAAATGGGTGCACTATGCGTAAGCAGCGTCCCTCGATCACCCTGAACATCCTCGTCCTCGTTGGCGCCCTCATGATGGTCTTCCCTTTTCTTTGGGCGTTCGTAACGTCCATCAGCCCCGGCGCAGGCCTCTCCGCGACACCGCAACTTATCCCGGAGAATCCTTCACTGTCCGCCTACGCTCAGTTGCTCCAACGGCTCCCGTTTGCCCAGATCGTGCTTAACAGCCTGATCCTTGCCATCCTCACCACGGTGTTCCAGCTTGTCACCAGCTCACTGGCCGCCTATGTCTTTTCCCGGATGCCGTTCAAGGGGCGAAATGCAGTGTTCGCCGTGTATCTGGCCACCATGATGATCCCGATGCAGGTGCTGGTCGTCCCGTTGTTTGTGGAGATGAAAAGCCTGGGCCTTATCGATACCTATCTCGGCGTATTGATGCCGGGGATCGCCAGCGCCTTCGGAGTGTTCCTCCTGCGGCAGGCAATGAATTCTGTGCCGCAGGACCTGGACCAGGCCGCGACATTGGATGGTGCTGGCCACTTCCGGATCTTCGGCCTCATTGTGCTTCCCCTGGTCCGTCCGGCGCTGGCGACACTGACGGTGTTCGCGTTCCTGAATAGCTGGAACAGCTTCCTTTGGCCGCTGATTATCCTGCGCACCCCCGCAATGAAAACCCTTCCCGTGGCGTTGGCGGGACTGCAAGGCCAGTACACAACCCAGTGGGACATCGTGATGGCCGGATCTGTGGTCAGCGTCCTTCCAATGCTTGCTCTCTATATCTTCACCCAGAAGTACATCATCCAAGGGGTTGCGGGCACCGGACTCAAATAGACCGGATCGGCCAGTTTCCTCACCTATCAATGGAGATACACATGAACAAGAAACCCCTGGCATCGCTGGGTCTCGCTCTCACCGCAATCCTGGCCATGTCAGGCTGTGGATCGGCGGCAAGCTCAAATGTTTCAAGCACCGAAAAAGTAACCATCAAATACTCAAACTTCATCTCGAACGGGGGCAACGAGAAGAATCTGGACACCATTGTCCAGGCCTTCGAGAAGGCCAACCCGAACATCACCGTCCAGGTCACCACCTTGCCTTACAAGGACTACGCGACGGCACTCCAGACAGACCTGGCCGCTGGGACCCAAGCCGATACTTTCGATATCGAATACGCGAACCTGCGCTCCTACGTGGCCAGTGGGGCTGTCGCTCCCCTCGACGGAGTCGACGGTTCCAAGTACAAGCAGTCCCTGCTGCAGTCCTACCAGTCAGACGGCAAGCAGTACGCGCTGCCCAGTTCCTTCTCCGACGTTGTCCTCTACTACAACAAGGCGCTCTTCGACGCTGCCAAGGTCGCCTACCCCACGTCCAGCTGGACATGGGCTGATGAAACGGCTGCTGCAAAGAAAATCACGGACAGCGCCGCGGGTGTCTACGGGGACTACCAGAGCGTGAGCTTCTACGAGTTCTACAAAGCACTGGCCCAAACCGGCGGCAAATTCCTCAACGACGACGGCAAATCGGTCGCCTTCAACTCGCCCCAGGGCATCAAAGCTGCCGAATGGCTGGCAGGTAAGAGCGGAACGACCATGCCTACACCCGCGCAAGGAGCCGGAACCCCGGACTTCGACACGAAACTGTTCAAAGACGGCAAACTTGGCATGCTCCACAGCGGCATCTGGGTGGCCAGCAGTTTCGCCGATTCACCCAAGAGCTGGGACATCGTCGTCGAACCCGGAGACACGCAGAAGGCAAGCGCGGAGTTCTCCAACGCCATTGGGGTATCCGCCAACTCCAAGAACAAGGCCGCAGCCCAGAAATGGGCCGAATACATGACCAGCTCAGACGTCATGGCACAGACCCGCATCAGCGCAGCATGGGAACTCCCCGCCACCTCCGATGACTCAGTCCTGAAGCCCTATCTCGCAAAGGACAAGCCGGCAAACCGCAAGGCCATCTTCGACGCCCTTGACAACGTCGCCCTCCCGCCGGTCATCGGCGACAACCAGCAAAAAATGGTCGACATCATCACCAACGCTCTTGGCGAAGTCGAAGCGAAACGCTCCAGCGCGGCCGATGCCCTGAAGGGCGCCGCGGACCAAATCAACGCTCTGCTGAAATAAACCGGGCACCGTCCGAACAAAGCCGGTGAGCGGGCCGCGGTAACACCGTGAGCTGCCGGCACCGCGACCCCCTCACCATCTGAAAGAGAAGCCAATGACAATGCAAGGTTCAACGGTAATGCGCAACGGAGATCCCGCGGTCCGTTCGATAGTCGAAGCCGGCATCCGGCTCATCCTGGAACAGCAGACCTCCCGGGGCGCCTACCCGGCAAGCCCCTCGTTTTCCGCCTACGCCGGGTACTGCTGGTTCCGCGACGGCTCGTACATCGCTGACGCCATGTCCGCCGCCGGACATATCGGATCCGCCGAACTGTTCTTCGACTGGTGCTCGAATGCCTTGACTTCCCGCGCCGGAAGGATCCGCCATATCGTGGCTGAAAGCCTGGCCGGCAGGCCGGTGGCCGGTGACCAAATGCTGCCCACGCGTTTCACTCTCGACGGAGCCGAAGGAAACGACGACTGGTGGGATTTCCAGCTCGACGGATACGGCACCTGGCTTTGGGCCCTGGCTGAACACAGCGCCCGCCATGACCGGCCACTGGAACGCTGGACCGAGGCCATAGCCCTCACCATCGACTACCTATCGGCCTCTTGGGAACGGCCCTGCTATGACTGGTGGGAAGAGTCGGCCCAACACGTGCACGTGAGCACTCTGGGTTGCATCGCCTCCGGATTGGCCAGCATCGCCCGAACCGGGCTGATCGAGGAGTCACTCTCAGAACAGGCCACCTCGATCGCGGACCAGATCCGCCGACGAGTCCAAGACGAAGGTGTCCAGGACATCCATCTGACGAAATGGCTGGGAACAGACACGGTAGACGCCAGCCTCCTCTCGCTGATTGCTCCGATGAACTTCCTGCCCCCGCACAGTCCCTTGAGCGCAGGGACCATCGCGGTCATCGAAGAGCAGCTCACCGTCGACAACGGCGTTCACCGGTATCTTGCCGACACCTACTACGGCGGCGGCCAATGGCCCTTACTTAGTTGCTTCCTCGGCCTGGCCCAGGCCGCTGCCGGAAACCGAACCAGAGCCCACGAGCTCCTCGAATGGGCCGCCTCGACCGCCGGCGCGAACGACGAACTTCCCGAACAGGTTGACCATCACCTTCTTGACCCCGATCATCTTCAACCTTGGAACGAGCGCTGGGGTTCCTCTGCAAACCCGCTGCTGTGGAGCCACGCCATGTTCATCCGCCTCGCCATCGCCCTCGGCGTCCCCTACGACACCGCCGATCCGACTCCGGCTCCAGCAGCGAAAGAGAACGCTAAATGATCCGCCACAAACCATTCGGCTCCGGCCACCCCTACGTCGCCGACACCGATCAGCGCAGCCCGTCCCATCCCGTCGCAGGGGAGCCCGTCATCCTCGGCGTACGAACCTCGCCGGAACTGACCGACGTGATCTGCGAACTCGAAGTCACCCGTCGCAGCGGTGCTGTCACGCAATTGACCGAAACCCTCGAACGTGTACCGGCGGCATCGCGCGGACAGGTCATCGATGGCGGCCACCTGGCATCGGCCCAGGCCAAACTCGCCCGCTCAGCTAGCGGCTGGCAGGTAACCCTCGCGCCGGCGGAACCCCAGACAACATACAAGTACCGTTTCACGGCGCAGACCTGGAATGGCGGGACGGAAAAGACGCGGTGGTTCAACTACAGCGCCGCCACCTGGGCTCCCGCCAGCCAGGCCCTAAAGATCATTGGACCAGACCGCGTCATCGCCGACTCCGTCGAGGTGTTACATGATGGTGTCCGGCCCTTGCGTGTTCGTTTCGCTCTCCCGTTGGCCCTTAACGAGCGTGTCACCGGCTTCGGAGAACGCTTTGATGCCCTTGACCACCGCGGGACCAAGCTGGACGCGGTCGTCTTCGAGCAATACAAGAGCCAAGGAGCGAACCGGAAGACCTACCTGCCGATGCCCTTTGCCCATGTAGTAGGCGGAGACGGCTGGGGATTTCACGTCGAAACCTCCCGACGCACGTGGTACGACATCGGTGCCTCCGACGAACACCGCCTCGTCATCGAAGCCGAAGTCGGCCCAGAACCCCTGAACGGGGACACTCTTCTGAACCTGAGGTTCTTCGAAGGAACGCCCACGACGGTCCTGAAGTCCTTCCTGTCCGTCGCCGGCAGCGCCAAGGAGCTTCCGGCCTGGGTGTTCAAGCTCTGGGCCAGCGGCAACGAATGGAATACCCAGTCCGAGGTCATGCGACAGATGGATCTACATAGGGAAACAGGTATTCCCGTTGGGTCCGTCGTCATCGAAGCCTGGAGCGACGAGTCTACATTCACGGCATTCCGCGACGCAGAATACGAACCAAATCCCGACGGTTCACCGCACCGCCTCGGCGACTTCACCTTCCCGGATCATGGTGCCTGGCCGGATCCGAAGGCCATGGTTGATAACCTTCACTCCCGGGACGTCCGGGTGGTTTTGTGGCAAATTCCTCTTATCAAAATGCGGCCGCACCCACATGGCCAAGCACGTTTCGACGCTGAAGCTGCGGTTCGTGAGGGGCGGCTCATCCGGGAGGAAGCCCCGGACGGCAGCCTGCGTCCCTACCGTAACCGAGGATGGTGGTTCCCCCTTAGCCTGATGCCGGACCTGACCGACCCGGAAGCCGCCCGATGGTGGACCGAGAAGCGACGCTATCTCGTCGAAGAAATCGGCATCGACGGGTTCAAGACCGACGGCGGAGAACACGCCTGGGGCGAAGAACTCCAGTATCTGAACGGAATGCGCGGAGACGAAGGAAACAACCTCTTCCCGGTCGCATACGCCAAGGCCTACGGTGACCTTCTTGAATCCGCAGGAAAGGCACCCGTCACCTTCAGCCGCGCCGGGTTCACCGGTTCCCAGGCCCACGGAGCCTTCTGGGCCGGGGATGAGAATTCCACTTGGGACGCATTCCGTTGGTCCCTGTTTGCCGGACTCTCCGCGTCAGCAAGCGGAGTCTTGTATTGGGGCTGGGACTTCGCCGGCTTCTCAGGCGATGTCCCGACCTCGGAACTATACCTGCGGTCGGCTGCAGCAGCGGTTTTCGTGCCTATCATGCAGTACCACTCCGAGTTCAACCATCACCGGAAGCCATCGAGGGATCGCACTCCGTGGAACATTCAGGATCGGACGGGGGATGAGACTGTCATCCCTGTGTTCCGGGAACTCGTCGAACTGCGCGAACGCCTCGTGCCCTACCTGGCAGAGCAGGCCCGCAGGGCTATCGACAGCGGAGCCCCCCTCATGCGCCCGCTGTACTTCGACCACATCGAAGACCAGGAGGTATGGAAGCATCCACTGCAATGGATGCTCGGCGAAGACCTTCTTGTATCTCCCGTCGTCGACGAAGGAGTCCGCAGCTGGACGGCTTACCTCCCGGGCGGCAACTGGGTCGATGCCTGGACGGGAGAAATATACGCCGGCCAGCGAACCGTCGAGGTACCTGCGCCGTTGAACCGCGTTCCCGTCTTCGTCAGGGCGGAAGCCTGGGACGAAATGAAGGATATTTTCACCCCGACCGCCTGACAAGACCCGACGGTCAGCCCTTCCGCGTTGGGGAATCATGATGGTTCCTCAACGCGGAAGGGGCGAACACTCGCCGGGATCCGCCCCGGACACCCAACTCGAAGGAAGTCCTTGGAATACAGGAAACTTGGCCGAAGCGGCATGTATGTCAGCGAGATCGCCTACGGCAACTGGCTGACGCACGGATCGCAGATTGATGACGACTTGGCAAGACAATGCGTATATGCTGCCCTGGACGCCGGCATCAGCACTTTCGACACCGCAGACGCATACGCGGAGACACGCGCAGAAGCCGCACTCGGCTCGGCGCTTGCCGGAGTCCGGCGCGAAAGCGTGGAGATCTTCACCAAGGTATATTTCCCCACAGGGTCGGGAAAGAACGATCGCGGACTCTCCCGGAAACACATCATGGAAGCCATCGATGGAAGCCTCCACCGGCTCAAAACAGACTACGTAGACCTTTACCAGGCCCACCGATTCGACTACGAAACGCCCCTCGAGGAAACGATGCAGGCTTTCGCCGACGTCGTGCGTGCCGGCAAAGCCCACTACGTCGGCGTCTCCGAATGGACGGTGGATGAGATCCGGTCAGCAGCTGCCTTGGCTAAGGAACTCAACGTCGGGCTGGTCTCCAACCAACCTCAGTACAACATGCTATGGAGGGTTGTTGAACCTGAAATCATGCCGGTCAGTGAAGAGCTCGGGATGAGCCAGCTTGTGTGGTCACCCCTTGCCCAAGGAGTACTGACGGGCAAGTATTCACCAGGAATGGGCGCCCCCGCCGGTTCCCGCGCCACCGACCAAAACGGAGGCAAAGACACGATGGGTAAGTGGCTGGGCGATGACGTTCTCGCCAGGGTCCAGCGCCTTGAGCCCCTGGCAGCAAGCGCAGGGATTCCGCTTAGTACCCTCTGTCTGGCGTGGGTGCTTCAGAACCCGAATGTATCTGCTGCCATCGTCGGAGCCTCCAAACCGGAGCAGATCAAGGAAAACGCCAAGGCCGCCGGGCTCACGCTGGAGGACGCACTCCTGAAAGAGATCGATGAAGTCCTCGAACCCGTCATCGAACGCGACCCGCGCAAGGTCGATAGCTGCCACAGCAGGCCTTGAAGACCATTAGGGGCAGCAGCGACAACAAAGCTGCGGCCGTTAAACAGATCAAAGAAACGGACAAACATGCCTGAAAACATGACAAGTGCCGGCCATTTCATCGGCGTTGACATCGGTGGAACCGGCGTCAAGGGCGGGATCGTCAACCTTGAAAAGGGTGAGATCCTGTGGGGCCGCGTTCGTCTAGCCACGCCCCAACCGGCTGATCCGGAATCCGTCGGCGATGTTGTTCGGCAGCTCGTGGACGAGCTCACCGCAGGAAGCGAAGCAGGACGTGATTCAACCGTTGGCGTAACCTTTCCGGGCATCGTCCAGCACGGCACGTCCCGATCAGCGGCAAACATGGACAGGACCTTCATCGATTTCGACATCGGCACCCATTTCTCCGATCGCATTCGGCGACCGGTCGCCGTCCTGAACGACGCCGACGCCGCAGGTCTCGCGGAAGCCCGCTACGGCGCCGGAAAGGGAACACGCGGCACGGTTTTGGTCATTACCCTAGGCACCGGGATCGGATCAGCCCTGATTTTCGACGGAAACGTAGTGCCCAATGTCGAGCTCGGTCACATTTCCATCGACGGTCACGACGCTGAAACCAGGGCATCCGCCGTCGCCCGTGAACGTGACGGATTGGGCTGGCAAGAATACAGCGTCCGCTTGCAACGTTACCTTTCTGAACTTGAGTTCATGTTCTCGCCCGAACTCATCATTGTGGGCGGAGGCATTTCCCAACGAGCCGACGAATACCTGCCTCACCTCAACCTGAGGACCCCCGTCGTTCCCGCGAAGCTCAGGAACGACGCCGGCATCGTCGGCGCAGCCATCCAGGCTGCGTCAGCCACATCGGGCCTTCGGGGTTCTGCTTCTCCCACGAGGCGATCGACTGGATCGAATCAGCCCTAGCCCGTCCGCTCAACCGCCGCAAGAATGGCTCTTCCGAGTTCGATCGGTTTGGTGAACTGGGGCCAGTGACCGGTCGGCAGATCCATGAATTCGACGTCGTTGATGCGCGCGAGCTCGGCCACGAAGGGATGGCCGGATTCGATCCATTCGCCGAGCAGGCTGGAGGGGAACTCGCACGCGATGATGGTGGCCGGGACGTCGTAGCGGCGCACATCGTGCAAGCGCTGCTTATCCGTGGTGACGTTCTTTGGTTCCGGGATGGCCCGTGCGCGGAAGGCAGCCCGCAGCTCGTCATTGAGGTCCACGAGGTCCTCGTTTTCGAAAAGCTCCCATGGTGGCAAGGGCACGGCGTCGCCCTCAACAGGCAGTTCGTCGTTGATGACGCCGCCCTCGCCAAGCGGTCCGCTGTCCACGTACACCGCCCGGACCACGCGGTCCGGGCGGGCGTCGACGGCGCCGTGGATGATGGCACCTCCGCCGGAGTGGCCGACCAGTACAACGGGATTGCCAACAGCGTCGACAGCCGCCACTACGGCGTCGATGTGATCCCTGAGGCCGATGCCGGACCGTGGAGCGTCAACGGCCTCCAGCCCAGGCAGTGTGAGCGGGTGAACCGTGTGCCCCGCAGCAACGAGCGGCGGCGTGACCTCCGACCATGAAGAAGCGTCCAACCAGAATCCGGGAACCATGATGATGTCCATGCCGGTACCCTACGACGGGCCACCGACAGAATGAACCCTTCGACAGGTTCGGCGGGTCAGGCCTCCCCAACAGCTCACACGGCCGCGGTCCGTCCCGATCGAAGGAGGGGCGCGAAGAACGCGGCGAGTTCCGCCGTCGCGGTCAAGGGCAAAACGTTCGCCACGTACTGGTCCGGCCGCACCACCACAACGACGCCGCCGCGGTCAAGGCCGCGCAACTCGAAGATGTCAGCGGAAGGGTCGGTGCCGTAGACGTTCTCAAGGTACGTGAGCTTGACCGGTCCGACCTGCGGCTTGAATGCCTCCGGCACGGCCCCGATGTCGACGCTAGTGTGCTCCTGCTGGTAGATCACTTTCACGTCGAACCACGCGTCACGGTCAGCGCCCGACGGCGTTGCGGCCAGCGGCGAGTCCGGCGAGTTCGCGATCCACTCGGCAAAGTCGACGACCGGCGACGTTCCGCCTTGTGCCGTCCCGGCCTTGCTTGCGTCCGCGAAGACGTAGATGCGCCACCGTCCGTCCGCCTTGGCCTGGTGGCCGAGTTGCACCGGGTTGGTGTCGCAGACGCGCACCACGGGCGCGGACTTGAATCGCTTGCCGATGGTGAATCCCGTGGCCAGGCCTTGGTGTGTGGGCCCGGCGATGAGCGGCGAGGGGGCGTAATGGGTCATGAAACCGGCAGGGAACTCTGCCGTGCTCACGTAGAAGTTCTCCAGCTCGGTGGGGTCCTCAAATTCCTCGGGCTTCTTCGCCATGAGCGTGGACCACTCTTTGTCGAAGTCGATGAGGTTCTTGGCAACGACTTGGCGCTCGGCCGAGTACGTGGACAGGAGGTTCTCCGGGCTGCGGCCCTCGAGCACGTGCCCGAGCTTCCAGGCCAGGTTGAACCCGTCCTGCATGGAGACGTTCATGCCTTGCCCGGCCTTTGCGCTGTGGGTGTGGCAGGCATCGCCCGTAATGAATACGCGCGGCGTGCGGGTGCCGCGCTCGTCCGGCAGGACGTCGTCGAACCTGTCAGTGAGGCGGTGGCCCACTTCGTAGACGCTGTGCCAGGCGACGTTGCGCACATCGAGCGTGTAGGGGTGGAGGATGTCGTTCGCTTTGGCGATGATCTCCTCGATGGTGGTGCTGCGCACGGAGCGGTTGTCATTCCGGTCCACCTCGCCGAGGTCGACGTACATGCGGAAGAGATGGCCGCCTTCGCGCGGGATCAGCAGGATGCTGCCGCCCGTGCCGGACTGGATGGCGCATTTCGTGCGGATATCGGGGAAATCCGTGACGGCAAGGACGTCCATGACGCCCCAGGCGTGGTTGGCTTGGTCGCCGGCGAGCGTGCAGCCGATCGACTCCCGCACCTTGCTCCGGGCGCCATCCGCCCCCACGACGTACTTGGCCCGGACAATCCGCTCCTGGCCTTCGTTGGGTCCGGCGGTGTGGAGAAGGGTAACCGTGACGGGGTAGTCGCCCTCACCGCTGACCTCGAGGCTGCGGAACTCGTATCCGTAGTCGGGAGTCATGCGGGTAGGGGAGTTCGCCATGAACTCGGCGAAGTAGTCCAGCACGCGCGCCTGGTTGACGATGAGGTGCGGGAATTCGCTGATGTCTCCGGTCGGATCGTCGAGGGCGCGGGCGGTCCGGATGATGCGCGCGGGGTCCGCGGGGTCTGGCTTCCAGAAGGCCATCTCGGTGATCCGGTACGCCTCGGCGATGATCCGCTCGGCGAATCCGAAGGCCTGGAAGGTCTCAACGCTCCGGGCCTGGATGCCGTCGGCCTGGCCGATCGCGAGCCTCCCGGCGCGGCGCTCCACGATCCGGGTTGTGACGCCCGGGAACTGGGACAACTGCGCGGCGGCGAGCATGCCGGCGGGGCCGCTGCCCACGATGAGCACGTCGACCTCGTCGGGAAGATCAGCGGGTCTGTCGATGCCGACGCCGGCGGCCGCTTGGACTCGCGGGTCACCGGATACATAACCGTGGTGGTGGAACTGCATGGGCTTTCCTCACTTCATCGTGTGGTTGTTCAATTATAGAACTTTGAATTCTCTATTTGAACCCAGAATTGGATTCAAACTGTACGGCAGGCGTGGCGGGGGTTACAAGGGTGAGAGGGGTTGACGTCCTGAAGCTCCCGGGTCATAGTTATCGTATACGATTTCGTACTCGATGAGGAGTAAATCTTGGAAAAGGTCACCGACCACATCCTGGCCGCGGCCCGCAAAGTCATCGCGGTGCATATCAACTACCCCAGCCGGGCGGCCCAGCGTGGCCGTACTCCGGAGCAGCCGTCATACTTTTTGAAGCCTTCGTCGTCCCTGGCTCTCAGTGGCTCGACAGTGGAACGTCCGGCCGGCTGCGAACTCCTCGGCTACGAGGGCGAGATAGCGCTGGTCATCGGCAAGCCTGCCCGCCGCGTGGGCCCCGGGGACGCGTGGAGCCACGTTGAGTGGATCACGGCCAGCAACGACCTCGGCGTCTACGACCTCCGCTACGCGGACAAGGGCTCCAACCTCCGGTCCAAGGGCGGCGACGGCTTCACCCCGGTGGGCCCCGCGCTCATCCCGGCCGCCGACGTCGACCCCTCCCAACTGCGCATCCGCACCTGGCACAACGGCGAACTCGTCCAGGACGACACCACCGAAGACTTGCTGTTCCCCTTCGCCCGCCTCGTGGCCGATCTCTCCCAGCTCCTCACGCTCGAAACCGGCGACATCATCCTGACCGGCACCCCGGCCGGCGCCTCGGTCGCCCAGCCAGGCGACGTCGTCGAGGTTGAAGTCACCGCCGGCGGGCTTAGCAGCGGCCGTCTGGCCACAACAGTCACGGAAGGTACGACGCCGTTCGCGGACTTCGGTGCCCGGCCCAAGGCCGATGACATCCAGCGGGAGGAAGCGTACGGTTCCCGCGAAGCCGCCGGCCTCGCCGTCGTCGTGCCTGTCCTGACCCCGGAGCTGAAGAAGAAACTCGAAAGCGTCGCCACCGCCACGCTGTCCAGCCAGTTGCGCAAGCGCGGGCTGAACAACGTGAGCATCGACGGGCTGCAGGCCACGCGCCCGGACCGCCGCGTTGTCGGGCTCGCCCGGACGCTGCGTTATGTGCCCAACCGCGAGGACCTGTTCACGACCCATGGCGGCGGCTTCAACGCCCAGAAACGCGCCATCGACTCCGTGAACGAGGGCGAGATCCTGGTCATGGAAGCCCGGGGCGAAAAGGGCACCGGGACGGTCGGCGACATCCTCGCGCTGCGCGCCCAGATGCGTGGCGCTGCGGCCATCATCACCGACGGCGGTGTCCGCGACTATTCCGCGGTGGCAGGACTGGACATGCCCACCTACTTCGCCAACCCGCACCCCGCCGTGCTGGGCCGCCGCCACATCCCCTGGGACACCGACATCACCATCGCTTGCGGCGGGGCCACGGTCCAGCCCGGGGACATCATCGTGGCCGACTCGGACGGCATCCTGGTGATCCCGCCGGCCCTCGCCGGGGAACTGGTGGATGAGTGCATCGAGCAGGAGAAGGAAGAGGCCTTCATCTTCGAGATGGTCAAGCAGGGCAACAGCGTGGACGGTTTGTATCCGATGAACGCGCAATGGCGTGCCCGTTACCAGCAGTGGGAAGGAACCCAAGGTGACTGAAACCGCCGTCGGGAGCAAGTCCGAGCAGGCCTATGCGGCCGTCAAGGCCCGCATCGTCGAGGGCACCTACACGCCGGGTTACCGGCTGGTGCTGGCGAAGATCGCCGAGGACCTGGGCGTGAGCGTGGTGCCGGTCCGGGAGGCGATCCGCCGCCTGGAGGCCGAAGGGCTCGTAAAGTTCGAGCGCAACGTCGGCGCCACAGTTTCCGGGATCGACCCCACGGAATACCTGTACACGATGCAGACCCTGAGCATCATCGAGGGAGCGGCGACGGCGTTGTCCGCACCCCTGATCGGCGCCGCGGATATCGCCCGGGCCCGTGCGGTGAACGCCGAGATGCGCGACTGCCTGGAGCATTTCGATCCGGTCCGCTTCACGGCGTTGAACCAGGATTTCCACAGCGTGCTCTTTGAACATTGCCCCAATCCGCACATCCTGGACCTCGTGCACCGGGGCTGGAACCGGCTCGCCTCGATCAGGGCCTCGACGTTCCGCTTCGTCCCCGGCCGCGCGCAGGAATCCGTCAAAGAGCACGAGTCGCTGCTTCAGCTCATTGAAAGCAACGCCGACCCCGACACCATCGAACAAGCCGCCCGCCGCCACCGCAGCGCCACCCTCGACGCGTACCTCGCACAAAGCAACGCGGGGTCACTTAGCGCCCATTAAGCGGCCCAACATGGGCCGTAAGTGACCCCGCGTTGCCAAAAGTAAAGGAAGAGAAACAATGACGTTCACTGCACCAGAAACCACCTCCCATTACGTCCCGAAGGACCTTCCCACCCACATCCAGCACTTCATCAACGGCAAGTTCGTTGACTCCGTCAGCGGCAAGACCTTCGACGTCCTGGACCCGGTCTCCAACGGCAACTACGCCACCGCCGCGGCCGGGCAGAAGGAAGACATCGACCTTGCCGTCGCCGCAGCCCGCGAAGCCTTCGTGAACGGCCCGTGGCCGAAGATGAAGCCGCGCGAGCGTGCCCGTGTCTTGAACAGGATCGCCGACGCCGTCGAAGCCCAGGAGGAGCGCCTCGCCGAACTCGAAACTTTCGATACCGGCCTGCCGATCACCCAGGCCAAGGGCCAGGCCCTGCGCGCGGCGGAGAACTTCCGTTTCTTCGCGGACCTGATCGTTGCACAGTTCGACGACGCCATGAAGGTCCCCGGCGCCCAGATTAACTACGTGAACCGAAAGCCGATCGGCGTCGCGGGCCTGATCACGCCGTGGAACACCCCGTTCATGCTCGAGTCCTGGAAGCTTGCCCCGGCCCTGTCCACCGGCAACACCGTGGTCCTCAAGCCGGCCGAATTCACCCCGCTCTCGGCCTCGCTCTGGGCCCAGATCTTCAAGGACGCCGGCCTGCCCGACGGCGTGTTCAACCTGGTCAACGGGCTCGGCGAGGAAGCCGGCGACGCCCTCGTGAAGCACCCGGACGTGCCGCTGATCTCCTTCACCGGGGAGACCACCACGGGCCAGACGATCTTCCGTAACGCCGCAGCCAACCTCAAGGGCCTGTCCATGGAGCTGGGCGGCAAGTCCCCGTGCGTCGTGTTCGCCGACGCCGACCTGGACGCCGCGATCGATTCGGCCCTGTTCGGGGTCTTCTCCCTCAACGGGGAACGCTGCACCGCCGGCTCCCGGATCCTCGTCGAACGCGCGATCTATGACGAGTTCTGCGAAAAGTACGCCGCCCGCGCGAAGAACATCGTCGTCGGCGACCCGCACGACCCCAGGACCCAGGTCGGCGCCCTCGTCCACCCCGAGCACTACGCCAAGGTCGCCTCGTACGTGGAGATCGGCAAGTCCGAAGGCCGGCTGCTGGCTGGCGGCGGACGCCCGGAACACCTGCCCGCAGGGCTCAACAACAGCAACTACATCGCTCCGACGGTGTTCGCCGACGTCGCCCCCGACGCGCGGATCTTCCAGGAGGAGATCTTCGGCCCCGTCGTCGCGATCACCCCGTTCGAGAACGACGACGAAGCGCTCGCCCTCGCGAACAACACCAAATACGGCCTGGCGGCCTACATCTGGACCCAGAACCTGACCCGCGCCCACAACTTCGCCCAGAACGTCGAAGCCGGCATGGTGTGGCTCAACAGCCATAACGTCCGGGACCTGCGCACGCCGTTCGGCGGCGTCAAGGCTTCCGGCCTGGGCCACGAAGGCGGCTACCGCTCGATCGATTTCTACACCGACCAGCAGGCCGTGCACATCACCCTCGGCGCTGTTCATACTCCTAAATTCGGCGCCTAACCCAACTAACTCGCACTTGTTGTCGTTATGAGGCTCCAAAACGACACTTACTGCGAGTCAGTTGGGTGGCACTTTCAACAAAGACCCCCCTTTCAAAGAAGAGAGAACCCCATGACCAACTTCGTCCCCACTCCCACCGTCCCGGCGCCGGATATCGTCCGCTGCGCCTACCTCGAACTCGTCGTCACGGACCTTGCGAAATCCCGTGAGTTCTACGTGGATCTCCTGGGCCTGCACGTGACCGAGGAAGACGAGGACACCATCTACCTGCGCTCCTTTGAGGAGTTCATCCACCACAACCTGGTCCTGCGCAAGGGACCCGTCGCCGCGGCCGCCGCCTTCGCGTACCGGGTGAAGTCCCCCGCCGAAGTGGACGCCGCCGAGGCCTACTACCGGGAGCTCGGCTGTCGGGTGGAGCGCCGCAAGGACGGCTTCACCAAGGGCGTCGGCGACTCCGTCCGGGTCGAGGACCCGCTGGGCTTCCCCTACGAGTTCTTCTACGACGTCGTGCACGTCGAACGCCTGACCCAGCGCTACGACCTCTATTCCGCCGGGGAACTGGTCCGCCTGGACCACTTCAACCAGGTCACCCCCGATGTCCCCCGGGGCCGGAAGTACCTCGAGGACCTGGGCTTCAGGGTCTCGGAGGACATCAAGGATTCCGACGGCGTCACGTACGCCGCGTGGATGCACCGCAAGCAGACCGTGCACGACACCGCCCTGACCGGCGGCAACGGACCGCGCCTGCATCACATCGCGTTCTCCACGCACGAGAAGCACAACATCATCCAGATCTGCGACAAGATGGGCGCCCTGCGCATCAGCGACCGGATCGAACGCGGCCCCGGCCGGCACGGCGTCTCCAACGCCTTCTACCTATACATCCTGGACCCGGACGGGCACCGCATCGAGATCTACACCCAGGACTACTACACGGGTGACCCGGACAACCCCACCGTCACCTGGGACGTGCACGACAACCAGCGCCGCGACTGGTGGGGCAACCCCGTCGTCCCGTCCTGGTACACCGAGGCCTCCCTCGTCCTGGACCTGGACGGCAACCCGCAGCCCGTCATCATCCGTGAGGAAAAGAGCGAAATGGCGGTCACCGTCGGTGCCGACGGCTTCTCCTACACGCGCCAGCCCGACGGCGGCCCCGCCGGAGAAAAGATGGGATTCAAGATCGGCTCGCAGCTCTAGGCCCAAAGCCCTCAACGTATGCTGACCGCAGGATGGCCGAATGGAGCGTGGAGATGCTTGACCCGAAGACGATAGAAACCATTGCGGACGAACTACTGGAAGCCGGCCGGTCCCGGACCCCGGTGCCGCGCCTGACTGCCCGCTACCCGGAGATGACGGTCGAGGATTCCTACGCCGTGCAGCAGTTGTGGCGGCGCCGGAACGAGGATGCCGGGCGCACGCTGGTGGGCCGCAAGATCGGGCTGACGTCCAAGGCCATGCAGGACGCCACGGGCATCACGGAACCGGACTATGGCGCCATCTTCGACGACATGGTCCTGGAAACCGGCTGCTCCGTGCCGTGGGACCAGTACACCCACCCGCGGGTGGAGGTGGAGCTGGCGTTCGTGCTCAAGAAGGACCTCTCCGGCCCCGGTTGCACGATCTTCGACGTCCTGAACGCCACCGACTACGTGGTTCCGGCCCTGGAGATCCTGGATTCCAGGATCGAGATGGAGGGCCGGACCATCGTGGACACCATCTCGGACAACGCGGCCATGGGCGCCATGGTGGTGGGCGGACGCCCGGTCCGCCCGGACGCAGTCGACCTCCGCTGGGTATCGGCGATCCTGTATAAGAACCAGACCGTGGAGGAGACCGGTGTCGCCGCGGGCGTCCTGGACCACCCGGCTAACGGCGTGCATTGGCTCGTTAACAAGATCGCCCCGCACGGTGACGGGCTGAAAGCCGGGGAGATCATCCTCGCCGGCTCCTTCACCCGCCCGCTCTGGGTGTACAAAGGCGATACCGTCCACGCCGACTACGGACCCTTGGGAGTTGTCACATGCCGGTTCGAGTAGAACCAGACCGCACGTTCCGCGAAGCCCTGGCCGCAGCGGACCGGCCCCTCGTCGGGATGTGGGTATGTTCGGGCAGCCCCCTGATCGCGGAACTGTGCGCCGGGGCCGGGCTGGACTGGCTCCTGATCGACGCCGAACACAGCCCCAACGGCCTCGAATCCATCCTCGCCCAGCTCCAGGCCGTCCGAGGCTACCCCGTCCAGGCCGTGGTCCGCCCTCCGGTCAACGACAGCGTGCTCCTCAAGCAATACCTGGACCTGGGCGTGCAGGACCTGCTCATCCCCATGGTCAACTCCGCCGCGGAAGCCAAGGCCGCGGTCTCGGCCGTCCGCTACCCGCCGCATGGCATGCGGGGCGTCGGCTCGGCCCTGGCCCGCGCCTCGCGTTGGAACCGCATCCCGGACTACCTCGCCCGCGCCGCGGAGACCATCAGCGTCACGGTCCAGATCGAAACCGAGGCCGCCGTCGCCGCCGTGGAGGAGATCCTGGCGGTCGACGGCGTCGACGCAATCTTCGTCGGGCCGTCCGACCTCGCAGCGTCCATGGGCCTTCTGGGACAGCAGGAACACCCGAAGGTGCGCGCCGCCGTCGAGCACTGCCTTACTGCGGCGAAGACCGCGGGCAAGCCCGGCGGCGTCAACGCCTTCAATGAGGCGACGGCCCGTGCGTATATGGACGCCGGTGCGTCGTTCGTGCTGGTCGGCGCGGATGTCGCCCTGCTGGCGCGCGGCACGGAAGCCCTCGCCGACAAGTTCATCCCGACAGCCCCCGACGGCGGAGCGCCCTTTGGCGGGACAGGCGACACGCCGTCGAGCTACTGAAGTAGGTAGGTAGTCGGTACTCTTCCGGAGGTCCTTGGACAGAGCTACATTGGATATCCCCGAGGCCCCTCGGGGGCGGTCGAGGAGGGGGTCGTCCGCAACTTCAATGGAGCATGCCGTGGTCGCGCAACCAGATCTAAATCCTCAACAAGCTGCAGCCATCGCCCAACCGCCGGGTGCAAGCCGTTCAGGCACCGTCGAGTACGATCTTCGGGCTGTTTACGTCCCGCAGTCCGGGCTGTTCCTGGATGATGAGGGGCGCGAATTCTTCGTCACTGCCGTGGAATTCTGGGAGCACGCGACGGTAGTCAGTCTGTGCTGGAAACGCAGGCCCATGGCAGGGCAGGGAAGTCCGCCCTTGGTTGCCACGGATGAGCACGACCGGGTGCTGGGCGTGAAGCGCATCTGGAACGTCGGTGCGCGATCGATCCAACATTTTGAACCGATTTCAACGTCAGCCCGCGCATTGACAGTGCTCATCGCCAGGAAAACAGGAACACAGGAACTGTTTAGCTGCAGGACGCCTCCGGCAAAGAAGGAGTGAGGACGCGAGGATTAGGCGGGCCGTCGGATTCGGCGGGTGGCCTTGCGGATGTGGTCCGGCGTGAGACCGGTCAGCGATGCAAGTTCGATGTCGTCGCACACCCTGCTGCCTGCGCGCTCCTCCGCGGAAATACCAATACCGCGTGAACCCATAAGGAAAGTGCATGGAAGATTCCCATATGTGTTTGAAATTTCCCTAAACGACTACAGAGCCCCCATATGGATCAGGCGGTCATAAGGGTCTCTTATTGATCCACGCACATTAGGTCTTATCCACGGCGCCCGGCAGTGCCTAGTCTCGAAATTGGGGATTCGACACCCGAATCCTGAGTTTCACGATTCTGGAGAAGACAATGTCCGAGTACCTGCCGGCGTCGAGGGTCACACGCATCAAGTCCTCAGCGAGCGTTGCGGCCGCCGCCCGCGTCCGTGAACTACGAGCCGAAGGCATCCCGATCATCGACCTGACCGTCGGCGAGCCGGACTTCGACACCCCCGACCACATCAAGGCGGCCGCTATCGAGGCGATCAACGCCGGCGAGACCAAATACACCTCGGTGACTGGAACGCCCGAGCTGCAGACCGCCATCCTCCGCCGGATTGAAAGCCACACCGGCGTGCACTACGCAGCGAACCAGCTGACCATCGGCGGCGGTGCCAAGCAAGTCCTCTACGTTGCGCTCATGGCATCGCTCAACGAGGGCGACGAGGTCATCGTCCCGGCACCGTACTGGGTGTCCTACCCGGACATGGTCCTCGCCAACGACGGCACGCCCGTGATCGTCGCTTGCGGAGAAGACGCCGGCTTCAAGCTCACGCCCGCCGCCTTAAAAGAAGCCATCACGCCCAAGACCAAGTGGCTCATCCTCAACGCTCCGTCCAACCCGACGGGAGCCGTGTACTCACGCGAAGAACTGCAGGCGCTGGGTGCCGTCCTTGAGGAATTCCCGCACGTCTACATCCTCACCGACGAGATCTACGACGAAATCCACTTCGGCGACGGCCGCGTGACCAGCCTCGTCACGGCGGTTCCTTCCCTGCGCGACCGTATCCTGCTGGTCAACGGCGTCTCCAAGGCCTACGCCATGACCGGTTGGCGCCTTGGCTACGGCGTGGGCCCGGCGCCTTTGATCGCGGCCATGAACAAGCTGCAGTCGCAGACGTCCTCGTGCCCGTCCTCGGTCAGCCAGGCAGCCGCGGCAGCCGCGCTGAACGGTGACCAGTCGTTCGTCCGGGACAGCGTGGAGGTCTACCGCAAGCGCCGGGACGTCGCCGTCGAAGGCCTCAACGCCATTGACGGACTTTCCGTCGCCCCGGCCGAGGGTGCCTTCTATGCGTACGTGAACTGCAGCGGCGTCATCGGCAAGACCACTCCGGACGGCGCGGTCATCGAAAACGACCAGGACTTCACCCTGTACCTCCTCAACGCGGCTGCGGTCGCCGTCATCCAGGGCTCGGCATATGGCCTTGGCCCCTACTTCCGGATCTCCTTCGCCACATCGCTGGAGACCATCAACGCCGGCGTGGACTCGATTCGCAAGGCAGTCAGCGCCCTCAACTAAGCCCTACGGGCACCCCAGAAGCCAGCCAAGAGAAAGATTCAGGAAATGATCCACGTTAAGACCAAGTTCCAGAGGCCGGACGCCGACGTCGTCAGTCGCCTTGCGGCGTTTTCCTCCGCGACCATCCACGAAGCACAGGGGCGCCGCGGCGCACTGAGCTCGAAGATCAAGCCGATCGACCGCTCCATGTCGTTCTGCGGCCCGGCCGTGACCGTGGCTTGCGCCCCGCAGGACAACCTGATGCTGCAGGTAGCCATCCACTACGCCCAGGCAGGCGACGTGGTCCTGGTCGGTGCGCAGGAATTTTCCGACGCCGGAACCTTCGGCGACGTCTTGGGCAATGCCATGAAAGCCAAGGGCATTGCAGCGATGGTGACGGATTCGGGCGTGCGGGACACCCAGGACCTCATCGAACTGGGCCTCCCGGTGTTCTCGGGCAGCGTCTGTATCAAGGGCACGGTCAAGGAAACCCTTGGGCCGATCAACCACCCGCTCGTCTTCGGTGATGAGATCATCTACCCCGGCGACATCCTCCGCGGTGACGCTGATGGCGTCGTGGTAGTGCGCCGTGAGGAAGCCGAGGAGGTCATTGCCCTCTCCCAGGCCCGGGACGACGCCGAACGCGAGCTCATCAAGGCCTACCACGCGGGAGGCACCACCATCGAGTTGTGCGGGCTGACGGAGAAGCTGAAGGCCAAGGGGCTTCTGGTCGAAGACTGATTGTCTCGCTGGGGCCGGTCACCGAATGCGGTGGCCGGCCTTTGCGCGCCCGTTTCCGGGCGCGCAAAAGGCGCCTTGCCGGGGGCAGGGCGCCTTGAGTCGTGCGAGGGGTTTGAGGAAACCCCGAGTCAGTCCAGTCCGGGGTGTCCTGACCGTGCGTCGACCAGGTACCACTCGATGCTGTGTCCCGCGTGGGCCGGCATGAGGCTTCCTTCGAAGACGAAGAGGGGTTCGCCCACGCCGCTCACTGGACGCCAGAAACCGTTCCTTGGGCAGTGGAATCCGGTCCGTGCACTGATCGCTCCGAGGGTTGGATTCGAAGCCCACCGGGTCTGGCTGATCTTTTTCACCGCTGTTCCTTTGATTGGGTTCACGGAATCCGCGAGCCGCTTTCGAATTACTTGCTAATTCGATAATAGGAAATTAAAACGCCCGTGAATAAGACCAAAGATGTCTGTCCGGATAAGGCAATGTTATGGATGGATCAAGCCTCGGGTGTATCGGCCGCGTACTTGCTGATCAACTGTTGCTGGAGCATCTCCTTGACCAGGATGAGCACGGCGGAGGCGGCCTCGGACAGCGGCTCATGGTCGGGGGTGCACAGGGCAATCTTGCTCTGCAGGGCCGGTTCGACGATCCGCAATACCTTGAAGTTCTCATCAGGGAAGAGCGCATCAGCGGCGGACTTAGGAAGGACGGTGGCCCCGAGGTTTGCGCGGATGAGCCGAACAAGCGACGGAACCGATTCCACTTCGCCTACGAGCCGGAGGGGCAACCCCTGCTCGGCCAGTCCCTTCTCGATGATCTGGCGCAGGGTGTGGTTCTTTTCGGGGAGGAATAGTCCAAGGCCGCTGGCTTCTTCGAGGGTGACCGTTGTTCGACCTTGGGCCACGTCGACGTCTTCGTGGGTCACCAAGTGCAGGTCTTCCACAATCATGGTGGTGAACTGCACTCCACGGATCTTCCCCGGCTCATAGATCAGGGCCATGTCGAGGCGGCCGTTCTTGATTGCCTCGCTCAGCACGCCGCCGAAGATTTCGGTCAGGTGCACCACAATGTCCGGGTATCGCCGGCCAACCTCGCGGATGATCTGCGGCGTCAGGCTCGAGGCCATGCTGTACGGGGCGATGGCGATGGACACCCTGCCCGACGGCGCGGCCCCGGATGTCGCTACGTCCTGCCGTGCTTGTTCGACGAGTCGCAGGATGGTCTGGGCGTGGCGATAGAGGGTGTGCCCCGCGGCGGTCGGCTCGACTCCTTGCTTACTGCGGATCAGCAGGCGTTGCTTCAAATCGCTTTCCAGCGCCGACACCTGCTGGCTGAGGGCAGGTTGCGCGACGTGGAGCGCGGCGGCGGCCTTGGTGATGCTCCCCGAATCAACGATCTTGACAAAGTATGAGAGCTTCCGCGTGTCCATGGGTCTGCCTTCCTCCAGGCCCTCATCGGGGCCTGGATACCATAAGGAAATTCTATGTAGGGACACACAATCCGTCTTTGTGTGACCTGTCTCTCAACGACTAATTTGAGATCCACATCCCCATGGTGGCGTTTCCCAATCATTACTGACAGTTCGTTGACTCCCCATCAACCGAATTGTCCCGATACCCAAATATAGACGCATTCGGTGACCTGCCGTCGTCAACCTTCAACAAGGAGGACGACGACGGCGGTTCGGCGGCATGCGGTCCCCGCCAGCAGCATGTGTGCCGTAGGTCATAACCGAGAGCTATCCCGTGATAGCGAATAGGTCTTTGTGCCCGAAGTTCGTCGGTGCGAGACTTCTATCACCAAAGAATTACCGACAGTTCCTCTGATTGACGAATTTTAGCCAAACACTTTCAATCGAACAGGCAACTGAATTCTTCCGATATTCCAGCCGTTCGTATGGAATTCCGGACCCCAATGCAGAACCACGGAAAGAGAACCACGTGAACTCGACAATTGATCTTGTAGCGGATCTTGGAGAGGGATTCGGTGCCTACACCATAGGCAGCGACTCCGATCTTCTGGAGATCGTTTCAAGCGCCAATATCGCTTGCGGGTTCCACGCGGGCGATCCCGACATCATGGACGCCACCGTTGCTGAATGTGTTCGCCGCGGGGTGGGTATTGGGGCCCATCCCAGCTTCCCTGACCTGCGTGGTTTCGGCCGCCGGGACGTGGGCCTGACAGCCAAGGAGGTACGTGCGGACGTGCTGTACCAGTTGGGAGCCCTGAACGGCTTCGCCGCCTTCCACGGAACCAAAGTGACCCACATTGCGCCGCACGGCCGGCTGGGGAATCTCGTGGCTGTCCGTGCGGACTACGCTGAGGCCGTGGCTGAGGCCGCCGCCCGCGTGGACAACGAACTCATCGTGGTAGCGCAAGAGGGCGAGTTGGCCAAGGCGGCACGTTCCGCCGGCCTGGACGTGGCCATTGTTGGCATCGTCGACCGCGCGTACCAGGAAGACGGCACGCTGGTTCCGCGGAGCGAGCCCGGCGCCGTACTGCACGATCCCTCGGCCATTGTCGAGCGAACGGTCCGCATGGTGTGCGAGGGCAAGATCCGATGCGCCAACGGCACTGACATCGACATCTCCACGGACACCGTCCTGCTTCACGGAGACAACCCCGGCGCTGTCGAACTCGCCCGGCTCATCCGTTCGGAGCTCATCTCGGCCGGCGTTCGTATCGCCCCGTTGGCAGAGGTCATGGATGCCAAGAGGAAGGCGGCCTGACATGTCCGTTCTCACTGCGGCTCCCACCGAGATCTATGAATCCGGAGACTCCGCATTGCGCGTTGTCGCCCTTGCTGAAGCAAGCGAGGACAACTGGCTCACAGTCCACCGTCTAGCAGACTGGCTGGAGAGCTGTGGCGCCGAGGGCCTCCACGGCGCGGTACCCACCTACGATTCCGTGTTGGTGGAATTCGACCCCGTCCTCGTGTCGGCCCGTCAGGTGCGCGCGTTCGTCAAGCTGGGACTCCTCGAAATGGGCCGTTCCGCCGGCGCCGCCACGGCACCCCGTGAGTTTGACGTCCCGGTGGTCTACGGCGGCGACTTCGGTCCCGACCTGGAGCGGGTAGCCGAATACCAGGGCATCTCCACCGAGGAAGTCATCCGCCTCCACACCGAAAAGACCTACACCGTTCGCTGCCTGGGTGCACCGGCTGGCTCGCCCATGATGGACGGCCCCGCGTTCTCCAAGCCCGTACCGCGTCTCAAGGATCCCCGACTTAGCGTCCCGGCAGGGGCCGTGGCCGTGGCAGGACGCCAAGCCGTCATCGCTCCCGCGTCCGCGCCGGGTGGTTGGTGCGTTATCGGTCAGACCCCTTTGACCGTCCTGAACATTCGTCGTGAACCACTGGTCCCTTACAAGCCAGGAGACATTCTCCGGTTCCGTCCTATCGAGGCCGGAGAATTCGACTCTTACGTCGGTATGGAATTGGAACCAAGGCCATGAACGGGCACATCCTCATCCAGCAACCGGGAAACTCCGTGGTCACAGACCTTGGCCGTTTCCGCGGACCGCGCTTTGGACTGCCGGTCAACGGCGCCCTGGACCAGTATTCGGCCCGGACTGCCAACATCCTGGCCGGCAACCTGGACAACGATCCCCTGGTGGAGATCACGGCCCTCGACTTCAGGATGAAGGCCGACTCCGACATCCTGATCGCAGTTACGGGCGCTTCGCTGGCGCTCACCGTCGGTGGGCGTCCGTGCAGCCAGTGGGAACCGGTTTCGGTCCGTGCGGGCGAGACGGTGGCCATCCGGGGAATCAACCGGGGCCTCCGTGCCTACCTGGCCGTCCACGGCTCCGTGGAGGCGCCAACGCTGCTGGGTAGTTGTGCCCCGGACACCGTTGTGGGCTTCGGCCTGCAACTCAAGGAAGGAACCACACTCCTGACCCGCCGCAGCGTGGGCCCTGTTCGCCAACCGTACTTCGATCTTCCGCTCTTCCGCCTTGGCCTTGAACGGCCGAACATGGGTCAGGAACTGATGGTCGATGTGACCGACGGTCCGGATGTCGCCGAGTTTGGCGATTCCGCCGAATTGCTCTTCACGTCGGAATACGCCGTGAGTGGCCGGAGCAACCACATCGGCCTCAGGCTCGGCGGACAACTTCCGGAAAGAACCTCAAGCGGTGAAGTGCTGTCGCGCGGGGTCCCGGTGGGCGCCGTCGAAGTTCCCTCACGGGAAGAACTGCTGGTACTGCATCGGGGACGCGGCGTCACTGCCGGATATCCGGTCCTCGCTGTGGTCACCTGTAATGGCCTGGATGTCCTTGCCCAAGCCCGCCCGGGCGACAAGGTCCACTTCAGGAAAACAACGGTGGCGGAGGCAACTTCCGCCCACCGGCGCTCGCGGGCGCAACTTGAAACTCTCCGCGAATCCGTGAACACAGTCTTCGGACTCCTTGGCATTGGATGCCGACCCCAGTGGCAGGACCTCCCGGTTGCGGCATGCAGCTAAAAACCTGTCGTCAAAACCAATAGGCGTTGCTACGCTCAACATCAAGAAGGAAATGTCATGACCGCTAACACCAACGCTGCACAAGTGCAGCATGAACGGCTCACAGGCCGTCAAACGCGCAAGGTTGTCACCGCAGGCTGCGTTGGCATCTTCGTGGAACTCTATGACAACGGTATCTTCGCGTTTATGGCCGGAACACTTGCCTTGGTGTTCCTTGCCCCGGGCAACCCGGACAACGCCTTGTTGTTCGTGTTCGCCGGCTACGCAGTGTCGTTCTTCGTCCGGCCCCTTGGCGCGGTTGTTTGTGGCTACTTGGGTGACCGGATCGGCAGGCAAAAGCTACTGGTCTTCGTCATTCTGCTGATCAGCGTGGCCACCGCCGGTATCGGAATCCTGCCCACGTACGCGGCTATCGGCATCGCGGCGCCCATACTGCTCGTCCTCCTGCGGCTCCTGCAGGGCTTCTCGGTCGGTGGCGAAGCCGCCGGCGCTATGACCTTCCTCGCTGAACACGCCCCCGAGGGCAAGCGCGGCATCATCACCTCCTACGCACAGATCGCTTCGTTCGCAGCCCTGCTCACCGGCACCCTCGTGGCGTTCTCCATGTCTCCTTGGCTCACCCAGGCCGCGATCGACGGCGGTGGCTTCGGCTCCTTCGCATGGCGGATTCCTTTCCTGGTCGCCATTCCCATGGGCGTCATCGGTTGGTACATCCGCAAGGCCATCGCGGACACCCCCAACTTCACAAAGCTGAAGGAAGAGGGCGGTCTCTCCAAGAACCCGCTCAAGGAGGCCTTCCAGTCCGCTGAGCACCGCCGGGCCATGGTTCTGGCCCTCTTCATCCCGCTCATGAACGGCTCCGGCTACTACGTCCTGTTCTCCTACATGCCTACGTTCCTCAAGGGCAAGCAGCTCAACTTCACCATCGGCGAGGCACTGTTCATTACCGCCTGCAGCCTGGTTGTCATCTGCATCGCCATTCCTTTCATGGGTGCCCTGTCCGACCGCATCGGCCGCAAGAAGGTCATCGCCGGCTCCGCTATCGCCATGACCATCCTGGGCATCCCGTCCTACGCCCTCATCGCAACGGGAAACATGGGCCTGGCTATCCTTGGCGCCTCGATCATGGCCGTTGTCTTCGCCGGCCACACGGCCGTCATCCACATCCTGATCGTTGAGCTGTTCCCCACCCGGGTTCGGTACTCCGCCTACGGCCTCGGCTACAACATCTCCTCCGCGCTCTTCGGCGGAACGGCCCCGTTGCTGATGACCTGGCTCATCAGCAGCACCGGCAACATCTACATGCCCGCCTTCTACGCAGTCATCACGGCCCTCGGCACGCTTGCAGCCGTGAGCACGGTCAAGGACCGGGCCCACGAACCCCTGCGCGACGCTTAGGCGCCGCTGACCTCGGGCACAGTTCGTGCCTTCCATTTCCACTCTTTGGAGAACCGATGTCTTTTTCCGACTACAACACCGCCCTCGTCACCGGAGCGTCAACCGGTATGGGTGCCGCGATCACGGAGCGCCTGGCCAAAAGAGGCCTGACTGTTCACGCCGTGGCGCGCAACGAGGAACGCCTCAGCGAACTGGCCGATCGTACGGGTGCTATCCCGCACGTAGTTGACCTGACCGACACAGCGGCCCTGACCGCCGTTGTGAGCGAACTGAAGGTCGACGTCCTGGTCAACTGCGCCGGAGTTTCCCGGCCCGGCAACCTCCTGGACTCGTCCGAGCAGGACATCGACGAGCTCATCGACGTCAACCTTCGCGGCCTGCTTCAGCTCACGCGGCTGGTCCTCCCGGGCATGGTGGAGCGCGATCTCGGCCACATCATCAACATCAGCTCGATCGCAGGCGTCTACAACTTCTACGGCCACACGGTGTACCACGCCACGAAGGCAGCCGTGCACCAGATCTCCCGGCAACTCAGGAACGACACGGTCGGCAAGCGCATCCGCGTGACCGAGATCTGCCCCGGCCGGGTGGAAACCGAGATCTTCGGGCGGAACATGGGCGGCACGCCTGAAGCCATGGAAGAAGCGTGGAAGACCTACTACGAAGGCTACGAGTCGCTGACCACTGACGACATCGTCAACGCCCTCGACTACGCCATCGAAACCCCGCGCCACGTCAATGTGGGCATGCTGGAACTCATGCCAACGTTCCAGGTCCCCGGCGGTCTCACCTTCGACAGGCGCTGATCACAACAAGCTGGCGGCCGCGAATTTCGCGGCCGCCAGCACCCGTTTCCGGGGAAAAGCTTTTGGACTGGGCCGCCGCTTTAGGGGGCCTGCCGCTTGAGGAGGGCCCGACGTCGGGCGCTCAGTCCTCGTGGAGCGCTTGCGTTAAGTGGTGCGTGGGGATGCGGTCGCGGTCATAGGTGATTTCCGTGTAGCCGTGCGGTTCCGGCCGGCCATCGTGCCCGAGGTTGACGAACACGATTTCCTCGATGGTCAGGATGCTGTCGCGGGTGATCATGTTGCGCACCTCCGCGCGCATGGTCAGTGATGTCCGGCCGAAGCGGACTGCGGTCAGGCCCATCTCCACCAGATCGCCCTGGACGGCCGAGCTGACGAAGTTGATTTCGGAGATGTACTTGGTGACGGCGCGGCCATTTCCAAGTTGGAGGATTGCGTAGATTGCTGCTTCCTCATCGATCCATTTCAGCAGGCTTCCACCGAACAGCGTTCCGTTGGCGTTGAGGTCCTCCGGGCGTATCCACTTGCGGGTCCGGAATGTGATGTCAGCCTTTTCCATAATGCGAGATTAGCCGAGGCCGGGCGCCCGCGTCTCCTGCGGCGTGCCATGCTCGGCGCGACTCCGTAACATGGATACGGTGCACCCGGTTCAGGGCACAACACGACACGCCGATTCGCGCACCATGCGGCACACCGGGAACGCGCTGGAGGAACACCATGAATCTCGACAAAACCGACCACAGCGCCGGGCTGAGCGCCCGGTCTTCCGACGTGGACCACTGACCATGCCGCCGTTGGACGCCGTGTTGGGCGCCTGGTCAATGAACTGGCCCGCCCTGGTCATTCTTATTGCCGCAGTCGTCCTGTATTCAAAGGGCCTGATTGCCGCTAAGCGCTGGGATATCCGCTGGCCCTTGTGGAACTCGTTTGCCTTCTTCTTCCTTGGCCTGGGCAGTTTCGCGGCCCTGAGCTTTGGATTCCCGGGAACCTACAGCCACGATCTGCGGTGGGCATTCACCCTCAAAGTGACGTCTTATCTGTTTGTGGTCCCGCTGTTGATTGGCCTGGGCAAGCCGCTAACACTTGCAAGGCAGACCCTTGGCCCCGTGGGCGCGGCGAGGGTGGAAGCGGTCCTCGGGCATCGGCTCGTTCGGATGCTCAGCAACACGCTCGTGGCGGCGCTTCTGGGGCTCGCCATGTTCACGGTGTTCCTGACCCCGTTCTTCTACGTGCTCCGGACCAACCCCGCCGCCGACGTCATCCTGACTTTGATGGTGCCCGTCATGGGACTCCTCATGACCGTACCGATCATGGAAGACGGCGCAGGACGCACCTCATCGCTCATCGTGGTCGAGTTCATCTTTGTATTTATCGAGCTGCTCGCCGATGCGGTGCCTGGGGTCCTGATGCGGCTCAGCCCCGGAATTCTCGACGGCGCCACGTCAGTCTTGGGCAATCAGCCAGGCTGGTTCCCCTCGCCGCTGCGGGACCAGCAACTCGCGGGAGACCTGATGTGGTTCCTCGCGGAGATCGTGGATCTTCCCCTCATCATCCTGATGTTCGTCCGGTTCTCCCGGAGCGACAAGCACGAGGCCAAGAGCTTCGACGACCTGAGTGATGAAGAAATCGAAGCCCTGAATCGGGCACATCTGGGGCAAGGCGGACGCAGCCTGGATTGATGCGGAGGGCGGCCGCGGATGGAGGGCGGCCGTGGCCGGTGGCCGCCGCTCCCTAGGCCATCGCCGTGTGCGAGGCGCTGTGTGAATCGATCGGCTTGGCGTAGCACTGCGAGTGGCTGACACCAATGTAGGGGCCGAAGTTGGGCACTGCGGCGAAGCCGGCGCTCTCGTAGAAGCTGCGGCCGTCCGATTGGGCCGACCCCGCTTCCGCTGTGATCATGCTGAAACCGTGGGCATGTGCCTGCGCTTCCAGCGCGGCAAGGATGGAGCTGGCCACTCCTGAGCCCCTCGCGTAAGGGACGACGTATAGACGCTTGATTTCCGCGGTTTCGGCATCCAGAATCCTTAGCCCTCCGCAACCCAAGGGCTGGCCGGAGCACTTTTCGTAAGCAACGACGAAAACGGCAGTATCAGCTTCCGATGGCGCGGGTCCGGGCTCGTGGTCTGAGTTGCCGAAACGCGCGTCCAGTTCCGCTTGCTGCGCCGCGCGGAGGTCTGCACCCACCGGGTTAGCCCAGGTGACCTGTCTGATGTTGAGCCGCGGATTGGTCTGCATCGGAGCCTCTTTCGCCGGAGGGGGTTATGCCTATCAAGCCTAAGAAGCGGGGGTTACCACGGTGTTTCCTACGCGTAAGCGTCCGGAGAAATACCGGTGCTTCGGGCCTGGCCTCACGCGGCCGTCATTCGACGGCGTCACCGGTGGGATCTTCGACCGTCCGGTCGGCCAAGGCAAGTCCGCCTACCGGGCTTTGGTCCCAGTGCAGCAGGCGCCAGCCGATCTCCGGATCGCCTTCGAGCACCACGATTCCGGTGTTCTGCAGCTGGTGGGTGGCGGCGAACTCGCGGCCAACATCCACGGCACGGCGACCTGCCCAGCAGCGGATCGCAGCACCATGGCTGACCACGACGGCGGATTCGTCGCCTGCCGCCGCGACCTTGGCAATGGCAGCGTCGTAGCGGGCGAAGAACTCGTGGCCATCACCCGCTCCCGGCATGCGGACGTCGAGTTCACCGTCGGTCCAGGCGAAAACGGTGCTCATGTACCGGTGGTGCGACTCGTGGTCGGTGAGTTTCTCCAAGGCCCCGGCCTCAATCTCCTGCAGGCCGTCCAATACGGTGGCCTCGAGTCCAAGGGCTTTTGCAAGCGGGGCAGCCGTCAGCTGGGTGCGGATCAGGGTCGATGCATAGATGGCCGCGATGTCCTCGTTGGCAAGAGACCCCGGGAGCGCAGCGGCCTGACGTTCACCGAGTTCAGTCAGTCCTGGACCGGGAAACGCCGTGTCCAACTGCCCCAAGACGTTTCCGGGGGTTTGCCCGTGGCGGATAAGCAAGAGCCTCATGCTGACACAGTTCCTTACATCGATTCGGAAACGCCGGGTCCATGAGCAGCGCCGCGTTCTACTTCAGGTGGTCCACCAACTGGTCCGCGATACCGGTGTATTTGCCGGGAGTAAGTGCCAGGAGGCGTGCCTCGGCTTCGGAAGACAAGCCCAGGCTCGAGACGAACTCCTGCATGCGGACGGCATCGACGCGCTGACCGCGGGTGAGGTCCTTGAGTCGCTCGTACGGGTTCTCCATCCCCTCAACGCCGGCGATGGCCTCGGCGCGCATGACCATCTGGATCGCCTCGCCCAGGACTTCCCAGTTGGTGTCGAGGTCGGCTGCCAGTACTTCCTCGGCAACGTCAAGGGCCTTGAGTCCCTTGGCAACATTCGAGATTGCAAGGAGCGAGTGTCCGAATGCAACGCCGATGTTGCGTTGCGAGGAAGAATCAGTGAGGTCTCGCTGCCAACGGGAGGTAACCAGCGTCGCGCCCAGAGTGTCCAACAATCCGTTGGAAATCTCCAGGTTGGCTTCGGCGTTTTCGAAGCGGATCGGATTGACCTTGTGCGGCATGGTGGAGGAGCCGGTGGCGCCGGCAACCGGGATCTGGCGGAAGTAGCCAATCGAGATGTAGCTCCAGATGTCCGTGCAGACGTTGTGCAGAATGCGGTTGAAGCGGGCGACGTCGGCATAGAGCTCGGCCTGCCAGTCGTGGCTCTCGATCTGGGTGGTCAACGGGTTCCACGTCAGTCCCAGGCCTTCAACGAAGGACTGGGCTACGGCCTCCCAATCGGCACCGGGAACGGAAGCGACATGTGCGGCATAAGTGCCAGTAGCGCCATTGATCTTGCCCAGGTACTGGGTCTTGGAAACGCGGTCCAGCTGGCGGCTCAGGCGGTGCGTGATGACTGCCAGTTCCTTGCCAAGAGTGGTGGGAGTGGCCGGCTGGCCGTGCGTGCGGGAAAGCATCGGGACGGCGCGGTTCTCCTCGGCCATCGCTTCGATCTGATTCACCAAGGCGCTGGCAGCAGGGAGCCAGACATCTTCCACGGCACCCTTGACGCCCAAAGCGTAGGAAAGGTTGTTGATGTCTTCCGATGTGCAGCCGAAGTGCACCATCGCGGTCAGGTTCTCGATACCGATCGCTGGGAGGCGGCGGCCGATGTAGTACTCAACGGCCTTGACGTCGTGGACCGTGACAGCTTCGATTTCAGCGAGTTCCGCGACTGAAGCGGAGTCGAACTCGGTGACGATGGCGCGCAGCTTCTCCTGCTGTTCGGTGGTCAGGGGCCCGGCGCCGGGAAGTACGTTGTTGCTGGTCAGGTGGATGAGCCACTCGACCTCGACGGCCACGCGGTCGCGGTTGAGAGCGGCCTCGGACAGGTAGTCGACCAGGGGAGCGACGGCGGACTGGTACCGGCCGTCCAGCGGGCCCAGGGCGATCGGCTCCGGCGACGCGGCGAGAGCCAGGCGTCCGGAGGGCGTACGGATAACAGCGGCGGCGACGGTTTCAGGCATGAGGCAATTCTTTCATGAACTCGGCTCGCGCCATTAAGCCGGACTTCACTATGTGCATAACATCGCGGCTCTCTCTTCCTGGCCGTGTTTTCGGCAGGTTATCCACATAGCCGCTGACAGCGGTTCCGCGCCACCGGAGCACAACGTAGCGTCGCTGCCACGACATCAATGGACATGGAGGAGGACAACGTCTTGAGCGGCATTCTTATGGCGGCCGGAGGACCGGATCTGGATTCTCAGCAATGTATTCCACGAGGCGCGGAGATCCAGAAGCTCGGATGGCGGATGAGCGTCTGCGCCGACCAAGCCGACGCCGTTCTTGCCAAGTTGGCGCAATTGCAACTCGAGCAATGGGAGTCGTCGGCCGGCCGCGCGTACCGGACCACGCTGGCTTTGCACGCCGCCTCCCTTCGAAGGGGGCGTGATGCGTTGCGCGAGGCCGCTGCAGCGACCCTCCGCCATGCCCGGAATGTGGCATCGAAACCCCAGTCCGGCTTCTGATGGCCGAAGTCGCTCCTATCGGTGCGGGCGGAACTCCCCACCCTCGAACACCCGAGCCGGATGGCACATTGCGGATACGCGGTGGAGTCGGCGGAATCCGCTTCCAATTCGAAGAGTTGCTTGCTGGCGCTGCCGCGCTTGAGGGACTGGTGCTCCAACTGCAGGCCATTGAAGTGGAAGCGGAAGCGGTGAGGGTGGCTCTCTTCCCTTACCAGGCCTCGTCCTACACGAGTGGGAGCAACGCCATCATTGCCGTCGGCGAGAGCGGCCGGGACATTGGTCGGGTCCGCGAACAGCTTCAGCGGATTGGCAACGATGTCAGGGCAAGCCACCGTGAATACGAGTTTGCCGAATCACACGCGGCGATCAGGTTGCGGATGGGCATGGGAATGCCAGTCCTCACGACTGGTCCGAATCCCCTGGACCCTGGCCTGAGGGGCGCCACAGAAGGAGCTGTCCGGGATCTGACCCGGATATTGGCGCTGATGATGGGGCTACCCCCGGCAGCGGCCAACCTTTCAGGGGCGGCGGCCGGGCCAACTGATGTCGGCGCCGGCCTGAGAGCGATCGTGGCGGTCCCCGCATTGGCTTTCCTCAGGCCACGTCCTATTTCGGTCAGCCGGAGCGGGACAGCCACCAAGAGCGTGGACCTCTCGGCAGCAGGAATGCTCCGGGAACTGGATCACGTCGGCGCCACTTCAGAGGGCGAAATTGAAGTGGTGCAGGTAGATAAGGACGGAGAACGGGCGTGGGTGGTCTTGATTCCCGGCACCCAGCCGGGCAACCCGCCAGGAGGCAGCAATCCATTGGACGAAGCCGGGATTGCCGAAGCGCTGGGTTACAACTCGATGGAAACCAGGAAGGCCATCCGTCAGGCGTTGCTCGAGGCAGGTGCCGCAGCCGGCGAAACGGTGGTGGCAGTCGGCCACAGCCAAGGGGAATCCATGCCATGAACTTGAGCAAGGACAAAGCGTTCCTCGCCGAGTATGACCTCAAGTTTGTAGTGACAGCTGGATCACCCGTCGGCGGGATCACCCCGCAAACCGGCATCGCGAGCCTGCACCTGGAGCACGAACAGGATTGGGTTCCTGGTGCGGAAGGCAAAGCGAATCAGGACACCAAGGACAGGGTTACGGTGACCATGACCAATCCGGTGATCCTGGAACCCGGCGAAGACCAAAGCATTGGGCCGGCGCACAAGCTCTCACGCTACGAGGAAGGGGCAAAGCTGGTGCAGCTCAGTTCCGATCCTTCACTGGCCGCTTCCACAGCCACTCTGGGCGGGATACTGGGCGCTGGTGGAGTGGCCAAGGTGAGCCGGTTCAAGCTGACCCGCGAAGCGCCCCCGGCCCCGCGGGGAGGGCGGTGAGAAATAGGGTCGAAGATTCCGGCGCAAGGCTCCTTAACGCCTGTTACCGCCCGGAATCCAGCTGGCCACCATGGAGATCAGGCTGATGATGATCGCGGCGAGAACTGCGGTCCAGAAGAAACGGTCGATGGTGAGGTGTACCGGCGTGTAGCTACTGAGCCACGCTGTCAGGGACAACATGGCCGCGTTGATGACAATCGTGAACAGGCCGAGGGTGAGGATCGTGATCGGAAGGGAGAGCAGCTTGACCAGCGGCCGCACAAAGGCATTGACGATGCCAAAAATGAGCCCTATGAAGAGATAGGCAAGAACCAGGCCCAAGGTGTCGTCGCCTTGTGTGACGCCCGCGTTGCTCACTGCGTTGGTGGTAGCCGAAGTGGAAATATCCATCCCGGGCAGAATCCAGCTGGCAACCCAGAGGGCCAGCCCGTTGATCAGGACACGCACAATGAATGAACCCATACGCCCATGCTTTCACATGCGCTGGGTTTCCCCTGCGCCGCTCTTCGCATGCACTGGCCAGAGGGCTCGCCAGCATGGGCCGAAGCCCTGCAAGTAGGCTGGTGCCATGAATTCTTCTGACAACGCACCGGAGGGCGTGCGTCCCCGCCCGGTTGTGGACAGGCTCCCCAAATATGCTGCAGGCAAGCCTCCCGTGGCGATAGAGGGCCTGACCAGTTACAAACTGTCGTCCAATGAAAACCCGCTACCCCCGATTCCCGCCGTGCTCCAGGCAATCGCTGATCAGTCGGACATCAACCGGTACCCGGACCCTTTGTCCACCAAGCTGCGCACGGCGCTCGCCGACTTCCTGGGAGTCCCCGCTGACGACGTCGTCACTGGAGCCGGAAGCCTCGGGGCCTTGAATCAGATCCTTTCCACCTTTGCCGGACAGAACCACGACGGCAAGGCTGATGAGGTTATCTATGCCTGGCGCTCCTTCGAGGCCTACCCCATCTGCGTAGGGGTGGCCGGGGCTGAGGGTGTCCAGATCCCGTTGCTTTCCGACGGACGCCACGATCTCGAGGCCATGGCGGCCGCTGTGACCGTCCGCACCAAGGTGATTCTGCTTTGCACGCCAAACAACCCCACGGGCCCCATCCTCACCGCCGAGGAAACCGAACGGTTCATCCAGTCAGTGCCGGCAGGCGTCGTCGTTGTTATCGATGAGGCCTACCAGGAGTTCGTCAGGAACGAGAACGCCGTGGACGGCATCAAGCTGTACCGCAAGTACCCCAATGTCGTGGTCCTCCGCACCTTTTCCAAGGCTCACGGCCTTGCGGGGCTGCGCGTTGGATACAGCGTTTCCGGTCCGGATCTCACCCAGCACCTGCGCGTCACTGCCACGCCGTTTGCCGTCTCGCAGATTGCCGAACGCGCCGCCATTACTTCGTTGGAGAATTTCGACCAAGTTGTGGAAAGGGTACAAAGCCTGGTTGACGAGCGGGACCGGGTTACCGCAGGACTCCGGGAGCTGGGATGGTTCGTGCCCGAGGCTCAAGGCAACTTCGTGTGGCTGAATCTTGGCGAGAATAGCGCCGAATTTGCCGGACTAGCAGGCGAGCGGGCGTTGTCCGTGCGGGCCTTCGGCAACGAAGGCGTCCGGGTCAGCATTGGAGAGGTCGAGGCCAATACCCGATTCCTCGAGCTCTGTGCGTCCTATACAAAAGCGCCGCAGCCTTCCTAGCGGTTAACAAATGCCCCTGCGTCCCTTACTGCGGATAAAGTAAGGGACGAAAGCCAAGATATGCCGATTCCGGAATGCATTCCGAAATCGGCATATATCAGCGAATATTGCTCAGCATCGGGCTGCGGCAGGCAAGGAGACGGAATGGGCGCAACTAAACTGCCCACCCCCGGGATCAACGGAACGGGACTGGATCAGCAGTCTCCGGCGGCAGGCGCTTCAAGCGATCCCGCTGCCGAGATGATCCAGCTGCTGGGGCCGGACGGCAAGCTAGGGACGGATCCCGTCTTCTCTGATTACGCCAAGCGCCTTGATCCTGAGCAGCTCCGGGGCTTCTACGCCGACATGGCCAAGGTCCGCCGCTTCGACCAGGAGGCCACGGCCCTTCAGCGCCAAGGCGAGCTGGCTCTTTGGGTTCCCCTCACCGGCCAGGAGGCCGCCCAGATCGGTTCCGGACGCGCCACCCAGCGGCAGGATTACATCTTCCCCACATACCGGGAACATGGCGTTGCATTGACCCGTGATGTGGATCTGGCAGAACTCCTGAAGCTCTTCCGCGGAATTTCGAATGGTGGCTGGGATCCCACCGAGAACAACTTCCATCTCTACACTCTCGTGCTTGCGGCGCAGACGCTGCATTCCGTTGGTTACGCCATGGGAATCCAGCGGGACCAGAAGCTCGCGGAAGCAAATGGTTCCAACGATCCGAAGGCTGCTGTTGTGGCCTACTTCGGTGACGGTGCCAGTTCCGAAGGCGACGTCCACGAATCCATGGTCTTCGCGGCGTCCTACAACGCTCCCGTGGTGTTCTTCTGCCAGAACAACCACTGGGCCATCTCGGTCCCCACCGAGGTGCAGACCAAGGTTCCGCTGTTCAACCGGGCCAAGGGATACGGCTTCCCGGGCATCCGGGTGGACGGCAACGACGTCATGGCGGTCCACGCGGTCACCGAGTGGGCGCTTGAACACGCCCGCGAAGGCCGCGGTCCGGTGCTCATCGAGGCATATACCTACCGCGTTGGTGCCCACACCACGGCGGACGACCCCACCAAGTACCGCGAGTCCGCCGAAGAAACCGCATGGCGAGGCAAGGATCCCTTGGACCGCCTCGAGAAGTACCTCCGCAACGAGGGCCTGGCCGACGAGGCTTTCTTTGAGCAAGTCAGAGTTGACGGCGACAAACTCGCTGCCCATGTCCGTAGCACCACGCAAAGTCTGCAGGGCCCGAACTTCCGCGAGTCATTCGCCGGGGTCTATGCCGAGCCGCACCCGCTGGTGGCCGAGGAACTTGCTTGGTTCGAGGAATACTCCGCCGGATTCGAAGGCGACGAGGAAGAGGGGACAGGCAACTGATGACCACCATGACCATTGCCAAGGCCATCAACGAAGGCCTCCGGGCGTCGCTCACCAACAATCCGAAGTCCTTGCTCATGGGCGAAGACATCGGGCCGCTGGGTGGCGTCTATCGGGTGACCGACGGACTTATCAAGGAGTTCGGCGCAGACCGGGTAGTGGATACCCCGCTGGCTGAGTCCGGCATCGTCGGCACCGCCATAGGCCTGGCCCTGCGCGGCTACCGTCCCATCTGCGAAATCCAGTTCGATGGCTTTGTCTTCCCCGGCTTCAACCAGATCACCACACAGCTGGCCAAGATGCACTCCCGCAGCGGCGGCAAGCTGACTGTTCCCGTAGTCATCCGCATTCCCTATGGTGGCGGCATCGGCTCGATCGAACATCACTCGGAGTCGCCGGAAGCGCTGTTCGCCCACACGGCCGGGCTGCGCATCATCACTCCGTCCAATGCCCACGACGCCTACTGGATGATCCAGCAGGCCGTTGACTGCACGGACCCGGTTATCTTCTTCGAGCCCAAGCGCCGCTACTGGCTCAAGGGCGAGGTGGACACCGAAAACCCAGGACCGGCGTCGGACCCGTTCCAGGCGCATGTCCTGCGCGGAGGTTCCGACGCGACAATCGTGGCCTACGGGCCGCTGGTACCGGTCGCACTGGCCGCCGCAGCGGCGGCGGAAGAGGACGGGCGCAGCATCGAGGTGATCGACCTGCGCTCGATTTCCCCCATCGACTTCGACACCGTCACTGCTTCCGTCAAGAAGACCGGCCGCTTGATCGTTGCGCACGAAGCCCCGACGTTCGGGGGGATCGGCGGCGAGATCGCTGCGCGGATCAGTGAGCGTGCCTTCCTGCACCTTGAGGCTCCGGTTATCCGCGTGGGTGGTTTCCACATGCCGTATCCCGTGGCGAAGGTGGAAGAGGACTACTTGCCGGACATCGACAAGATCCTCGAAGCTCTGGACCGTTCCCTGGCCTACTAGCCCCCCCTGATTGCACCCGCCGCCAAGCCGACGGGCCAGCCGAGATCGAGGACCTAAGTGACTCTTAAGAAATTCAACCTGCCGGATGTCGGCGAAGGCCTGACCGAGGCGGAAATCGTCTCCTGGAAGGTCAAACCCGGCGACACCGTGGCCATCAACGACGTCATCTGCGAGATCGAGACCGCCAAGTCCCTCGTGGAATTGCCGTCCCCGTATGCCGGTACCGTTGCGGAATTGCTCGTCGCCGAAGGCATCACGGTTGAAGTCGGAACCGCGATTATCGGTATTTCAGACAATGCGCCGGGAGTGCTGAAGCCCACGCCGGCGCCGGCCTCGCCTACGGCCGTACAGGCACCCTCCGCCGCGCCCGCAGCCGAACAGGCCTTCGAAGCCTCGATGTACGGCAAGTTGCCCGCCGACGCCGGAACGTCCGACGGCGGCCCCGCCGGCGGTCCGCTGGTTGGCTCCGGTCCGAAGGCCGACGCCGTCAAGCGCCGCCCGCGTAAGCGCCCGGAAGGCGCTACCGCTGTAGCCGCGGCCGCGCCGGGCACGGCACCCGCCGCCGTCGAACCCACCGTGGAACCCGTCGTCGAGCCCAGCGCTCCGGCCCTGCCGCCCGTTGCCGCACAGCAGCCCGCAAGCCAGGGAACCGCAAGCCAGGCGGCGGGTCTCACCGGCCTTGGCGCAACGGTCAGCGGCCTCGTCAACCGGGTGTTGGCCAAGCCTCCCGTGCGCAAGATCGCCCGCGAACTTGGGATTGACCTGGCCGACGTCGTTCCCACGGGAGCCCGCGGCGAAGTGACCCGCGAGGACTTGGTCAGCTACCAGTCGCAGCGCGATGCCGAGGTAGACCAAGCAGACACGTTCTGGGGTGCGTCCAAGAAACCGCAGGATCAGCGGGTGGAACGGATCCCCGTCAAGGGCGTCCGCAAGGCCACCGCCAAAGCCATGGTGGAGTCGGCCTTCACGGCGCCGCATGTGAGTATCTTCGTTGACGTCGATGCCAGCCGCACGATGGAATTCGTCAAGCGACTCAAGGCCTCCAGGGACTTTGAGGGCATCAAGGTGTCGCCGCTGCTGATTCTCTCCAAGGCCGTGATTTGGGCCGCGGCACGCAACCCGAGCGTTAACGCGACCTGGGTGGAGAACGCCGATGGTAACGGCAACGCGGAGATCCACGTCAAGCACTACATGAACCTGGGTATTGCCGCAGCTACGCCGCGAGGGCTCATGGTGCCGAACATCAAGGATGCCCAGGATCTTTCCCTCAAAGAACTGGCCCTCGCGCTCAACGAGCTCGCCAGTACGGCACGCGCGGGCAAGACCCAGCCCGCGCAGATGCAGGGCGGCTCGCTGACCATCACAAACGTCGGCGCCCTCGGTATCGACACAGGAACGCCCATCATCAACCCCGGTGAGGTGGCAATCGTCGCGTTCGGCACCATCAAGCAAAAGCCTTGGGTGCTCGACGGCGAGGTCATCCCCCGTTGGATCACAACGCTTGGCGGTTCGTTCGATCACCGGGTGGTGGACGGGGATCTCTCCGCACGCTTCATGGCCGACGTCGCATCCATTCTCGAAGAGCCGGCTCTGCTGCTTGACTGAGCGGAGCGGCATCGGAGAGCAGCGCGGTGTTGGGGGACGGCACCGCGCTGCCCGGGTCCTGACGGAAGTCTTCCAGCCGCCCGCCGTCGTGTCCGTCTTGCTGCTCATCAGCCCTGCGGTGCAACCGGGTTTCCCGGGGACGATATGGTTCGGTGTCCTGGGGGCGGTCTTTGTGTGCGTGCTGCCGCTGGCCTACGTCCTGCTCATGGTGAGGCTCGGCAAACTCAGGGACCACCACGTCAGCGACCGCAGGGAGCGTACGCCCTTGCTGATGCTTGCGCTCGTGTCCGTGGTCGTGGGGTTGTTGGTTCTCAATCTCATCCACGCCCCCACGAGCGTCTCGGCGATGATCCTTGCGCTGATGGGCGGCATCACGGTGTTGGCCGCAGTCAGCCTCGTGTGGAAGATCAGCGGTCATGCCTCGGCAATTTCCGCGGCCGCAGTCATAGTGGCTCTCATGTTCGGGCCGGCATGGTTGCCGCTACTGATTCTGGTTCCGGCCGTCGGCTGGTCCCGCGTCGTCCTTCGGGACCATACCCGCGGCCAGGTCATCGCCGGATCGTTGTTCGGCGGGGTGGTCATCGCAGGACTTTGGTGGGTCCTGCGCGGTTGGCTGAGCTAGTAGGACGTGTAGCTGAGCGCAAGGTCGCGCAGTTGCTGGTCGCTCATGCTGCCGATCATTCCAAATGACAACACCATGGCCAGGGCTCCGACGGCGAGCATCGCGGAAGCAACCACAAGCAACAATTTCCAGTCCGAGCGAAGGACGCTGCGGAACGTCTCCGGCATCTGGAGCAGCGGGGAGATCATATTCGGAGCGCTGTCTACTGAGCCGTCGTCGAGAAGTGCCACGATGCGGTCATTTGCCCGGTCGAAGCGCATGGAGCTGATGTGGTTGCCATGGCGGGCGAGCAGAATGTCGTGTCCGACGCGTTGGCGCGGCTGCAGAGTAAGCAAAAGGGATCCCCTACGGGTTGTTGTGATGGGCGGCTCGCGCCCTTGGGGGCCACCTCAATTTTATCGGCGGCATCCCAGCCGCACGGCCAAAATCGGGGTGAGACCGCCCACCACAACGCGTGATCCCCGTCAAAGTCCCGGGGTCGGGGAGTCGCTTAAGGTTCGTCCGTCTTGGCGATGTAAACGTCGCACGGCGCTTTGTGCGCCACCGTGTTGGCAACGCTGCCGAGAACCCTGGCCAGTCCCTGCATGCGGCGGTTGCCCACCACGATCACTTTGGCACCCACACGTTCGGCTTCCTTGACCAGGGCCTCTCCGGCTTTGCCGAAGACGGCTCCATAGCTTGTGGTCAACTGGTCGGAGGCGAGTTCCGCGGCTACTTTGCTGGCTACCTTCTCCGCGGCGTCGGCGTCGGAGAGAATCCATTTGTCGCCTCCGCTTTCGACGACCTCCACGTGGGCGCCTTCAAAAGCGGTGATGACGCGCAGTTCCGCGCCCAGTGCGGCTGCCAAATTCTTTGCCGAGTCGGCGGCCCGCCTTGCTGTTACGCTGCCGTCGACTCCGACGAGGACTATTCCGCTCATATAACTGCTCCTTTGCTGATGACATCAATGGCTTCTTGCAAAACCGGCGCCAATCGGCGGACGCCTTCGGCGATGGACTCCGGTGGCACTGCGCTGAAAGCCAACCTCAGTTTGTTGGATGGTTCGTCAGAGTGCGTGAACGCCGCGCCGGGGATGAACACGACCCCTGCCTCGATTGCCTTCTTGAGCAGCGGATACGTGTCGACGCCGTCGGGCAGGGTGACCCAGACGAAGAAGCCACCCTCGGGCTTGGTCCAGCTGAGGCCGGAAGGCATGTGCTCCTCCAACGCCACGAGTAGGGCATTGCAGCGTTCCTCGTACAGGGCACGGTAGGTGTCAATCTGGCCGCGCCAGTCGTAGTCCCGAAGATATGCCGAGATGATCATCTGGTTCAGGGTGGGAGGGCACAAGGTCACGGCTTCCGAGGCCAGGTAGAAGCGCCGCTGCAGGTGCTCGGGCACAAGCGCCCATCCGATTCGCAGTCCCGGGGCAAAGATCTTGGAGAACGAGCCCATGTAGATGACGTCATGCTCATTCGCGGCCCGCATTGGTTCCAACGGGTTGCCGTCGAAGCGCAAAAGACCGTAGGGGTTGTCCTCAAGGACCAGGATATTCGCACTGCGGCATATATCGACGATGCGCTGACGCCTCGCCGGAGCAAGTGTGATGCCGGAGGGGTTGTTGAAGTTGGGGATCGTGTAGAGGAACTTGATGGACTTGCCCTCGGCCTGAAGCGCCGCGATCTTGGCTTCCAGGAGCTCCGGGACCAGGCCGTCGTCGTCCATGTCCACCGTCTCAACTTGGACCTGGTACGCCTCGAAGGTGTTCAGTGCGCCCACGTAGGTGGGGTTTTCCACGAGGACGACGTCGCCCGGGTTGCAGAATACCTTTGTGGCCACGTCCTGGGCGGACTGGGAACCGGCGGTGATCACCACGTTCTCCGGCCGGGCGTCCAGGATGCCCTCCGCCGCCATGATCTCGCAAATCTGGGTACGCAGTTCCTCGGTGCCTTGACCGCCGCCATACTGCAGCGCCGTCATGCCTTCTTCCGCGATGATGCGAGCGGCTGTCTGGCCGAGCTTCTCGAGGGGCAGGGACTGCAGGTAGGGATTTCCGCCGGCGAGGGACACGAGTCCGGGCCGCATTGAAATGTCGAAGACGTCACGCACGGCGGACTGCTTGATGTTGGCGGCGCGCTCCGAGAAAAGTTCCTCGTGGCGGTGGGCGGCAGTTGCTGCTCGCTCTATTGCGTCGATTGCTTCCGCGGGCAACTCCGGCCCGGCGTCCAATGTTTCGTGGGTCACATTGAAAGGATACTCCCCGGAGTTGCCAATTGAGCAACGGATGTTTCATCCCAATTTCGGGATTCGCGGTGCGAAGCGCTTTACGTCCGGGCGCAGGAAGGCTGGAATAGAGCAATGACGATGCATCCCGAACTAGAGTCCAAGGCCCTCCGCTTTCACGAGCTCCATGCCGCGCCGCATGCGCCGTTGGTCCTGGTGAATGCGTGGGATGCGGCATCTGCGCGGATGGTCGAGGAAGCGGGAGCGACGGCGGTGGCGACCTCAAGCTCGGCAGTCTCCTGGAGTCTGGGGTACCGGGACGGGGACCACCTTCCGCGCCAACTCGCGATGGAAGCACTGTCGCGGATTGCAAGGGCCACCCGCTTGCCGGTAACTGCGGACATCGAGACCGGATACGGGCGTACTGACGAAGAACTCCAGGCCACGGTTCGAGCGGTGCTGGACGCGGGCGCCGTCGGGATTAACATCGAGGACTCAGCGGACCGACCGCTGAGCGAGATCGCCGAACAGTCCAGGCGCATCACCCTGATCAGACAGACGGCCGAGGATGCGGGCGTCGGACTGTTCATCAATGCGCGTACGGACACTTATTGGTCTGGAAAGTTTCCGGACACCGCATACGAGGAAACGCTGCACCGTGCGGATGCCTATCAGCGGGCCGGGGCGGACGGAATATTCGTGCCGGGGTTGACAGACCTCCATATTCTGCACGAACTCTCCCGGCGGATCGGCGTACCGCTCAATGCTCTGGCCGGCTTGGGTTCGCCGTCGCCCGGAGAATTGCACGACGTCGGTGTGCGGCGAATCAGCATTGGCGGCAGCACGGCCAGGGCCGCCTACGCGAAGGTCTCCAGGCTGGCCATGGAAGTTCTTGGCGATGGAAACTGGTCGGGCCTCGCCGGAACCCGGAGCTATGCAGACATGGACGCGCTATTCGAGTGACCGGCCACCTCAGCGCAAACTCAGGACGTCTGCCAGGGTGTTCCCGTCGATGTAGATCGCGGCCTGGGATGCTCCCGTAGCCGCCACCGCAGTCTGCGCCAGCTGAGTTTCGATCCGCGGGTTGTCGCACACGCCTCCAGGGCGAAGTGACCCGCTCAGGTTCACGACGGCGGTGGTGCCGTCGAGGTAGCCCGAAACGTAGCGCAGCGCAGAGCCCGAGAGCGCGTTGTACAAACCTGCCCGCGACGCGGTTCCATCGGGCGCCAGCAGTTGCCCCATTGCCACGGCCAGCGGGTCGCCCTCGGGAGGGGCAGTGATGGGGACACCCACGAGGCTGTCGTCACAGCCGAACCGCACCCCGCGGCTGCCGCCGTCACCGATTGCCACGAAATACACAGTGGTTCCAGTCGATTCGCCGCCGGCGGTTGGGAGGGGCGTGGGAACCGGCCCGGCTACGGGTGCCTGCGGGCTCGCCTTGGTTGGAATCGATGCCGGCGGTGACGGATTGATATACGGAGGAGGAGCCGGGAGGGGCATGGGAATCGGCCCGGTTACCGGCTCCTCCGTCGCCTGGACAAAACCAGGCGAGGCCGGTTGTGCGGAGGGTGACCCGCCGGGATCGCCGCTGCCGGGGGAGGCGCAGCCGGCCAGGCAGAGCGCGAGGGATAGGCACAGCGCGGCGACCGCCGCCGTCGTGCATTCCACGCCGCGTCTGACCCGCATGACAGCCCCCGCTCCTGCCCTGATCATCCCTGGTGCCTGTAACTCAACGTTACGGCTGGCCGCCCGGGTGTGGGCCGCTCCGTCCATGACGGTTCGGCCTCAGCTCAGTCACGGAATGGTAGCGGTGCGGTGACGCCTTGCTACCGCTTCGAAGGGGCGTTCCGGCTAGTCTGTTCCCTTGATCTTCCGCCAGCCGCCGGCGCGGTTGTTCGCCGCGATCTGCCGCAGCATGGTGACGAGTGATGCCCGCGGAATCAGCTCGTGCTCGTGGAAGGTGATCATTCGGGCGGTCTTGTTGCCGTGCCCCGATGTGATGATGTTGTCCGGGTCGGGGACAATTGCGCCGTCGTAAAGGAATAGGTTGATGTGGTCCTTGGCCGCGAGCAATGCGCAGACGTTGCCGTCGAGGACGAAGTATGGTCGTGTGCGGCGCTTGATCGTTTCGACGATTTCAGGCTCGGCTTCATGGATGAGGTCGCGTAGTTGCTCGGCGATGGCTTGTTGCCAGTCCGGGAGGGCCTCAAGGTAGGCGTCGACGTCGGGATGGCGGTTGTAGTCGGCCATGCCGCCATCGTATCGACAAAGAATGCCCCCGCCCACGCCTCAACGGCGGGACAGGGGCATTCTCGCGGCGCGCGGGGTGAACCGCAGGGACTAGGCTGCTACTTCGGCTTCCTGGAAGGCGGTCAGCGGCTCGAAGATGCCCTTGATCTGCTCAACAACTTCGGCGTCGTCCTTCGGGTGCAGCTCGGCGAAGCGGATCATGGAGCCCGGAACGGCGAGCTTGACTTCCTCGAGGACCTTGGCGCCGGCGATGCCGGCTGCCTTGCGGGCCTCGTCCTGCGCCCAGACGCCACCGAACTGGCCAAAAGCGGTACCGACGACGGCGGTCGGCTTGCCTGCCAGCGCACCGGCGCCGAACGGGCGGGACAGCCAGTCAATGGCGTTCTTGAGGGATGCCGGCATGGTGCCGTTGTGTTCCGGCGTGACGAGCAGGATGGCGTCGGCTGCGGCGGCGGCAGCGCGGAGGGCGGCGGCTTCGGCCGGAACCTGACCTTCGACGTCGATGTCTTCGTTGTAGAACGGGATGTTGCCGAGAGAGCCGTGGATCTGTACTTCGACATTTTCCGGGGCGTTGAGCTGGATGGCTTCGGCGAGCTTACGGTTGTGGGAATCGGCGCGGAGGCTGCCAACAAGGGCGAGGACGGTGTTCTTGGACATGGGAACTCCTTGGGTCTGGCCGCGGACGGTGCCGCAGGCGCTCGGTTTTGGAGGCTTCTGCTGCCTTCGTAGATTCTAAACGGACTGCGGTCCGATTAATATTCCCAAGGCTAGAATGTTTTTGTGAGCCTCATCCCCATCCGGCCCGGATTGCCTTTCGGGACGCAGCCGGAGCGCAGCGACGCCGCGCGTAACCGCGAACGGCTCCTTCAAGCTGCCAGGGATCTCGTGGCCGAACATGGCGTGGACGCCGTCACCATGGACATGCTCGCGTGCCGGGCCGACGTCGGGAAGGGGACGGTTTTCCGCCGTTTCGGCAGCAGGGCAGGACTCATGATGACCCTCCTGAGCGACGCCGAAGCGGAATTCCAGCGCGAGTTCATCTTCGGTCCGTCCCCGCTGGGTCCCGGAGCGCCCCCACTTGAACGCCTCATTGCCTTCGGCGAAGCGCGCATCAAATATGTCGAAGAACACGGCGAGCTGGCCCGCGCCGCGGCGGAGCATTCACCGCAAAACCGGCACGACGCCCCGCCGGTCGTGTTGTGGCATCGGCACATCGAGATGCTGCTGCGGGAAGCGGGCCTTGACCGCGATCCTTGGCTTCTGGCTCTTTCCCTCGGTGCCACCCTGGATCCCGAGCGCATGCTCCATTCCCTTCGCGCCCACGGAGTCGCGCCGGAGCGCTTGGCGGCGTCGTGGCGCGAGCTCGTTACGCGCCTGCTGAAAGACTGCTGACATAAGCTACGCAGGGGTATCTTGGCCCGGTAGCGTAGCGGCATGACCCTCACACCGATCCGCACCGCCGTCGTCGGCTATGGCCTTTCCGGCAGCGTCTTTCACGCGCCGTTCATCGCAGCCAATCCCGCGTATTCCCTCGACGTCATCGCCACTTCGGACGCGGGCCGCAAGGCCAAAGCCCAGGAGCGGTATCCGGGCACGAGGATCGTGGACAGTCCGGAAGACGTCCTCGCGCTTGCCGGGGAGCTGGACCTCGTGGTGCTCGGCACGCCACCCGCGACCCATCATCCGCTCGCGAAGGCCGCGCTGGAAGCCGGGGTCGACGTCGTGGTGGACAAGCCATTCGCCGTGAGCAGCGCGCAGGGGCAGGAGCTGATCGAGCTGGCCACGAGGTTGGGCCGCGTGCTTACCGTCTACCAAAACCGCCGCTGGGACGGCGACGCCCTCACGGTGAAGAAGCTGCTCGACGCCGGGACGCTGGGCGAGGTCATGCGCTGCGAGGCTTCAATGGAGCGGTGGGCGCCCGAAATCAGCAAGGCGTGGAAGGCCGGCGCCACGGCCGACGACGGCGGTGGGCTGCTCTTCGATCTGGGAACCCATCTGCTGGACCTGGCCGTGCAAATGTTCGGTCCCGCCGAAGTTATCCACGCTGAAATCCTGGCGCGCCGGCCGCAAGAAAAAGCCGACGACGACGTCTTCCTGGTTCTAAAGCACGCCTCCGGTGTGACCAGCCACGTCGCCATGAACGTCAACAGCCAGCTTCACGCTCCGCGCTTCCGCCTCCTGGGCAGCAAGGGCGGCTTCGTGAAGTTCGGGATCGATCCCCAGGAACCATTCATCCTGGCGGGCGGGCTGCCCACAGACGGCGCCTACGGCGTCGACGATCCGCACCACTACGGCACCCTGGAAATCGACGGCGTGCGGACCTCGGTACCCACCGAGCGCGGCGCCTACCAGGAGTTCTACCGGATCCTTGGCGAGAAGATCGCCGACGGCGGTGCCGCCTCCGCTTTGCCGCTCCCCGTGGATCCGGCCGGGCCGGTCGAGGTACTCAGGCTGATTGAGCAGGCCAGGGCGCTCGCCTGAAAGTTTTTTTGGATCGGCGTAACCTCGCCGGGACCGCCAGCGATGTAAGGGGAGTGTGGACAACGTCCGCACTGATCATCCGGTAGCGACAAAGCCGCTGCCGGAGTAGTCCCAAAACGTTTGTCGGAGGGTTTCATGTCCTTGTTCACTGTCCTTGCCACCAGCAAAATCGCCGCCGGCGTCCTTGCCGCCGGAGCTGTAGCGGTTGGCGGAACCGGCGTCGCAGCCTTCAACGGAGCGCTTCCCAACGATCTGCAGAAGAGCGCCCACGAGCTGCTCGGAGCCCCGGCTCCGGTCGCTTCCAAAGCGGCCGAGTCTGCACAGTCCAAGACGGCTGAGGCGTCCCAGACGGCCACGTCCAAGGCGACTGACGCCGCTGCCGACGCTAAGTCCAAGGCCACGGACGCCATCGACGACGCAAAGTCCAAGGCCGCAGCAGCGGCCGCGTCGGCCAAGGCCACCTCACCGGAGGCGTTCGGCCTCTGCACCGCTCTCCTCAACGGCGGCCTGAAGGCTGAAGCCAAGGTGCCCGGCTACTCCTCACTGGTTGTTGCCGCTGGCGGCGAGGCCAACGTCAACGCACACTGCGCAACTGTAGTGACCGAAGGCAAGGCTGCCGGCTTGAAGGCTGACGGATCCGCTTCCGCCAAGGCTGACGCCGATGGAACCGCCGCACTGCCTGCTACGCCTGCCGTACCGGCTGTTCCCGCAGTGCCGTCCGCACCGGCAGTCCCCGCTGTACCGGCTGTCCCGTCCCACGTGCCGACCGCACCTGTGCACGTGCCGTCCGATTCAGTCAGCCCGTAACACTGCGGCTACGCTTGAACGGCGGGGCTCCTTGGCTAAATGACAAGGAGCCCCGCGACGCAACAGACTGCAGCAGTGGTCATTTCCCAGGCCAGGGACGATGACCGCGCTGCGTGGGATGGAGGGGTCGCGGGTGCTTGACCCTTTGGCTGATGAATATTTGCAGGCGGACGACGAAGATCCCGCTCTGCTCTTCACGGCTGCCTACACCGAGTTTTCCGGACCGGTGTTTGGATACCTACGCGCCCGCGGCGTAGACGATCCGGAAGCAGTTACCCAGGACGTGTTCCTGGCTCTCTATCCCAAACTGGATTCCCTCCGGGGAGGTCTCCAGGGGGCGAAGACTCTGCTGTTCTCCATAGCGCACGCGCGAATGGTGGATCACTATCGAAAGCGGGAACGCACTCCTGATTCCGCGCCCTACGAATCCGATCTGGATTCCCGGCGCGCGCCTTCGGCCGAGGACCAGGCATTCGGGCATGGGGAAGGCCTGGGCGTAACCGAGCTGTTGGCCGACCTCAATCCCGACTACCGGGAGGTCCTGGCACTACGGGTCGTGGCGGACCTGTCGTTGGAAGAAACAGCGGCCATCATGGGCAAGTCCCAAGGAGCCGTGAAGCAGTTGCAGCGCAGGGCATTGAGTGCACTGAGAGAACGTGCACTACTAAGGAATGGCACATCATGAGCGAAAAATCCGCATCCTTCGGCGAGCAAGGCATTGACCGCCTGCTTGCTGATGCCGGGCTCGACGAAGCGTACGAGATCCGGGCCGAGTTGCTGGAACTGCGCGCCCTTGCGAGCACCCGACCCCAGCCCTCGGCGGCTGTGCAAGCCTTGATGGCACCGGCCCGAGTCGCGATTGCGCCTGTTGAGACTGTTGCGCCTGTTGAGGCTGTTACCGCTGTTACCGCTGTTGATGAACTGGCCGCTCGTCGCCGCAAAAAGGGCCGCTTGACCTTCGCCGCTGTTGCCGTTGCCGCCTCCCTTGCCGCCGGAGCTACCGCTGCGGCCGCGTCCGACGGCGGCATTCCAGGAACGATTGAACACTTGGGTGCCGTGGTGGGATCGGTCGTCTCCCAGCTCACCCCTGGATCGGGCGGCAACGCTCCGCGACAGCAGGGGACACGCCCGGAGCCGGTTCCGATGCCCACCCGGGAAACAAGCGTTCCCGCATCGCCCTCTCCGGAGTCCTCCAGCCTTGAGGCCAAAAACAACGCGCATCCAGCGCCGCACGCCACTCCTGGCACTACCGGGTCCGAGTCGGATCCGCGTAAGGGACTGCAAGACATCGCCAAGGGCCGCCCGGGACCTATCACGATCCCGACGCCGGTCGTCCCAACGCCAACCCTCCCCTTGCCCCAGCCCGTTCCTTCGGAGATCCTCCCGGGAAACCCGGTCAAACCGTGACTGGCGTCGTGCTCGCCTGAGTTGCTCAGGCGGCTTGGAGTTCTGTGCCGTGGGCGTACCTCAGTGCTTTGGCGTGGTGTCGTAGCTTGCGTCGGTGGCGCCTGGAATGCGGGGCGGTATCGGGTGGGTCTGTGCCTTGTATCCCGGTACCGGGTAGGGGCGGGGCTGTGGAGCGGTAGTGGTGTCCGGTGGGGGTGCGGATTTCGAGGACGTGCCGTGTCCCTGGGCTGATCTTTGCTGTCCAGCCGGTGAGTTCTTTGGTGTGGTTGCAGGCTTCGCACAGGCCCGCACCGTTGGCCAGGCTGGTGGGTCCGCCGTGGTGCCACGGGACGATGTGATCGAAGTGCCGGATCGGTGCATCGCAGTAGGGGGTCCGGCAGGTGTCGTCGCGGGCCTGGATGAAGCGCCGCATGCCTGCCGGGAAAAGCCGTGCCCGCGAATCGGCTCCGACAAGGTCGCCGGTCCCGGGGGCGGTGAAGAGGCGCCGGAGCCAGAGCTTGAGTTCTTGACCGCCCTCAGGGTCGCCGGTGAGTAGTGTCCTGGCCCAGGCGGCGGGGACGATCCCGTAGCCGGGCAGGCGGGCCGGCTCGGCCTCGCCCTGGAACAGGGTCCGGTCGGTCATGACGAGCTGGACCTCCACCCCGCTGATCCCGCCTGGGGTGCCGGTGGCGCGTTCGACGAGGGCGTCGGCCATGAGCTGGCCCCGGGTCCGGGTCTCTCCGGAGGAGCGGAGGGTGTCGGCGTGCCGGGACAGGGCCGCGTGCACGGCCACGCCCTGGGCGACCGGAAGCAGGGCGGTCAGGTAGGTCATGGTGTCCGGGGCCGGGCGCAGGCTGACGTGCCGTTCGGTGGCGGCGTGGCTGGCGCGCTGCGTGACGGAGCGGGGGTCCCGCCGGTAGGCCGCGGTCCGGGCCGCGGCGATAATGGCCTTGTCGCCGGCGCCGTCGAAGGGCCCGGTGTCGGCGGCGAGTTCCTCGTCCACGGCGCAGCGGTCCTCGGCGGACAGGCAGGCTGTTTCCTTCACCAGCAGGGTCGCGCGCCATTCGTTCAGCAGTCCGGCGTCCAGGGCGGCCAGGGTGTGCGGCATCTCGGTCACCAGCGCCTTCGCCAAGCCCAGCAGCCGGGATCCGCGGGCCGGGGACTCCCGCCGGGCCAAGGCGATCTGCGCCGCCACGCCGCGTCCGCGTTCCTCGGCCGGTACACCGGCCGCCGCGTCGGCGCTGCGCTGAGCGGCATCGAACGCGACGGCGATCCTCGCCTGCAAACCCGCGGCCGCGGACTTCAAGTCCTCCAGGGCACGCAACTGGCTTATCAGTTCGGTGCCCCCGCCCGGTTCGGTGCCGCCGGCGTATGGCCGGAACGAGGCAACGGCATCGATCAGATCCCGCACCCAGGCATCTGACACAGGAGCATCCGGACCCGCGCCGCCGGACGGCGCGCCCGCCCCTATCAGCTGTGTTCCCCGGTTCCCGGCCATAAACCAAGCATTTCAGGGACCTACGACATTATTAGGCCGAAAAGACCCGTCCAATCGAAAGAACTTAGAAGAAAATTGAAGAACTACATAAGACAGGCCATCGATAGTGAACTGCACCCCTCGCTGTCTCCACCAAAACCCCGACGGCGGGGTGCCGCTTCCCATGGAAGCCGCACCCCGCCGTCGGGATCGTTAAGCCCAGCTCGCTAGAGGCAGAGAGAAGGTTAAGCGGAAACCAGGTTGTGCCAGTCGGCGACGAGGGGCAGGTTGTGCGCCTCGGAGACCGAGCGGTGCGTGACCTTGCCTGCGGCGATGTTGAGGCCGGCTGCCAGGGCGGGGTCGCGGTCGAATGCGGCCTTCACGCCCAGGTTGGCCAGTGACACCGCGTAGCGCAGGGTGACGTTGGTCAGAGCGTAGGTGGAGGTGTTCGGAACGGCGCCCGGCATGTTGGCGACGCAGTAGAAGATCGTGTTGTGGACCTTGTACGTGGGTTCCTGGTGCGTGGTGGGGTGCGTGTCCTCGAAGCAGCCGCCCTGGTCCACCGCAATGTCCACCAGCACGGAGCCGGGCTTCATGCGTGAGACGAGCTCGTTGGTGACGAGCTTGGGGGCCTTTGCGCCCGGGATCAGCACGGAACCGATGACGAGGTCGGCGTCGACCACGGACTTCTCGATCTCGTACGCGTTGGACGCGACGGTCTTCAGGCGGCCCTGGTAGAGGGCATCCAGTTCGCGGAGGCGGTTGATGTTGATGTCCATGATGGTGACATCGGCGCCCAGGCCCAGGGCCATGGCGGCGGCGTTGGTACCGGCAACACCGGCGCCGAGGACAACGACCTTGGCCGGGCGGACACCCGGGACGCCGCCCAGCAGCACGCCCTTGCCACCGGCCGGAGCCATGAGGGAGGAAGCGCCGACGACGACCGACAGGCGGCCAGCGACCTCGGACATGGGCGCCAAGAGGGGCAGGGTGCGGCCGTCCTGGACGGTTTCGTAGGCGATGGCCGTGACGCCGGAGTTGATGAGTTCCTGGGTCAGCTCGGGCTCGGCGGCCAAGTGCAGGTAGGTGAAGAGGATCAGGCCCTTGCGGAAGCGGTGGTACTCGGCCTTGATGGGTTCCTTGACCTTCATGACCATGTCAGCGCGTGCCCAGACATCGTCGGCTTCGGCCACGATCTCCGCGCCGGCAACGGCGTATTCCTCGTCCGTGATACCGGAGCCCAGGCCTGCGCCCCGTTCCACCAGCACGGTGTGGCCGTGGGTGCGGAACTCGTTAACGCCCGCGGCCGTGATGGCAACGCGGAACTCGTTGTTCTTGATCTCTTTGGGGACACCGATGATCATTTTGGGCTCCATGTTCGAAAGGCTTCAACGGCCTTTTCTCTGCGGGGGACTGTGATTCAAGAATAAATCCGCTGTGAGCCAGACGACAGGAAAGGCGATTGCCGCCGTCGTTGACTTCGCCGGAATTCCGGGGTTTTTGCCGCTCGCGACTCGACATTTGTCGACATTGAGAGCGTCAGGTGTCGCCTGATGTTCGTGGGGCAAAGTAGTGTTTTCTCCATGCAGCAAGACGTGGAGAAGATCGTCGAGGACGTAGCACTCAAGTTGGGCCGCGGCCTCTCCCTGGAAGACCTCGACGGCGTGCTGCTCGCCTACAGTTCCAACCAGTCCCACGCCGACCGTGTGCGAGTGAATTTCCTCCTGAGCAAACGGGTCCCGGTGGACGTCAGCGCGTGGCAGCTCTCCCACGGGATTGCCACCGCCGTGCGTCCCGTCGTTGTGCCCGCCAATGAGGAACTCGGGATGGTGGGGCGCGTCTGCGTCCCGCTGCTGGTGCGCGGATTCCGTGTCGGGTACCTGTGGGTCCAGCAAGACCTTGACGAGCAGACCGCGACGGCGATACTCGCCGAGTTGCCGGGCGTCCGGGACGAGTTGGACCTCCTCGCAGGGTTGTTGCTCGATTCCAATACGGCCGAGTCGGAGTTCCGGCGCCGCCGTGAGCAGGAATTCCTGGCTGCATGCCAGGGCGAGTCCAATGCTGTGGCAACTGTGGCGGGATGGAAGGAGATTCAAGGCCGGGGACCGTGGCAGCTGGTTACAGTGCTCGACGCGGAGGACAGTGGCGGCGTCTCCGATCCGATCGCGGCTACCCTGACGCACCGTTCCGCCGCGCTGCAGGCAACTATCGGGGTCGATTCCGTGCTTTTCAGCGCCGGCACCGAGACGCACTCGGTCCTGTTGTTCCGCGAAACCGGCGGACGGGCGGAGCATGCCCAAGTCTTGGTCCACTATCAGCTGGAACTCGCCAAGCGCGCCGGCCGGAAGGTGGACCGCGTCATTCTCGGCATCAGCGAGCCGTTTTCAGTCATCCGGCAGCTGGGCCGGGCGTACCGGCAGTCGAAGCTCGCGGCCCAGGCTGCCGCCGTCGATCCTCCACTCGGAGAGCTCGTGGACAGCCGCTCGGCCGGGATTTACCAATTGTTCGAACGGCTACAGGCGCCCGGTGGCTGGGACGATTCGGGCTCGGCACATTTCCAGGAGATCGAGGATGCTGACCGCAACGGCGAGCTGCTGCCCTTGCTCGAACTCCTCTATGACAGCGACGGCTCCGTGCAGGACGTGGCTGGGAAGCTCCACCTGCATCGGAGCAGCATTTACAACCGGCTGGCCAGGGTCCGCCAGCTTATCGGTGCTGACCCGCTGAATGGCGCGACCCGGCTCGAACTCCACGCAACGCTCAAAGCGCGCCGCTGGGCGGGCCGTCCGCGGATTTGAAGCCGCTGGTACCGGAAGCCGCGCTGGCTTACTTGTTGAACTCGACGGCAGACTTTCGATGCTGTCCCATCCTCACTGCAGGGCCTTGGTTGCTGCGTCCAAAATCGACCCAAGATCCACGCCGGGTTGGGTGGGCTGTGGCGTGGGACTAGGACTGGTCGGGGTCCGCGGCTTCCAAGAACCTGTGGGCGCGGGGGAGGGCGTGCCGGTCTGGGGCGGAGTCGGGGTTGGGGTGGTTGGCCCTGTCGGAGCCGGGGTGGGAGCCGGGGTGGGGGTCGTTGGCCCGGTCGGAACCGGATTGGAAGGAACAGGCACCGGGGTAAGGCTTGGGGGCAGTGCTGACGGGACGGCAGGAACCTGGACGGAGATCGACGGTGCCGAGACACTCGACGGTTCGACAGCGGCGGGTCCTTGCGGCGAATGTTGCGCCGGGCCCGCGGAGGTCTGGCCGGACTTGGCGCTTGGGGTAGCTGCAGAAGGTGATGCAGCAGCGCTGGGGGAAGTACTTGCCGCCGCGGAAGGAGCGCCGGATTGCGTGGAGTCTTTGTTGTCCGCGCTCGCAGCGTCCTGGGCTCGGGATTCCTGACCGAAGAAAGGCAACTCAAGGGCTTGGCCCAGGGAACCGGCGGTCAACAAGATGCCTAGGGCACCTGCAACCACTGCCATTCGATTGCTCATCGTCCGGATGCTGGCGGCCTTCTTGAGGACGGCGTGTGGTTCCCGGCTGAAGGACGAACCGGTGAACGATGCCGGACCGACGGCGGCACGGGGTGTCGCCGGGAGTGCCGTTGTGGCTGCCTTCTCAGGTTTGGCTTGCTCAGCTGTCGCAGCAGTCACCGTCGGAATGGCGGCGGTTTCGCTGGCTTGGGAAGCCCGCTTCCGTTCGGCTGCGCGGGCGGCCGCGCGCGTGGTGGGCGCCGCCGTCGTCCGGGTTGCCGCGCGGGTGGGTTCCGCTGTCGAACTCAAAGGTTCAGTAGCCGGTGCCGCGATGAACGGTTCGCTGTCTTTGGCCCGACGACGTCCGGTTGGTTTGGTGCTCTCGCCCGCCACTTCGGCACGGCGAGGCTGATCCATGATTGGGGACATGGTGATTGCCTCTCAACGCCTTCGAGGTTAGCTGTCGGGTTCGGACGAGGCCGTCCGGCCGCGCGTGGCGGCTTCACCCCGAGGGCCTGTGGAGAAGTAGGCCCGGAGACTCTGGGTCCCCCGTCTCTGCCGCGGGTCTGGCGGATTCCGGGTTGCGGCAGAGCTCGGCGTCAACCCGGAAGCGGCCCATTTGGGGATTGGGTCGCCCCTCGACGCTACAACAGCCGGCACGCAAAGTCACATTTGAATAACGGGCGGGGTAACCGGTTTTTGCCAAGAACTTCCGCGAGCCTAGTCCCGCGGACCTTCAGTCTGCCCGGCGATGAGTCCTGCGACGTGTTCGGCGTCGCGGCCGACCCCGCCCACGAGGCCCGAGGTCAGCCCGTATTGGAAGGGCATGCCCACGAAGAACAGCCCTGGCAGTTGTTCAACGGCGCCCCGGCAAGTGAGCGGCCAGCCGTCCTCATCCGCGGGAAGTCCTCGGATCCAGCCAAAGTCCGGTTGGTAACCGGTAGCCCAGATCACCGTGGACACCGGGATCGCGTGGCCTTCGTCGGTCAGGGGTTGGCCCTTGCGGGTGCCCGTCAGCCGTGGCAGGCGGGTGACTCCCGCGGCGTCGAGCTCTCGGGTGGAGGCCCGGATCAGCGGCGCGCCGTGCTTCGTGAACCCGACCGCGACTTTGCGGCCGATAGGGGTGGATCTGTTCAATACCTTGTGGATGAAGAGCCACCAAAGCCCGCCGGCGTATCGCGTTACGGGGCTTGGAATGTGGAAGGGAGGGGTTCCGGCAATGTAGGTGCGGTGGGTAGGTGCGAGCTCCAGGGCGATTTCGACGCCGGAGGTGCCGGAGCCGACCACCAGGACATCTCCGGGTGGAACCGAGTCCTGGTTGGTGTATTCCGCTCCGTGGAGTTGGTGGATGCCGGGATCCAGATCCTCGGCGAACGCCGGGATCCTTGGCTGCGCGTTCGGGCCCGTGGCAACAACAACGTTCTTGGCCAGGATCGACCCGGAGCCTGACTGTACTCGGAACCGGCCGTCCTCCCGCTCGATGCCGGTGACGTGGGCACCATGGCGTACCGGGAGTTCCCAGTTCCTGGCGTACTCCTCAAGGTATTCGGCCATGGCGTCTTTTCCGGGAAAGCTGCCTCGGGCGGCGGGAAATAGCATGCCGGGCAGGGAATCGTGCTGCGCCGGGGTGAAGAGCCGCAAGGAATCCCATCGGTTCCGCCACACGTCGCCGACGCGGGCCTGCGAGTCCAGGATGAGGAAGTCTTGCCGGTGTTTCTTCAGGTGGAATCCGGTGGCGAGCCCTGCCTGCCCGGCGCCCACAACCACGGTGTTCACTGGCTCATTGCTGTCCATCGCGAAGCCTCCTGAGGTGTTCGAGGTCATTAGAATAGCATTCCAGTCACTAGAATGCTATTCTTTTTCCGTGGAAATCCGGCACAATGACAGGCGGGTAGCTCAAGCTGTCGCAACCAAGGCTGCAGTCGTGGAAGCCGCTCGGCAGCTGTTTCTGAGCAGGGGATACGTGGCCACCACCATCGGGGCCGTTGCCGAGCAAGCAGGCGTGGCTATCCAGACCATCTACAACTCCGTGGGCAACAAGGCCGCGCTGCTCTCGGCCGTGGTTGACGCGACGGCCTCGGGTCCGGATGCCCCCCGCACCGTCCCGGAGACTATGCGCGAGCGGACTGCCACAGCCGCCGACGCCGGGGCGGTTCTAGCGTTGTTGGCCGACTGGTTCGCCGAGGTGCATCCGAGAAGCAGCCAATTATTCAGCGTCATGAGGCAGGCCTCCGCCGTCGACGCTGAAGCGGCAAAAGTGGAGCGGGACCGGGCCGAAACCCGGCTGCGGAACTATGCGGAAGCTGCGGCTGCGCTCAGGCGGCGCGGGGCACTGACTTCCGGCATGAGCGACGAGCAAGCCGCGGCCGTGATCTGGTCGGTCGGCCACCCGGACACCTACCGATCACTCGTGCTGGATTTCGCTTGGGGATTGGAGCGCTACCGGGATTGGGTCCACGCGGCGCTCAAGGCGGCCCTCGCCTAGCTTTCGCTACTCGCTGGTGGTTTCCTCGTTGCCCGCGGCCGACTTCTTCTGGGTCTCCAACCACGCCATGATGTCCGCGAGCCTGATGCGACGGTGCGTGCCGCGGTATTCCACCGGGATTTCGCCCCGGTCGGTCATGTTCCGCAAGTAGGTGTGCGAGATTCCCGCGAGTTCGGCCGCCCTCGACGTCGTGAGCATTTCCTCCACGCTGCTCACGGTCACCGCTTCGCCCCGGCCCAGCCTGCCAAGGAGGTCGACGACGGCGTCCCTCACCTCATCCGGCAGCCGGTGGACCGTGCCGTCCACGAAGACGGTGATGTCGTTGCTGTCCTGGAGTGAGCGCGCCAGGTTCCGGGCGTCGTCCGCGGGCAAGCCAGGCGTCACGCGGGGAGCTATCAATGCCATGGCAGAAGCCTAGCCGCGCTCAAGGCTGTGCGGTTACGCCGTCGTGTTAGATTCACGCCTATGGTCAACTACCCCGCCAATCCGGATCCAGGCCCTGTCGTGGTCGCGGCAATCGAGCTCCTGGTGCGGCAAGGCTACGACGAGACCTCCGTGGACGACCTCGCCGACGCCGCGGGAATCAGCCGAAGCACGTTTTTCCGCAAGTTCGGATCCAAAGAGGACATCGTTTTCGCCGATCACGACCGTATTCTGGCCCGGGTTCAGGAGTTCCTTGCGGGAACGACGGCGGATCCGTTGCGTGCCGTCGTGGACGCGGCGCTCTTGGTCTTCGGCCACCACGTGGGCAACCGGAAAACCTCCCTTGCCCGCTACGAACTTCTGCATCAAGTGCCGGCCCTTCGTGATCGTGAACTGGTCATGACACATCGCTATCAGCGGGCTTTCCGGAATCATCTCCTTTCTGCGCTGCCTGAGGGCGAAAGCCGGGAGGTCACTTCCGTGGCCTTTGCTGCTTCGGTAGTTGCGCTGCACAACAGCGTCCTGCGCCAATGGCTCCGGGCTGTCGCAGCTGGCGAAGGCGTCGAGGGTGTCGAACGTGGCGAGAGTGATGCGCGGGAAGCTGAAGCCCAAGGGCTGGCCGCCCGGCTCGGGCGTGAATTGGGAGCTCTGGCTGATACTTTTGCCCGGGTTTCAGCCGGCGAGGCGAGTAGTGAGCCTCGTCAGAAAAGCAGCCGTCCCGCCGTCGTGGTTGCTGTCCTGGATCCGGCCGCGGGTACGGAACAGATCCTTCAGGCGGTCCGGGACGCCTTGGCTTAACGTTTGATCCAGCAGAATCCTTCGCTGACATCGAGTTCCTTGACATGAAACTGAGTGTCAGCGCATGCTGGGAGTCGCAGATCGCAAACCCAGAGCGAGGATTCCCATGACGACGACGTCCGATAGCACTTCCGAAGAACTGGATGCCGTTTTCCCGGCGGGCACTGTTTTTCCGGCCGGGACTATGGAGCCCGAGTACGTCCTGAACGAATCCCTGGACCCGGACCCGGCCTCCGTTTTCAAGGACATAAGCCGCGAAGACCGCGCTTACTGGGACCGTGCGCGGACCTTTGTCCAGGACGAAGTGCTCCCGGTCATCACGGGGTACTGGGAGCGCGCGGAGTACCCGCTGCACTTGGTGAAGCGCTTGGGCGAACTTGATCTTCTGCGCGACGGAATCAACATCGACGGGTTCCCGGCCATGAGCAAAACCGCCGCCGGACTGGTCACGATGGAACTGAGCCGCGGGGACGGCTCCATCGGAACGGTTGTTGCCGTCCAGGGCGGTTTGGCGCTGCGGTCCGTGGCCGAATGCGGTTCCCCTGAGCAGCAGGCCTGTTGGCTTCCAGCACTTGCCCGGGCCGAGGAATACGGCGCCTTCGCCCTGACCGAGCCGGCACACGGCTCCGATTCGGTGGGACTCGAGACGACTGCGACGCCCGTCGAGGGAGGCTATGTGCTCAACGGTGAAAAGAAATGGATCGGCAACGGCTCGATCGGCGGCCTGACCGTCGTCTGGGCCCGTGGTGACGACGGGCAGGTTCACGGATACCTTGTCCCGCAGGATTCCCCCGGATACTCCGCCACGACCATCGAAGGCAAGCTCTCACTCCGGGCCATCTGGCAGGCACACATCCGCCTTGAGAATGTCTTCGTCCCGTTGAAGAACGTGCTCCCGGGTGCACGGAGTTTCAAGGACACGGCACGGGTGCTCTTGGCGACCAGGCTGGGAGTGGCCTGGTCCGCCGTCGGGCATGCCACTGCCTGCTACGAAACCGCGGTGCAGTACGCCGCTCAACGCCGGCAGTTCGGCCGCCCACTGGCGGCCTCGCAGATTGTGCAGGAGCGTCTTGCCCGTATGCATTCCGAGCTCGCCACCATGCAGCTCATGGTCATGCAGATGACCAGGCTGGACGAAGAGGGCGTGCTGACTCCCTCGCAGGCGGCGCTCGCGAAGTTCACGTGCACCCGGACGGCCCGCAGCATCGCCTCGAACGCACGCGACCTGCTCGGTGGCAACGGGATCTTGTTGGCCAACCGCGTGGCCCGGCACTTCGCCGACATAGAGGGCATCCATACGTATGAAGGCACAGAGACTGTTCAAGCGTTGATTATCGGACGCTCGATTACGGGCATCTCCGCCTTCGCCTAAGGGGGTCCCCCACTTCGGACCCAGCCGCACCCGCTGAGACGCTCGCTCACCTATGTGGCCAAAATCCCGAACGCTCGCTCAGATATGAGCCCAATCGACGGAACGCTCGCTCAGGGCACTACTCCACCACGGCGATCGCGAAGCCACCCCACGCACGTTTCTTCTTGGTCTCGCGACCAAGCCCACGCTGTTCGAGAAGCGCCAACCCGGAGGATAGGAGAAGGCCCGATAGGCGCTCCCGCGCGGGCGGTGTGCTGTCCACGCCGAACTTCAACGGTTCGCCGGCCGCTTTGGCCGCCGCCCTTCCAAACCGCCAGTACAGCGTGCCCGACTCGAGAGTCTCGGTTGTGAAGCAGTCGAAGGCGAGCAAACTGCCCTTGGCGCAACTCGCGACCTTGCGCAGCGTGTCCTCGATCGCTTCCCGGTCGAGGTACATCGTGACGCCTTCCCAGAGGAAAAGCGCCGGACGCCCGAGGTCGAACCCGGCGTCCACGAGTTTGGCGAGCCAATCATCCTTCTCGAAGTCCGCGGGCACGAACGCGACCTTGTGTACGTCGATTCCTGCCTTGTCCAGTATTTCGCGCTTGACCGCCTGGGTCTTTGGGGCATCTACCTCGAAGGAGTTGACGGGGGTGTCCCGCGGGAGGCGGTACGGGCGTGTGTCGAAGCCGGCGCCGAGGATGACCAACTGATCGATCCCTGGAAGGGCGCGCTCTACGGCGTTGTCGAAGAACGTGACCCTGGCCGACGCCTCGGCTTGTGGAGGTATCTCGCCGTCAAAGGGGTACCGGAAGGTCTTCGGGACGAAGCCCGTGACGCGGTGCGCAAAGATCGTCGGCCAGAATGCCAGCCGCATGCCCAGCCAAGGAACGCCGGGCAGCAGGGGCAGTAATCGGTTCGCGGCCTGGTCTTCGCGCACGCCGAAATTGTGCATCGCCCACCTCGCGGAGAGCGGAGCCTGCGCGCTGGTCGAAACTCCGGAAGGCTTCGCGGCCAGAAGCTTCCCCACCCAGATCAGGTAGCCGAGTAATGAGACCGGCAGCAGCCCAATGTTCAGGGCATAGAAAGCGACGGCGGCATCCGGCCTGCGCATTTCCGGCCGCCTACTCCGCGTCGAGGTCCGTTTCCAGCAGCGTCACCAGGGAATCCAGGGCAGCGTCGGCGCCGTCGCCTTCCGCACGAAGCACCACGACGTCACCCTTTGCCGCACCAAGCGTCATGAGCGAAAGGATGCTCGCGGCGTCGAGCGCGTCGTCGGCAGGCGAACCGGCCATCGCGATGGTCACTTCAACCGGGGATTCCCCCGCGGCTTCAGCAAAAATTGCAGCCGGGCGGGCGTGCAGTCCGGAGCGGCTGGCGATGGTGGCGGTGCGTTCGGGCATGGTTTCTCCTTGTGTTCAGGTAGGACAGTACGGCTGGGCTCAGAGCCCGAGTTCCTCGAGGATCGGCAGTTTGGCGCGGACCCAGGCCTTTGCGTCAAGCGCATCGGGTGCGCTGAGCGCCAGCCGTGCCAGCTCTTGCGCCTGTTCCAACGTCACCGTCTTGAGCACGGTTCCGACGGCGGCCAAAGACCGGGCGGTCATGGACAGTGTCGATACGCCCAGGCCAACGAGCACGACGGCGAGGGCCGGGTCCGCGGCAGCCTCACCGCAGACGCCAACGGGTTTGCCGTTGCCCTCCTCGGCGGAGCCCGCGACGGTCAGCTGCACGAGGCGCAGAACCGCGGGCTGCCAGGGGGTGTTGAGTTCGGCGAGGGGTCCGAGTTGCCGGTCGGCGGCCATGGCGTACTGCGTGAGGTCGTTGGTGCCGAGCGACGCGAAGCCCACGTGTCGCAGGACCGACGCCGAGGTCAATGCCGCCGAGGGAACTTCCACCATCACGCCGGGTGTCTTGATTCCCGCGGCGCCACACAGCGAGGCGAAACGGGCAGCCTCGGCCGCAGTCGAGATCATGGGTGCCATGACCCACACTTCAGCTTCTGATTCGTCGGCCGCGATGGCGATGGCCTCGAGCTGGCGTTCCAAAACGCCGGGCGTGGTGAAGTCGGTGCGGTAGCCGCGCACACCGAGGGCCGGGTTGGGTTCGGTGGCGTCGGTGAGGAAGGGAAGGGGCTTGTCGGCACCGGCGTCGAGGGTCCTGAGCACCACTTTCTTTCCCGGGAATGCGTCGAACACGCCCCTGTACGCGGCGGCCTGTTCCAGGACAGTCGGCTCGGTGTCGCGTTCCAGGAAGCAGAATTCGGTGCGGAAAAGGCCCACGCCCTGGGCGCCCAGCGCGGCGGCTGCGGCAGCGTCCTTGGCCCCGCCGACGTTGGCGAGGAGGGGCACCAAGTGGCCGTCCGCCGTCGTGCCGTTTCCGTCAAAAACTGCCAGGGTGGCGGCATTTTCGACCCACGCGACGGCGGCCGCGCGCTGCTCTTCGGTGGGTTCGAGGGAGAGTGAACCGGCTGCGCCGTCAACAAAGGCTTCGGCGCCGTCAGGAATTTCGTCCACTCCGCGGGCCGCGACGACGGCGGGCAGCCCGAGTGAGCGCGCGATGATCGCCGTGTGGGACTGCGGTCCGCCACCCGAGGTGACCAGTGCTGTCACGATCGCCGGGTCCAGCGTTGCGGTATCGGCCGGGGCGAGGTCTTCGGCCACCAGGATGAACGGAGTGTCCGACGCCGGGATCCCCGGGGCGGGGACCCCGCGAAGTTCGGCGACGATCCGCGCGCGGACGTCCAGGACATCGGTGGCACGCTCGGCCATGTAACCGCCCAGGTTGTGGAGCATTTCGGACACGGAGGCGCCGGCTTCCCAGATGGCGCGTTCAGCGGAGCTGCCGTTGTTGTTGATGAGCTTCGTGGCCGACTTCAAGAGCATGGTGTCCTTAGCCATGAGCGCGGTGGCTTCCAGCACGGCCTTACCGTCTCCGCTGGCCTTGTCCGCACGTGCTTTCAGTTCGTCGTGGACCGATTGGGCCGCAGCCTTCAGCCCGGCGACGGCTTCTTCCGCTGTGGTGGAAACGGCTAGCTGCTCGCCCGACGGCGGTTCGCTGACTGGTTTGGGCATCTGACGGATGGTGCCAATGACGCGGCCGGGGCTGACGCCTACTCCTTGGAAATTCTGCACTGAAATCCTCTGTTCCTGCTCTCGGATCGGACCCACCGGCTGCGGCGCCTCGGGGTCCGAAAAAATCTCCTGTGACTCACTTCATATAGCGTTGCTATAGGTGCTAGGGTAGCGGCTATGAGTTTCGATGACCAGCTTCCGCCCAAAACTCGGCTGCTCCGTGCAGCTGCCGAGTTGCTGGCGAATTCGGACGGGTCACCGGTCTCTACGCGCCAAATCACCAAACTTGCCGGCGTCACGGCGCCCACGCTTTACCACCACTTCGGCGACAAGGAGGGGCTGTTCGACGCCGTCGTTGCAGCCGGCTTCGAGGAGTACGTGGCGGGAGAGCGGGACTTCGCACCCTCTGGGGAACCCCTGGAGGATGTCCGCCGGATGTGGGACAACCACGTCCAGTTCGGACTTACCCAACCGCACCTTTACCTGGTGATGTTCGGCAACATCCGTCCGGAAAGCAGGCCGGCCATCGTGGCTGATGCCGAGTCGCTTCTGGAGGAGATGCTGAGCAAGGCAGCCATTGCCGGGCAGATCAACGTACCCCCGCGCGAGGCAGCCAGGAGCATCCTGGCGGCCAACGTTGGCGTCACGCTCATGCTCATTGCAGAGCCTTTGGAAGACCGGAATCTCGAGCTCTCCACCATGACCCGGGATTCCATGATTTTCGCCGTGTCCACGGAAACAGCCCGTGGCGCCGCAGCAGACGACTCCGGCAAGTCGTCCGTCGTTGTTGCGGCAATCGCGCTGAATGCGGCACTCCAAGCCTCACATTCAGACCAGCTATCCAGTTCGGAACTGAAGCTTTTCCTTGAATGGCTTCACCGAATCTCCAGCAGCTCCTAGAGCTGTCCTCCTTCGATAGATATCGACTGATCCCGCACTGATGCGGGACTCGCGTTAGGAATTCACACAATGGCAACAGCGTCAGTTGCGAAACAGCGCACCAGCGTGCGCGTTGGTGTCCAAAAGTTCGGAACGTTCCTTTCGGGCATGATCATGCCCAATATCGGGGCCTTCATTGCATGGGGCATCATCACCGCCCTGTTCATCCCGGCCGGGTTCTTGCCCAACGCGGACCTGGCCAAACTCGTGGGCCCCATGATCACGTACCTGTTGCCGCTCCTGATTGGCTACACCGGCGGCCGGGCGGTCCATGGCATCCGCGGCGGCGTGGTGGGAGCCGTCGCCACCATGGGTGTGATTGTGGGTACGGATATTCCGATGTTCATCGGTGCCATGCTCATGGGCCCGCTCACGGCCTGGATCATGAAGAAGCTTGACAAGGTATGGGAAGGCCGGGTCAAGCCGGGCTTCGAGATGCTGATCGACAACTTCTCCGCAGGCATCGTCGGTGCCGCCCTGGCCATCTTCGGCATGTTGGTCATCGGCCCGGTGGTGAAGGCCTTCAGTGACGGCGCGAGCGCCGTCGTCGAATTCCTGGTCCACAACGGACTTCTCCCGCTGACCAGCATCTTCATCGAACCAGCCAAGGTCCTGTTCCTCAACAACGCAGTCAACCACGGCATCCTCACGCCGCTCGGTACGGAACAAGCGCTGCAAAACGGCAAGTCCATCCTGTTCCTGCTGGAGGCCAACCCCGGCCCGGGCGTCGGCGTCCTGCTCGCGTACATGATCTTCGGCAAGGGCCTGGCACGGGCATCCGCTCCCGGCGCCGCGCTCATCCAGTTTGTCGGCGGCATCCACGAGATCTACTTCCCGTACATTCTCATGAAGCCGATCCTCATCCTCGCCACGATCGCAGGCGGCATGACCGGCATCTTCACCTTGGTGGTCACCGGAGCGGGCTTGCGTTCGCCGGCAGCCCCGGGCAGCATCATCGCGGTCTTTGCCGCGACGGCGAAGGACAGCTACTTTGGCGTGGGACTGTCTGTGCTCCTCGCAGCCACAGTGTCCTTCCTGATCGCCTCCGTGATCCTGCGGACCAGCAAAACCACCGATGTGGACGCTCTGGGCCAGGCAACGTCCAGGATGGAAGAGCTCAAGGGCAAGAAGAGTTCCGTTTCCTCCGCACTCCTGGGCGCCGGTGGCGGTACCGCCGTCCTGACCCGTCCCATCCAGAACATCGTGTTTGCGTGCGACGCCGGCATGGGCTCCAGCGCCATGGGCGCCTCGGTGCTGCGCAACAAGATCAAGGCAGCCGGTTTCCCGGACGTCAAGGTCACGAACTCGGCCATTGCCAACCTCAGCGACACCTACGACGTCGTGGTCACGCACCAGGACCTGACAGAACGCGCCCGGCCGGTCACCTCCAGCGCCGTGCACGTCTCCGTGGACAACTTCATGAACAGTCCCCGGTACGAAGAGATTGTGGAACTGGTCAAGAGCAGCAACGCCGGAGCCGGCGCTGAGGGCTCGACGACGATTGCCGAACCTGCCGCCGGTGCCCACGCCGCCCAGCCGGCCGCCGTCGGGGGCAAGGACGTCCTGCTCCCCGAAAGCGTGATCCTCAACGGCACCGCGACGGACCGTGACTCGGCCATCGACGAAGCCGGCAAGCTCCTGCTGGACCGCGGCTCCGTGGACATGGGCTACATTCACGCCATGCATGAGCGCGAGGAATCCGTGTCCACGTACATGGGCAGCTTCCTGGCCATCCCGCACGGCACGAACGCTGCCAAGGACCACATCCTGCACTCCGGTGTGTCGATCGTCCGCTACCCCGAGGGCATCGACTGGGGAGGCAAGCAGGTCAAGTTCGTCGTCGGCGTCGCCGGCATCAACAACGAGCACCTCCACATCCTGTCCTCCATCGCCAAGATCTTCACGGACAAGGCGCAAGTGGCCCAGCTTGAGCAGGCCACGTCGGTGCAGGAAGTCCTGGATCTGTTCGGAAAGGTCAACGCGTAGTGAAGGCAGTCCATTTCGGGGCGGGGAACATCGGACGAGGATTCGTCGGCTTGCTGCTGCACGAGGCTGGATATGAGGTGGTCTTCGCCGATGTCGCGGATGCCTTGATCAGCCAGCTCGCCTCCGCGACCTCCTACGAGGTCCACGAGGTCGGCGAAAACGCGGCGGTCAAGACCGTGTCCGGTTTCCGGGCCCTGAATTCGGGCACCGAAGAGGTTGCCGTCGTCGCGGAAATCGCGACGGCGGACCTCGTCACCACCGCGGTGGGGCCGCACATCCTCAAGTTCGTGGCGCCGGTGATCGCGCGGGGGATCGCCGGCCGCTCGCCGTCGTTGGCTCCGTTGCAAGTCATGGCCTGCGAGAACGCGATCAACGCCACGGACCTCCTGCATTCCGAAGTGGAAGCCGCTTGGGACGGTGCCGCCGGTGACCTTTCCTCCGCTGCTGTGTTTGCGAATACGGCGGTGGACAGGATTGTCCCCAACCAGGCGCCGGGCCAAGGCTTGGACGTCACTGTGGAGACCTTTTACGAGTGGGTCATCGACCGCACGCCGTTCGCGGGGGAGGCGCCGGTGATCCCCGGCGCAACCTTCGTGGACGAGCTCGGTCCGTATATCGAACGGAAGCTGTTCACGGTCAACACGGGACACGCTTCGGCGGCGTACTTCGGCTACGGCGCCGGCCTGGAGAAGATCTCCGATGCGATGGCCGATGCCTCCGTGGCCGCCCGGGTGCGGGCCGTGTTGGAGGAGACCAAGCAGCTTCTCGTGGCCAAACACGGCTTCGTCGAAGCTGAGCAGGAAGCATACGTGCAGAAGATCCTGTCCCGCTTCACCAACCCGTACCTGCCGGACACTGTGAACAGGGTAGGCCGTGCTCCGCTCCGCAAGCTGGGCCGGCACGAACGGTTCATCGGACCGGCTGCGGAACTCGCCGAGCGCGGAGTCACTCCCGTTGCCTTGCTCGACGCGATGTCCGCTGCCCTGCGTTTCGACGACGGAGCAGACGACGAAGCCGTGGAACTCGCCCGGATGCTTGCCGAGATGGACGCCGCCGAGGCGGTCGAGCGCATCACTGACCTGCCGCCGTCGCACCCGTTGTTCCCCCAGGTGCTGAAGCTGATCGAAGACCGGAAGGCCGAGGCCTAAACCCCGGACGCTCGCTCAGATATGCGGGCTTTTCCCCGAACGCTAGCTCACCCTCCTTCACTTGATGTGAAGGAGGGTGAGCGCTTTGGTCTCTAAAAGTAAGCGGGCATCAATTAGTTGCCGAGTTCTTCCGACGCCGTTCGTCCGGCGGCCTGGACGCGCCGCAGGAAGTCGGTAATCACGGCGATTTCAGCATTGTCGTAGTCTGCACAGATGGTGTCCATGAGGCTGTTCATTCCCGAGTAGAGCCGGAACATCTCGGCGTTTCTGTCGGGAAGGACCCGGATCACCACGGCGCGCCGGTCGGACGGATCGCGATCCCGGACAATCCAGCCTCGGCGTTCAAGTCGGTCGAGGATGCCGGTCATGGTGGCTGGGTGCAGGCCGGCGTGTTTGGCCAACATGCTCGGGCTAAGCGGCCCCCGGCTCGAGATCAGGTCAAGACAATCAAGGTCAACGTCCTTCAGCTCGGCTTTGGCCCCGACCTGGTGATTGAGCACGGATAGTTGCACTCGTACGCTGCGAAGCTCGGCTTTGAGCTCAGCAACAGCACGCCGCCGAAGGCGAGGAGTCGCAGCTTCTTGATTTGATATGGAACTCATATGATATCGTTTCGGTATTGTATGGTTTTCCTAAGACAAGACTACCGGAGGCCGCATCACATGAAGATCGCAGTATTCGGGGCAAACGGCCCCACCGGAAGGATTCTGACCGCGCAAGCGCTCGACGCCGGACACGTCGTCACTGCTGTCACGCGCAGGCCTCACGAATTCCCGCTTTCCGCCCCCGGCCTAAGCGTCGTCGGCGGCGATGTGTACACGTTCGAGGACGTAAGTGCCGTCGTCGAAGGAAAGGATGCCGTTCTCTCAACCCTTGGTGTTCCATACAGCCGCCAGCCGATCACGGTCTATTCAGTGGGAACCAGCAACATCATCCGGGCGATGGGGAACCACGGCGTCCGTCGGCTGGTCTGCGTGAGCTCCAGCGCCACCGACATCACCGCCGGCCCGCATGGCGGGTTCCTCTTCGACAAAGTGCTGCAGCCCCTCGTTACCAAGCTGCTGGGAAAGACACTGTACGAGGACATGCGGCGGATGGAATCCGCCGTCGCCGCCAGCGGCCTGGATTGGACAATTATGCGGCCCTCCGGTCTTTTCGCGACCGAGTCCGTCACCGAATACAAGATGGCCGTTGACTACATAGCCGGTACTTTCACGTCGCGGGCCGACCTTGCGGACTCCATGCTGAGGCAACTCACCTCGGACGAATTCGTGCGCAAAAATGTCGCGGTTGCAACTTTCTCGCAGAAGCCGAGCCTCATCCAGCTCCTTTTCCGTGAGGCCAGCAGCAAGAAGGCCGCGCCGGACAGCGTCCCCGAGGGTAACCGGGCATGAACCGCAGTGGGAAACGCGAAACCCTCCTTCACATGATGATGTGAAGGAGGGTTTCGGGTTTCGCCGCTATATGTGAGCGGGCGTCGGAAGAATTGCCGCTATATGTGAGCGGGCGTCGTGCGGGTGGCGGTTTCGACTGCGGTCGTCTCGGTTTCGGCCATGGCTTTCCACTCGGCCACACGGGCCTGGTGCAGCGGCGACTTCCGGACCAAGGCGTAAGCCACGGCGAGGACGGCGAACCAGATCGGCGTGACGAGCAGAGCCGTGAGGGTGTCCGGTTGGGTCGTCAGGGCCCAGACCAGGAAGGCGAAGAAGGCGAAGACCACCCACACCATCACGATGCCGCCGGGCATCTTGAACGTCGAGGCCTCGTGCAGGTGGGGCCGGCGCTTCCGGAAGACGAGGTAGCTGGCCAGGATGATGGACCAGACGAACATGAAGCAGACGGCGGACACGGTGGTGACCATGTCGAAGGCTGCTCCGATGTCCTTGCCCGCATAGAGCAGTGCGACGCCGCCGAGGAGCAGCACGCAGGACAGGAACAGGGCGTTCTGCGGAACTTTGCGGCTGGAAAGGCGGCCGAACATCTTGGGGGCATCGCCGTCGTTCGCCAGGCCGAACACCATGCGCGAGGTCGAGTAGATACCGGAGTTGGCCGAGGACATGGCGGAGGTCAGGACCACGAGGTTCACCACGGTTGCCGCGATGCCCAGTCCGGCCAGGGAGAACATGGCGATGAACGGGCTGTGGCCGGCCTTGAACTCGGTCCACGGGATGACGGACATCAGGATGATGAGGGCTCCGACGTAGAACAGCATGACGCGCACCGGGATGGCGTTGATGGCGCGGGGCAGGTTGTGCTCCGGGTTCTTGGTCTCGGCCGCGGCGGTGCCCACCAGTTCGATGCCCACGAAGGCGAAGACCGCGATCTGGAAGCCGGCAACGAAGCCCATGAATTCCTTGGGGAAGAAGCCGCCGTGGCTCCAGAGATTGGTCAAGCTCGCGGCTCCGGCGTCTGACTTGAAGCCGGTGGAGATCATCACGATGCCCACGATGATCAGAGCTGCAATGGCAACGATCTTGATGAGGGCGAACCAGAACTCGGTCTCGCCGAAGGCCTTCACTGTGGGGAGGTTCAGGAGGAGCAAGATGGCGATGGTCGCGAGGCCCGGAATCCAGAGCGGAACCCCCGGCCAGAGCTCATTGGCGTAGCCCGCGATGGCGATGACATCGGCCACCCCTGTTACTACCCAACAGAACCAGTAGGTCCAGCCGGTGAAGAAGCCTGCCCAGGGACCAAGGAGGTCGCCCGCGAAGTCGCTGAAGGACTTGTAGTTCAGGTTGGACAGCAGGAGCTGGCCCATGGCGCGCATGACGAAGAACAGCATGAAGCCGATGATCATGTACACGAAGATCACGGACGGCCCGGCGACGGAGATGGTCTTTCCGGAGCCCATGAACAGGCCTGTGCCGATGGCGCCGCCGATGGCAAGCAATTGGATGTGGCGGTTGCTCAGTGAGCGCGCCAGATGCGGCTCGCTGTCTTTGCTGGAGGCAGTGCGTTGCCCTGTTGTTGTCTGGTGAGACATATCTGCATCCTTCGGGTGATTCGCCGCATGGTGACGTGGCTAACAAATCTGCTAGTCCAAACTAACTCCAACCGTGCAAGAATTTGTGATTGATCGTTTCACCCAGAATTCATGAAGGCTCGTAAAACGAATCCGCCAGCTTGTGTCAGGCTAGTGTTATGAGTCACGCAAATCCAGGAGTGAAGCCGCTATTGAGCATGGTTCTGGACGAAGGAGTCTTCACGCTCCGCCGGGCCCACTGGGAGGACCTGCCCGCCATCCTGAGATTGCTCGCCGCGGATCAATTGGGTAGTTCCCGTGAAAACGCCGAGGACGTCGGACCCTATCTGCAGGCGTTTCAGCAGATCAACGAGGATCCCGCCCAGTTGTTGGTGGTAGGCCACTTGAACGGTGCTTGCGTGGCAACTTTCCAGCTCAGTTTCATCCCGGGCTTGGCTCGTAAGGGCTCGCTGCGCTGCCAGATCGAGGCCGTGCGCGTCGCCGCAGAGTTGCGGGACCATGGCGTCGGTGCGGCAATGATGCAATGGGCCATCGAAGAGGCGCGGAACCGGGGCTGCACCCTGGTCCAGCTCACCAGCGACAAGTCCCGCAAGGATGCCCATCGCTTCTATGAGCGGCTTGGCTTCGTGGCCAGTCACGAGGGAATGAAGCTGGCCCTGTAGCGCTGGCAGCCTCGAGGGGTCCCAAGACAAAGTCCCGCATCCCTTGATATTTAGGTAGCCTAACTGTTAGGATACCTAAATATGAGCCCCAATCAAGCTGACGACGCGCTCCTCGCCCTCGCCCAATCATTCCGGGAAGCCTTGCGGCAGAGCGTCTACGTGATGCGCCGCCTCGATTCCGAGGAGCAACTCAGCTCGGCCCAGCTTGGGGTCCTCAAGATGGCGCTCGACGGCGGTGCCCGCGTCGGGGGGATCGCCCGGAACCTCGGGGTCAAGGTCCCCAGCGCCACGGAGCAGATCATCAAGCTTGAGCGCGCAGGCCTGGTCAAACGCGAAGCGGACCCGGACGACTCCCGCGCCGTCCGCGTCGCCGCGACCGCGGCGGGACGAGCCGCCGTCGAGAATGCAGACCGCCGCCGCAACGAATTCATCGCCGGGATCCTCGGAACGCTGACCCAGGCGGAACGCGACGCCGTCGAAGCCGCACTTCCGGTGTTCGACAAGATCAACCACTCAGTCCAGAACTGATAACCCAAAACTAGGAGAGCAGTCCATGAAAGGCCAGCTCGCAGAGCAACTGCAGCCAGCGGAAGAAACACTCGAGGCCGAGAAGGCCTCGTTCCTCAAGCAGCCCAAAGCTGTGTGGGCCACGGCGATTGCCGCCGTCTTCGCCTTCATGGGTATCGGACTGGTGGACCCGATCCTGCCGGCCATCGCCAAGAACCTCCAAGCCAGCCCCAGCCAAGTGTCGTTGCTCTTCACGAGCTACTTCCTGGTGACCGCGGTCGCAATGCTCGTGACCGGGTTCGTCTCTTCGCGGATCGGTGGCAAAAAGACGCTCATGATCGGCCTGGCCCTGATTGTCGTGTTCGCCTCGCTGTCAGGCATGTCCGGAAGTGTGGGTGAGCTGGTCGGATTCCGCGCTGGTTGGGGACTTGGCAATGCCCTCTTCGTGGCCACCGCGCTTGCCGTGATTGTCGGCGTCGCGAGCGGCGGAACCGGCACAGCGATCATTCTCTACGAAGCCGCCCTTGGCCTGGGCATTTCCCTCGGCCCGTTGCTCGGAGCACTCCTTGGGGGCTGGCAATGGCGCGCACCGTTCTTTGGCACCGCGGTCCTCATGGCCATTTCCTTCATCGCCTTGCTGGCACTGCTGCCCAAGACCCCGACGCCGGCCACGAAGGCCCGTTTGCGTGACCCGCTCCTCGCCCTGGGCCACAAAGGCCTTCGCACTACCGCGGCCAGCGCCCTGTTCTACAACTACGGCTTCTTCACGATCCTGGCTTTCACGCCCTTCATTCTCGGGATGGACGCCTACGGTATCGGCTCCGTGTTCTTTGGTTGGGGCGTGGCCGTGGCCGTGTTCTCGGTCTTCGTGGCACCCGTGCTGCAGCGTCGCTTCGGTACCACCAACGTCCTGGTCGGCACCCTCGGGGCCCTTTTGCTGGACCTCGTCGGGCTGGGACTGGCCGCGGGGCACTCGGTGACTGCCGTCGTCGTGCTCGTCATTGTGGCGGGCGCCCTGCTGGGCATCAACAACACGCTCTACACCGAACTGGCCATGGAAGTCTCCGATTCGCCGCGTCCCGTGGCTTCGGCCGGTTACAACTTTGTGCGATGGATGGGTGGCGCGCTGGCTCCGTTTGTCGCGGCACAACTGGGTGAGCACTTCGGCCCGCAGGTCCCGTTCTTCGCCGCGGCCCTTGCCCTCGCGTTCGCGATCCTCGTAGCCGTCGGCGGCCGACGCTACCTGAAGTCACACGAACCGCACCTCGTGTAGGAGGGCCCAACTGACTCGCAGTTGTTGTCGTTATGAGGGCTCAAAACGACAACAACTGCGAGTTACTTGGGTGGGGATTACTTGGGCGTGATCGCGAGCTCTGCGGGATTGGCGCCCTTCGGGACGAACAACGTGTCGGCCTGCTCAAGGGACATGCCGTTGGTTTCCGGCACCTTGAACATGACGAAGAAGAACGACGCCGCGGCGAACAGCGCGCACATGCCGTAAGTCAGCGGCAGCGAACCGGCCGCCATGATGGGGAAGCTCAAGGTGATGGCGAAGATGCCGATCCACTGGGCCGCGGCGGCCAGGCCGAGCGCGCGGGCGCGGATACGTGAGGGGAAGATCTCGCCCAGGAGCACCCACACCAACGGGCCCCACGAAGCGCCGAAGCTCACCACGAACACGTTGGCGGACACCAGGGCCACCGGACCCCAAGCGGGCACGGCACAGGCAATGAACAATCCAACGCCAGGCCTCAATTCCGAGCCACAGGGCATGACGTGTCACGCCACGCAAACTTTTGCGCCGCCGTCGGGCACTCCCCGGCGCGAACACTGGAAACGACAACGGCAGGCAGTCCAAAAGACTGCCTGCCGTGACGCGGTCGAAGAGACGGAAACTAGTGCGCGGACACGGATTCCTTTGCTGCCGCCTTCGGATCCATCAGTTTCTTGTTCGGCAAAGCGAAGCTGATGAGGAACGCGAGGCCGGTCAGCGCCGCGGCGGTCAGCATCACGGTGTCGATCGACTGCGCGAAGCCTTCAACGATAGGCCGTGTGAGCGCCGGGTTGGCGTGGTGCAGCCAGCTGGTGTCGTTCAGCGAATCGTTCGTGGCGCCGTTCTTGAAGAAGTCGTACAGCTTGGCGTTGGCGGGATCCGCGGCAACCGCAGGATCCTTGAGCACCTTGAGGTAGTCCGCGCTGCCCATGGCGTCCTTCATGCCCGAGGCGATCTTGTCGGCGGCCAGGCTGAAGAGCATTGAGATGAACACCGCGGTTCCCACAGCGCCACCCATGGAACGGAAGAACGCAGCGGTGGACGTGCCCACACCCATGTCCTTCGGCGGTACGGAGACCTGCATGGCCAGAGTGAGCGGCTGCATGCAGAAGCCCAGGCCCATGCCGAAGAATACGGCGATCAGACCGGGAACCCAGAGGCCGGTGTCGACGCCGAGGGATAGGCCCATGACGACGGCGGCGGCGGTCAGGATGCCCGTACCGAGGATTGGGAAGATCCGGAAAACGCCCGACGCCGAGATGGTCCGTCCCGCTGTAATGGAACCGAAGAGGATGCCCACTGTGAAGGTGATCATCATGAGGCCCGCTTCGGTAGGGGTGAGGCCCTTGACCAGCTGCAGGTACATCGGGAGCATCGCGATGGCCCCGAACATGCCGATGCCGATGATGAAGTTCAGCAGGGAAGACAAGCCGAAGGTGATGTTCCTGAAGAGCCGCAAGGGGATCAGTGCGTAGTCGCCGGCACGCCGCTCAACCAGCAGGAACGCGATGATGCCGATGACGCCAAGCCCGTAGCAGATCCACGAGTTGCCGGAGGTCCAGCCCCAGCTGCGGCCTTGTTCGGCCACGAGCAGCAGCGGGACGATTGCCAGCGTAATGGCTCCCGCGCCCCAGTAGTCGATCTTCTGCTTGACGTGCTTCGCGGGCAGGTGCAGGTAGAAGAACACCACGGCCAGTGCAGCCAGGCCTATGGGCAGGTTGATGAAGAAGACCCAGCGCCAGCCGTCGAAGCCAAGGATGTTGGACGAGCCTGCGAAAGCACCGCCGACCACGGGCCCGAGGACCGAGGAAACGCCAAAGACGGACATGAAGTAGCCCTGGTACTTGGCACGATCCTTCAGGGCAACGATGTCGCCGATGATGGTCAGCGCGAGGGCCAGCAGACCGCCGGCGCCCATACCTTGGATGCCGCGGGCGATGGCGAGCTCGGTCATGGAGTGAACGGAACCGGCGTACAGTGAGCCGGCGAGGAAGATCAGGATCGCGGCCAGGTACAGCGGGCGGCGGCCGAAGATGTCACTGAGCTTGCCGTACAGCGGGGTGGTCACCGTGGAGGTGATGAGGTAGGCCGTAGTGGCCCACGCCTGCAAGGACAGGCCGTCCAGGTCGTTGGCGATGGTGTAAATGGACGTGGACACGATGGTCTGGTCCAGGGAGGACAGGAACATGCCGAGCATGAGGCCCACCATGACCGTGAGCGTCTGACGGTGTGTCAGGACCTCTCCGGCGGCCCGCACAGGCGTGGCGTTGGACATTGCTTCTCCAAGGGTGGATGAAAAGGGGACTAAGCAGGGATAGTTGCTTTCAGTAACTATCCTAATCGCTCCTGTATTCCTTGTCTTACCCGATTGGCGAGAAAAATGTCACCGCTCCACGAGAATCCCGTCAGAATCGCAGTAGATCAGGGTGCCGGGTTCGATGTGCACTCCGTCAATCACCAAAGGGATGTCCACTTCGCCACGGCCCACTTTGGAGCTCTTCTTGGGATTGCTCCCGAGGGCTTTGACGCCCAAAGGCAGCTTCGCGATCGCCACGCGATCACGGATGGCCCCATTGATCACGACGCCGGCCCAGCCGTTCGCAACGGCGCTCTCCGCGATCATGTCCCCCATGAGGGCTGTGCGCAGCGAGCCGTAGCCGTCCACCACCAGCACGGCGCCTTCGCCAGGGGTCGCCAGAATTGTCTTCACCAGGGCATTGTCCTCAAAGCACTTGATGGTGCGAACGGTGCCGCTGAAGTGCGAGACGCCGCCGAGGTCCTGGAACTGCAGTGATATCGACTCAACATCCTCGGCACGCTCGTCGTAGAGATCGGCGGTGTTGATGGGGTTCGCTGGGCTGTTCATCGTTGATCCTCCTCGGTCCGTTGGAGTTACCCTAACGCGTGCGGACTTACCTTGGCGGTCCTGGACAGGGCAGTTGTCCACATGCGCGCCTTCATGACAGCCGGACAGACTCCCACGGCGCTAGGCTGAATCCACACGTCCAGACGCTAGGGGAGCACCGCCATGAGCCTGTCCGATCTGCCCGGTTCATTGCCTGAAAGACCGGCGACGGATCCTGCGGGGATGCAGGCAGGCCCGACGACGGCGCTCGCCGAGCCCGTGGAGCGCGTCCGCTCGCTGTGGGTCACCGGAGTGGTGCTCGTCAATGTGGGCATCAACGCTGCCTTCTTCGGCCCGATTCAGGTTTTGCTCGGGCAGCAAGCCATCCACTTTGACGAAGGCCAGAAGGAAGCCATCCTTGCGCTGGTTACGGGATGCGGTGCTGCGGTGTCCCTCGTGGCGAACCCGATCTTCGGTGCGTTCAGCGATCGCAACACGTCCCGCTTCGGACGGCGGGTACCTTGGGTGCTCTTCGGCGCCATCCTGGGCGCGGCAGCCCTTGTGGCCCTGGCGGGTGCTCCCAACGTGGCAGTCATGGCCATTTTGTGGTGCCTGGTCCAGGCCGGTTGCAATGGAGCCTATGCCGCCATCACAGCGGCTATTCCGGATCGAGTGCCAGTGCCGCAGCGCGGCGCGGTCGGCGGCCTTGCGGCCATGGGTCAGACCGTGGGCATTCTCGCGGGCGCGGTGATCGCTTCCGTGGTTTCCGGGAACTTTGCCCTCGGCTACATTGTCTGTGCCGCCGCGCTGCTGGCCGGCGTCGTGCTCTATCTTTTCAAGAATGACGACGTGCCTCTCGTTCCGGAGGCCAGGCCGCCGTTCAAACTCTGGACATTCGTCAAGGGATTTTGGATCTCGCCCGTCAAATATCCCGACTTCGCGTGGGCCTGGCTGACGAGGTTCCTGGTCAATGTCGGCAACCACATGGTCACGCTGTACTTGCTGTTCTTCCTCAAGGATGCCGTGCACCTCGAGGAAGCGCAGGGGATCAAGCCAGAGCTCGGGGTCCTGATCCTCACAGGCCTCTATGCGGTCATGGTGATCATCACCAGCGTGGTGGGCGGTGCCATCAGCGACCGTATGGGCAAACGCAAACCCCTCGTCATTGTCTCGTCCATCGTCATTTCGATAGCTGCCCTGATCCTTGGGTTCGAACCCACGTGGACGGGGGCCATTGCCGGTGCGGCGGTGCTCGGTATCGGCTTTGGTGCGTACCTGGCGGTCGACTTCGCCCTTATCACCCAGGTGCTGCCCTCTGCGCTGGACCGGGGCAGGGACCTTGGGGTCATCAACGTGGCCAACTCTTTGCCGCAGGTGATCGCCCCTCTTATCGCGTACCCCTTTGTGGCGTTCTGGGGTGGCTACGTCTCGCTGTATGTGGCCGCAGCTGTGATCGGTCTGCTGGGGGCGGTATTCGTGGTGAAGATCAAGGGCGTCGCGTAGCCCTGCGAATCCGTTCTCAGGGAACTGACAACTTGCTGCCGTATCATTGTCAGGACGCGCTCGGTCTTTGGGGGGCCGCGCAATCTCCCAGAACGAAGCCCAAACCAACAGAACGCCGGAAATGTCCGAACCGAACTCCTTGGAACCGTATTCGCTGGATCTGGCCGCGGGGTTGCCCCAAATGGCGGCTGCTCCCACCACGCCGAGACAGCTATTGCGCTACGCCCGGATACTGAAGACTGCCGCGGGATTCGCCCAGCGGCAGTTCGATACCGTGAGCCTTTCGGACGTATCCACCAGGGCCCACGTTCCCCTTGGGACGCTCTACCGCTACTTTCCGTCCACGGTCCATCTGATGCTTGCGGTCTACCGGCAGCAGCTCCGGGAACTCAATGACGCCAAGCCGGCATCTTCGAGGTGCAGCCAGCAGGAGCTCACCGGTCTCGGGATGGAGATTTTCCACATGCGGGTCATGCAGCCCGCCGTCGAACACTGTCTGTCCCGCACATGGGATACCCGCGACGGCGACATCCCCGTACTCTTGCGCGATATCGAAGTGCTCTCCGCCGAGATGGTCGGGGCCGCGATCGGCGACGCCGGGAGGGCCCGGATTCTCTTGCACGTGATCAGTGGTCTGGTCCAGTCGGTCAACTGCCGCCGGATCTCGCTTTTCGATGCAGAGAAGGACCTGAAGAACGCTTGCAAGCTGATTGCGGACGCGTAGCTTTTCCGGGAATCACCGTAATTGGTCTAGACCACTAAGACCAAAAGTATGAGTTTATGACTGGATGTCTCTAGTCTTCCTATCAGGCCCCTGTCTACCAAGACAGGACCCAAGCGGCTAGCAGCCCATATCCGCAGGAGTTTCACCGCACGGACCAGCCACCCTTGGTCCGGCACCGAAGCCTCTATACCTGCCCGAATAGTGCCGTGGGTTCACGGCTAGCCTGAGGAGACAACGACGTGTCCGTCGAGACCATCACCCCTGAACAGAATCTGACTGCCCTGGCGCTGAGCGAAGAGGAAATCTTCACCGCCCACGAAGGCGGCAAGCTCTCCGTTTCCAGCACGGTACCGCTTTTGAACAAGCGGGACCTTTCCATTGCCTACACTCCCGGTGTCGCCGAGGTGAGCCGCGCGATCCACGCCAACCCTGAGCTTGCACGCACGCATACCTGGGCCGAGCGTCTCGTGGTGGTCGTCAGTGATGGCACCGCGGTCCTGGGCCTGGGCGACATCGGACCCAGCGCCTCCCTCCCTGTCATGGAAGGAAAGTCCGCGCTGTTCAAGGCGTTCGGCGATCTCAATTCCATTCCCTTGGTCCTCAATACCACCAACGTGGACGAAATCATCGAGACCCTGGTCCGCCTGCGTCCGAGCTTCGGTGCCGTGAACCTCGAAGATATCTCCGCGCCCCGCTGCTTCGAACTCGAAGAGCGTCTCATCGAAGCCCTCGACTGCCCCGTCATGCACGATGACCAGCACGGCACCGCCGTCGTGGTTCTCGCAGCGTTGACGAACGCCGCCAAGGTGACCGGCCGTGAACTTGAGGGACTGAAAGTTGTGGTCTCCGGTGCGGGTGCCGCGGGCATCGCCGTCTCCGAGATCCTGCTGACCGCGGGCGTCGAGGACGTCGTCCTTCTGGATTCCAAGGGCATCATCAACGCCGAGCGCGCCGACCTTGTGGCCGATTCGGGCAGCGTCAAGGCCCGCTTCGCCCAGCGCACCAACCCCCGCGCCCTTTCCGGCGGACCCGCAGAGGCTCTTCAGGGCGCCGACGTGTTCATCGGTGTTTCCTCGTCCAAGCTGGCCGAGGAACACTTGAAGCTCATGAACCAGGATTCGATTGTGTTCGCCCTGTCCAACCCGGACCCGGAAGTGCTGCCCGAGGTAGCCGTCAAGTACGCGGCCGTCGTGGCCACTGGCCGCAGCGACTTCCCGAACCAGATCAACAACGTCCTGGCCTTCCCCGGAATTTTCCGCGGAGCCTTGGATGCCGGCGCGCGCCGCATCACCCCGGCCATGAAGATTGCCGCGGCCCGCGCCATCGCCGCACTGGCTGTGGACGAACTCTCCGTCGATTACATCGTGCCCAGCCCGCTGGATCCCCGCGTCGCTCCCGCGGTCACGGCGGCGGTTGCCGCGGCGGCTGAATAATCCCGCGCGCCCAACCCGAATAGCCGACGACGGCGACGCTCCCGTGCTGGGGAGCGTCGCCGTCGTTTTTTGTTCCGTCGTCGTTCTCAGGGACTAACTTCAGCGTTGGTGAGCGAGGGTTTGGGATTTGGGCCCGATATGTGAGCGGGGGTTTGGGATTTGGGCCCGATATGTGAGCGAGGGTTTGAGCAGGCAAACGCTCGCCGACCTTTATCGGCATTTTGGCCGACGCTCGCTCACATCTTGCGTTGGCTCCGAGGATGAATCCGCTGGCTTCCAGGTGGAGATCGGACGCTGGAGGGCAGAATCGGCGTCGCCGGGTCCTTGTCCGTGGATAGGGTGGCTGACATGGAACAGACACTGAAATTTGCACGGCATTGGGGCGCCCCCGTGGCGGCCGTCATTTTCATGGCGGTGTGGTGTGTGGGCGAGGCTGGAAGAATGGGGCCGTCGGGGTTGAGCACGTGGCCCGGCACGTGGATGCTCGTTCTGATGACCTTGGCCATAGCAGTGGCTGTTTGGAAGCCTTATGCGTCACTGGGGCTGACCGCCATCCTTTTGCTCGGCCAATTGACCTATTTCATCCGGCCGCCTTGGCCCAATTATTGGGCAATCTACATCGGCTCGTTCATCGCACTGGCATTCATTCTGTGGACCGGATCCCGCAGGCAGCGGTCGATCGCGGGGGCAGCCAACGTCGTGTTCACGGCTGTCATAACGTTTTTGATGTTGTCATGGCGTTACGGCTATGGCGTTGGCTGGTTCAGGCCCCTATATTCGGGAGACCGGGGCGCCATGAGCTACTACGGCTGGCAGCTCTTCTCCACATTGATTTTGATCGCCGCCGGCTGTGCCGCTGTCGGCATTGCCTTGGCTCTTTATGAGGACCGAGGCAAGCTGTTCCAGTCCAAGGTACTCGCCCAAGCAAGCCTCAAGGAGACCGAGGTCGAGCTCGTGGTGGAGCAGGAGCGCACGCGGATCGCCCGTGACCTTCACGACGTCCTGGCGCACTCGCTCGCCGTGATCGCCGCTCAAGCGGACGGCACGCGCTATCTCAGCCAGGACCAACCCAAAGCGGTGCTCGACGCCTTGGAGAACATCGCGGTATCCGCCCGCCATGCCCTCGTGGACGCACAGCGCGTCATTGAGGGAGTGCGCGACGACGGCCTGGTGGCACCGCAGCCCCGGCTCACCGACGTCGGGCCTCTTGTCGAGCGGATGCGTCAAGGGAGCCTCAAGGTCCAGCAGAGCGAAACCGGAACCCCGGTCGAGCTTGGCGCGGGCCAGCAGCTCGCAGTATTCCGGATTGTGCAGGAATGCCTTACGAACGCCCTCAAGCACGGCGGACGTGGCACGGCCGTGCGCCTTCACTTTGACTGGAGCGGCCCAGGGCTGACCATGCATGTTGCTTCGGAATTGCCGGCGTCCGTTTCGATTGGGGGGACGGACGACGGCGGTGCCGCCGGGCGCGTGGGGCGCGGCATTCCCGGAATGCGCGAGCGTGCGCACCTTGCCGGCGGCTGGCTCAGTTCCGGGCCAGACGGCGAGCAGTTCCGTGTGACGGTCTTCATCCCTTACGGCTCGCGCCCGGCACCCCTCCTTCCGGAAGTGGCCTCGGATCGGGAGGATGTTCCGTCCGGCAAGGGCCTGGAGCAGGAGCCGGCGCTGGCTCTCGAGGGCGCCTCGCCGTCGTCGGGCCCTGAGCGGGAAAGCGTCGGACGTGGCTGAAACGCCCATCACGGTTGCCTTGGTGGACGACCAACCACTGTTCCGCTCCGGCATCCGCATGTTGGTGCAGAGCCAACCGGACATGGACATGGCCTGGGAGGCCGACGACGGCGAACAAGCCGTGGCGCTCGCGGCCGAGCAGCGGCCGGACGTCATGCTGATGGATCTTCGGATGCCCGTGCTGGACGGAGTCGAGGCCACGCGTCGCATCACCGAGGAAGCAGATGCGGCCGGGGTGGACAAACCAAAGATCATTGCCCTGACCACCTTCAACAGGGACCAAGCAGTGGTCGAAGCCGTGCAGGCCGGCGCCAGCGGCTACCTGCTCAAGAGCGCGGAACCGGAATTCCTGCTGGCCGCCATCCGGACCGTGTATTCGGGATACTCGGTGATCGCCCCCGGTTCGGTTCACGAACTCTTCCAGCACGCGGCGAGGACGGTGCCGGTCGCCGGGCCGGACCTCGCCGTCATGGACGAGCTGTCTCCACGAGAGCGGGATGTGTTCCTGCTGGCGGCCAAAGGCTTGGGGAACGCGGAGATGGCGCAGAGCCTGTTTGTCTCCGAGGCGACGGTGAAATCCCATCTGCGGAGTGTGCTCAGCAAGCTCGGGCTGCGCACAAGGCTTCAGCTGGTGGCCTTCGCCTACGAACGCAGGCTCCTCGGGTAGGCGACCCGGACGCAAAGGCGACGGCCGCCTCGAAAGGGACGGCCGCCGTCGTGCAACTGCAGGGTGCTGCAGAGTCAGGGTGCGCTACATGGCGCGGCCCTTCGACTCCTCTCTTGCGTCGCGTCCAAGCCACAGGCCAAGGGCAACCATGACAACACCGAGAACCAGGTGCAGCCAGTCGTCCGCGGCGTTCATGGGCACGAAGTCAGCGCTCATGTTCGACGTGGTGATGAGACCGTAGATCCACAGGACGAGGTAGATTGCGCCGCCACCGATGAGGTAACCGCGCGCCATCCTTCCAGTCCTCGCGAAGTACAGGCCTGCCGCGCCGAATAGCAAATGGACAATATTGTGCAGGACGGATACTTGGAAGACTCCAAGAAGCATGGCGCCCGAGTCATGTCCTGCAAAGGTCATGGCGCCGTAATTGCTGGTGATGCCCGGGATAAATCCCAAGACGCCAACAGCCAGGAAAACCCAGCCCAATACCAGTGCTGTGTTGTGCAGCGTCAGCCCCATCACGTGGTGCTGCGCGGGGTGTGAAGCAGTAGTCATAGCTCCTCCCGATCACGATTTCCATCGGCCCTTCAAATGGAGGGCCGTATCGCGGCAAGGAGTCGGAACCCTGCCGACGAGGATATCTTACTCCCGAAAACCCCGGAATAGAGGGGAGGGGGTGGGACAAAGCGCAGCTAGCATGGTTCTGTGACGCCCAATTATGCGAAGATTTATCCTGCGATGGCAGGGCAACCGTGAGTGAGCCATCGGCTCCCGGAGTCCGCGGAGCGATTTTCGGGGACCCCAGGGACATCACGCCGTTCCGGAATGGACATGTCCGCACGTCGGTGGGTGGACTGGCTGAGGGCTTGAGCGGTGCGATTTGGGGCATCCTGAAAGGAAAGGCCGCTGGCCGGATCGACGTCGCCGGGGATGCTCCCAGACTCAAACGCCTGGCCGGTAAGACCGCCAAATCGGTGTACGACGCCGTCTTCACCAGCACGGAACCGGACCGGCTCATCACCCTGGCGCGCACCTACCCGGGTTGGGCAGGCCTGTGCTACGTGATCGCCGGGCTGCTTGTGTACAAACACACCGGATATCTCCGGGCTTCGGAACTGCTGCAGCGCGGCTTGTCCATACGGATCGACGACGCCGCGAGCCAGTTCTCCTCAAGCTACCTTCGCAGGGTGGTCACGCGGGTCGAGGTGGCGGAGCGGATTGACGTTCCCGTCCTGTTCAGCGAGGAATCCGTCTACCTTGCCCTCTCGCATTGCTTCCGGGAGACGGGCCAGACGGCGGAGGCGCTGGATATCCTGGCCAGCTTGCCGCCGTCGTTGCCCTCCGCCTTGGCTCGCTGCACCGCGGCGTCAGCACTCGAGCGGCACGCCGACGTCGTCGCCTGGACTGAGGGGCTCCGCAACACGGACGACCTTTCGGCTGCGCTGCTGCTGATTCGGGCACAGTCGCTCAGGGTGCTGGGAGAGCGGGAAGCGGCACAGGCCGCTCTCGTGGAGGTACTCCGGAGGAAGAAGACCAGCCTCGCCTTGCGCAATGACGCGCTCACGGACCGGGCGCTGTCGATGCTCGAGGTCAGGCGGCGGACACCCAACCCACGGCCTCTTGTCTCTAAGCGGGTTCCGCGCGGCAAACCGGAGGGGACTGAGCCGGACGCCGTCGATGGCATCCGTAAGGATATCGAGGTGCGCCGGATGTGGAACAAGGATTTCGGCGAACCGGGCGACTGAGGCGACTGGGCCCGGCGGTTAGGCCCGAAGCGCGCGGAGGATTCCCCGAATGGAGACCCCGACGGCGCCGACAAGCGGGAGCAGCATCGCCAAGACAACCACGGTGTTCGGCTGGAAGGTCACGCGTCCGCTGGCGTTGCGGCCATAGACGCCGACAGGGAGCACGAAACCGCCCCCACCACCGCCGGCAGCATTGCCTCCATCGCTGCCTCCTCCGAATCCAAAGGACACCAGGGCCACCGGGATCAGTTCTTCTCCGCCGATCTGCAGGGGCGAACCGTACGCCCTCGACACACCGACCTTCCTGAAGGCCTCTATGAGAGCTGAAAAGTCATCGGACATGAAGCCGACGATAGGCTGCCCCGCCGAAGAGCGCCAGAGCGATCCCACCCGACGGCCACGTCACCGGAGCATTGGAAGCAGCTGTTCGCCCAACAGAACAGCCCCGAGCCCCATCATGATGATGCCGCTCCCAAGGGTCACTACTCGTGCCGCGGATGGCCGGGACTGCAGCAGCTTTCGCGAGGTCAGTGCCACCGCCGTGTAAATGATGCCCGCGAACACGACGAACGTGAGGCCCAGCACGCCTGACTGCACCGGCACCGGCAACGACGCCTCCGGGCTCACAAATTGGGGCACCAGCGCCAGGAAGAACAGCAGGCCCTTGGGGTTGATGCCGCTCGTGCCCATGCCTTGCAGGAAGGTGCGCAACTGGTTTCGGGACTGCCCGACGGCGTCATCCGCACTGAAGCTTGCGCCTCGCCACGAGCGTATGGTGCTCACGCCGAGCCAGAGCAAGTACGCTGCGCCCGCGATCGTCAGCCAGCCTAGAAGCCCCGGAACTCCCGTCAAAAGGGCCGCGAGTCCGGCCACCAGGAGGGCCGTGTGCAGCACGTAGCCGCTGCATAGGCCGGCCACGGCGGGGAGAAAGCTGCGCTGCCGCAGGCCTGCGGCAATCGAATACGCCCAGTCGACTCCCGGGGTGCACGCCAAGGTGACGGCGACAATGACGAAAGCGATGAAAAGCTGGGGATTCATGGTGGCTCCTGGTTGGTGTCTACACCATGAACTTTATGGAAAATCGGCCCATAAGTGTTCCCATATTTAGCCAGACTTGCCGGGATCTCGGTAAGATATTTGCGTGATTGATGGAATAGATAGAACTATTTTGCGCCACCTCAAAGAGGATGGCCGAATGACTGCCACCGCGCTCGCAGCCAAGGTGGGATTGACCGTGGCTCCGTGCCATCGAAGGCTGCGGGATCTCGAGGCTTCCGGCGTCATTCGGGGGTACAGGGCAGACATCGATCCGGGTGCGATTGGCCTCGGATTCGAGGCGATAGTCTTTGTGACCCTGCGTCAGGCTGACCGCGCCACGATGTCGGAGTTCGAAGACCGCGTGGCGGCCATTCCGAACATCGTCGAGGCCCAGCGGCTGTTCGGCTCGCCGGACTACCTCCTCCGCGTGATCGCCGCCGATCTCCCGGCCTACCAGCGCTTCTACGACGACCAACTCTCGGCACTTCCCGCCGTCGAGCGCCTCAACTCGACGTTGGTGATGAAGAACCTGAAGCCGAACGCGGGACCGCCGGTCTGAGTTCGGTTAAATGTCGTAGCCTCCTGGCAGAGTGTTTCCATGGAAGCGATCGGATACTTCGACACCCGGCAGGGCCCCGTGTCCCGCGGGTTCTTCGGAGTGTCGC